>JAFNSO010000105.1 GCA_017384945.1 Ruminococcus sp. | reverse complement strand
GACGTTTGACCATAAGGAGGAGCTGAAGGAAGCCGGCGCTCGTTATACCCGTTGGTGGGGTTGGGGCATTGCCGGTGGTTCTGAGGTTCCCGAGATTGAAGGGCCTGCGCGATTTCTCCGAGCGTAAACCTCGGCGGGTTCGTCAGATTCTTGTCCAAGCTTATAAAGTGGGGGCTCGGCTTTATTATGACTCTGTTCACGGGCGCGCTCACACTGCGGCAGCTTATTTCGGGCGGACTCGACAGCGTCGGCACACGAGCGGTCAAGTTCACGCTCTCGTCTCTTGTGCCTGTTGTCGGGTCGGCTCTTTCTGAGGCTTATAAAACCGTGCAGAGCTCCATCGGACTTTTGCGCTCGGGGGTCGGGGTGTTCGCGCTGCTCGCCGTTATCGCGGTGTTTATGCCTGTGGTAATAAAATGCCTTTGGTGGCTTCTTGTTTTGTGGCTGTCAAAGTCGGCGGGGGAGCTTATGGGGCTTAAGGAGCCTTGCTTTCTTCTCGAAAGCGTGTCGTCGGTGTTTTCTGTTATACTCGCTATCACGCTCTCTGTTTGCGCGGTGTTCGTAATCTCAACCGCGGCGCTGTTTATTTTGGGAGGTTCATAATGAAGGATATAGCTTCTGTAGCGGCTGTTATCTGCGTGTGCTGCGCTTTGTGCTCTGTAGTCGGCGTTCTTGTTCCGCAGGGCAGCACAAAGAGGATTCTCAATTCCGTACTCGGAGTTTTTATCGTTTGCGCGCTTATTGTTCCGATTAAAACCGCTTTGAACGGTTTTGAGCTCGATATCAAGGCGATTCCCGAAAAAAGCGCCGTTTCATCCTCCGCGGACGAGATTTACAATAACCAAGTCATAAAGCAGACCGAAAAGAACCTTAACCAAACGCTCAAAAAGCTCCTCGCTGATGAAAAAATCTACTGCAAAACCTGCGGTCTAAAACTTAAAACAAACGAGGACGGAGGAATATATATCAAATCAATAAGCATATATTTATACAAAAACGCTGATAAGCTGAAAGCGTCACAAACGGTAAAGGAAAATTTCGGTATTAAGCCGAGGATATTTACAGTATGAAGATTTTTAACAGCCTGATAAACGGAAAATATAAAATCGTCGTTCTGATTGTGGGAGTTCTCGGAATCGCCCTTATATTCTTCTCGTCGTTTCCAAAGGCGGAGCCTGCCGCTTCACAGGGCGTTGAACAGTACAGACAAGAGCTTCAAAACTCGCTCGCGTCGATTCTTTCACAAATCGAGGGGGTGGGGGATGTGAGCGTCCTGCTCACGATAGAAAACTCCGCCGAGGGTGTTTATCTCGAAAACAATTCAACAAAGACAAAGGACATCGAACCCGTTGTCAGAGGAGTCGTGGTAGCCTGCGAGGGAGCGGGCGAGCCCGAGGTCAAGGAGCGGGTGTATGAAGCCGTAACAAAGGCGCTCAGCCTTTCGAGCGCGAAGGTATGCGTCACACAATTAAACACAAAGAGGTAATTGATATGAAAAAATTCAAAAAGCAAATTCTCGCGGTAACAATGATTCTTGCTCTCGGAGCGGCGGTGTATCTTAACTGGAGCTTTTCGACTCCGACGGCGGTGTCGAGGACACTCGGAGAGACCAAGTTTGTAAACGCTACCGTATCCACCGAAACGACCAAGCCGAAATCAACCGAAAAGGATAAGAAATCCGAAACCGATAAAAACCTTACTCAGAAGCAGAAGGATTATTTTTCCGAGGCAAAGACTAATCGCGATAAAATCCAGGACAAAATAATCGACACAGCGTCTCAGACGCTTAAACTCGAGAATGTCTCCGAATCGGACAAAAACGAAGCGCAGTCTCAGGTCGCGGGAGTAATCAAAAACTTCACCTTTCAGGATACAATCGAGTCAGCTTTGAGGGCGAAGAGCTTTTCACGTTGTCTATGCTACATAAACGAGAACGGCTGTACCGTGACCGTTCCCGAGGGTGAAATGAAAAAGTCGAGACAAATCCTCGTCAAATCAACGGTTCAGTCGGTTGCGAACATCGGCTTTGATAAAATAACAATCGTCACAGTTTAAAAAGAAAACGCAGGTTGTCGTCTTATTTTTGGTAAATAATTCGGCAACTTGTTTCTATTTGTAAATCTTTTTTGCTCTTTATTACATTGTTGTAAAAAAATTGATTTTTAGCCGTTTTTAGTATAAAATAATTATAATGACTATCTATGGGAAAATGTGTGTTATCCCGAAAGGAAGTTTGGTAATAATGAATATCGCGGTAATACTCGCGGGAGGAGTCGGTTCAAGAGTCGGCGCCGACCGTCCTAAGCAGTTTATTGAGATTCTCGGCAAGCCTGTGCTCGCCTACACCGTTGAAAAGTTCAACACTCATCCCGAAATCGACGCGATCGAGATTGTCTGCGTCGAAAGCCACATCGAGTACCTCAGAGAAATGGTCAACGAGTACAAGCTCGACAAGGTCAAGTGGGTCACAAAGGGCGGCGACACCTTCCAGGCGTCCGTTAAAAACGGTATCAGCAATCTGAAGGACAAGATTTCCGACGACGATATCGTTTTGGTTCACTTCGGAGCTTCTCCGTTTGTTGAGCACGATATCATTTCCGACGCAATCAAGGTTTGCGCAGAGAAGGGCAACGCTATTTCCACAACCAACTTCATCTACCTCTCGGGAATCAAGGACGACGAGACAAAAACCACTCAGTACATCGACCGCGACACGGTCTGCTGTATGAACTCACCGCACGCTTTTCAGTACAAGTTCGTCTGCGACCTTTATGACGAGGGCGAAAGAACGGGAGTGATCAACGAGGTTGAACCTCACACCACAACGATGATGTACGCTCTCGGCAAGACGATTTACTTCTCCAAGGGAAGTCAGACAAATATCAAAATAACAACCAAAGAGGACCTCGATATTTTTGAGGGATATGTGCTTCTGAAGAAGAAGCGCGGCGAATTATAATTTGGAATAGGGTATACATATGGACGCTACACAAAAATATCTGTTTAATCTCCTTTCCGAGATTGACGATATCTGCAAAAAATATGATATTGAGTATTTTGTCGACTTCGGCTCGACTCTCGGCGCGATTCGTCACGAGGGCTTTATCCCGTGGGATGACGATATCGACATAAATATGACCGAGGAAAACTACTACAAGTGGGTCGAGTCGTGCAAAAAGGAGCTTGATCCCAAAAAGCGTGTTTACTGCGACGGCAGACTCGACCGCGACTTTCCGGGAGTTTTCGGCCGCTACGTAGACGTTGAGTCACTCAGACTCAGCTCGAACTTCGCGTTCTGGAAGCCTATTTGCGGTCAGTGCATCGACGTTTTCTATATGATGGAGCTCCCGGGAGATCCCGTCAAAAAGCAGGAGGCTATCGACCTCTACTTTGCTTACGACGAGTACTGCAACTCAAGCTACCGTCACTACCGTTACAAGAGCAAAAAGCAGATGGATTTGTACAACAAGTTCAGACGCTGGGAGAGATTCGTCGGCAAGGAAAGGGTGTTAAGACACCTTGAAAAGAAGATTTTCAATCAGCATTACGACGACTGCGACACCTACCTCTCATGCTCGGCGAGAAAATACGGCCCCGTTTCCTACGCTCCGAAATTCCTTTATGACAAGGTCTACCATGCTGAGTTCGAGGGCAGAAAATTCCCGATTTCAGCAAAGTACGCCGAGCTTCTGACCTATTATTACGGCGACGACTGGAACATTATGCCAAAGGATCAGAAGCATCATTCGCAGATGTCCCACACGGGAATCCCCTGCTCGGCTTACGTAAACGACTATATGCGTCTGCTCGACGAAAAGGCTCTGAAAAAGGAGCGTCAGAAGGCAAAGCACGTTATGGTCGAGGAGGGCTACAAGGTAGGCGTTCACCTCCACCACGTTTACGACAAGCTCGGCGAGTTTGTAAAATATAAGACGGAGAAAAAGCTAAGAGAACACGGAATCACCGATGTGAACACCCTGCTTGACGCGGGCGACGAGAAAAAGCTAAGGCTTCTCGACGAGGTGTTCTCCGAATATTATGAAAAGCAGCTCCAGTTCAGCGTCCGCTACTGGGAAAGCTACTTTGATATGGGCGAGGATTTGTTCTACGCCGCGATTTTCAATATGCTCTACACCCGCAACAACTTCACCGTAGCCTCAAAGCTTATGAAGCTGCGCGATATGAACTTCATTCCTTATACGGACAGGCTCAAAGCTCTCTGGCAGCTTGTAATCGACGCCCGCGAGATCAAGGCGGCGATGGTCTACAAGGAGTACGACAAGGCTGAGGCTCTTATCAAAAAAGCGGTTGAAAAGTATCCGCACAGCAAGGAAATCAAGCTCTACAACCTTGAAATCAAGGTTATTAAGGCGGATCCCGAGGCTCAGGCTCTTGCCGAAAAGCTTCTCGAAAAATATCCCGACAACGACAGGATTGAGAAGGCGCTTGGCGACATCGCCTATATGAAGGGCGACAAAGAGACCGCCGAGAAGTATTACAAAAAGGTCAAGGGTGAAACCGCTGACGGAATGCTCCTGCTTGATATCAGAAAGAAGGGCGTGTAATATGACAAAGATTCAGAAAAGAATTCTTGAGCTGTTCGACGAGATAGTCTCAATCTGCGAGAAAGAAAACTTAAAATATATTGTCGCCAACGAGAGCGCCCGCTATGTGCTTGACCACAAAAAATTCGCCGATGATCAGTGCTACTTCAAGATTTCAATGCCGCTTTCCGATATTGATAAGCTCGAAAAGTACGTAAGCAAGAACCTCTCGGACACCAGAGAAATTGAGAGCTGGCGCAATAACTACCGTCTCCAGCATTTTAAGTTCCGTTATTGCGACAAAACCTCTCTGCTGTTTGACGGCGGTTCCTCGGAGTTCAAAAAGTCCTACGGAATCAGTATTACGATCAACCCCATGCGTGAGTTTGAGCCCTCCGACGAGGTAAGAGGCTCCGAGCGCTTCCTTGTGCTCGATAACTTCAAGCAGGCTTCTCAGGCAAAGTGGATTGTGTTCTATAAGCTTATATCCCGAATTACGGGAATCAAGCGCTTTAAGTCCCACATTATGAGAAAGGTCAAGCTTGAAAACGCTAACTATCTTCATCAGGGAATGATGAAGGCCAAGAAGATGACTCGGGAGGAGCTCGCAAAATACATCGTCGACGAAAACGTAAACGCGACAAAGCCCTACACCTCGAACCGTTTCATTCCCGAGGAAAAGCGTCTTGCCGACCCGACTCTCAGGGAGAACTGCTTTGCGTATATGGACGGAAAGGCGAACGTCATAAAATTCCCGCTCGACCTCTTTACAAGGGTAAAGACCACCGAGTTTGAGGGCAGGCAGATGAAGGTCTACGAGGACGAGGAGCTCTACTTCTCTCAGCTCTACGGCAACAACTGGCAGACAAAGCAGAGCTTTGAGATCGGCGGCAGCGACAGAGCCGTCGTGATCTGGGACGTTGATACGCCGTATCAGGAGTTTCTTGACTGCGTGAGCGGCGACGGCTACTCAATCCTCGATCTCGTCGATTATAAGATGGACTACAACAGATGGATGGGCAGGGTTTACAATCCCACCGTCAATCCCGCCGTAAAGACCTTTAATCAGGCTCGTCGTTCGGTTGACAGAATCGACATTTGGTATAAGCTCAGAAACAAATACGACGCTCTCAGAAAAGCCTACGAGAATGACGACATTAAAAAGCTCAAATCGCTTATGAAGCCCTATCTCAGCGCGTCTGACCGTTATTATGACGACAAAATCGGCTTCTACATTGACGAGGAGCTGTTCAAATACGCTACGAAGATTTGGGAGAACGAGGGCAGACCGAGTTCGTTTGACTCCGAGGGCAATGAGATAACCTACGCGATGAAGGTATTAAGGCTTGTCCCCGAGATTTACCTGAAAGAGAGCCCCGAGCAGTATTTAAGAAGCACGGGCGTTCCGATTTTCGATTAATAAAAATAATAAATGTCGGGCGTTTTGCCCGACATTGTTTTATACACAGGAGCTTCATTATGAATAAGCTTAAAAATCCTTTTGTATTATTCTGCCCGAAAAATATTTATGCCTAAAGCTCAAAATCTTCCTTTGAAAACTGCATCATCACCGCGTCAGCCTTCGGCTTTCTAAGCGTCGGGTTGTAGTCGAATTTCTTGCATTTGCCGTTTTCTCCTATGCTTCTGCCGAAAACGCATTTTCCGCCGTCAAAGTCAAAATTCTGGCAGTACTCGCAGCTTGTGGTTATGTTTTTTCCGAATAGCTTTTTCATTTTGAACCCTTCTTCAAAATATCATCATTATTGACATTTAAAATATTGTTAATATGCAATCAATCAGTTTTGTATATTATATCAAATAATTTTTGTACTTGCAAGTTTTTCCGGAATGAGTTAATATATAAATGGTGATTTAATGAAATTATACAGCAAAACTATGAAGCTCAACAACGAAAACAGCGTTCCGTACCTTACGTATAATTCTTTAGAAGAAGTAAGCTTTATAAAACACGCTTTTTCTACCCGACTCGGCGGTGTCAGCGAGGGAATTTTCAGCTCGATGAACTTAGCCTTTAACCGAGGTGATAATCCCGACAATGTTGTGGAAAACTATAAAAGGCTCTGTAAGTCCGCGGGGCTTGATTTTAATACTCTTGTGGCCTCGGCTCAGGATCATCATACCTTTGTCCGTCCCGTTACAAGCGAAAACATCGGAATCGGAATTACAAAGCCGCGCGATATGCAGAGCGTTGACGCTCTCATTACGAATGAAAAAAACGTGACACTCGTGACCTACTACGCCGACTGTACGCCTCTGTTTTTTGTCGATACAAAAAACAAAGCGATTGGGCTCGCTCACGCGGGCTGGCGGGGCACCGTCGGGAGAATAGGGCAAAAAGTCGTCGAAAAAATGACTGAGCTCTACGGAACTGATCCCGCGAATCTGCTTTGCGCAATCGGTCCCGCGATTTCAAAATGCTGCTACGAGGTAGACAAGGCGTGCGCCGACGAATTCTACAAGCTCAGTGATTTGGATAACTCGAAATTTATTTTTCCCAAGGAGAATGAAAAATACTACCTCGACCTTCTTGAGTGCAACCGTCAGATACTAACAAGGGCTGGAGTCAGCGAAAAAAACATTACTATATCCGACCTGTGTACAAAATGCAACAGCTCGCTGCTTTGGTCGCACCGCGCGACTAACGGTCAGCGGGGAACGATGTGCGCGATGATGTCGATAACTGAATGAAAGGATATATAATCAGAATGAAGAAAACAACCCTCCGCTTTGCCGCTGTGTTTATAATTACTCTGTTTATGGTCAGCATAGCGACGGTTTCCGTCTCCTATGCCGTGACATACACCAACTCAAAGGGCACAATCACGGTCAAATGCGGAAAATACAAAAAGAAATTTACAGCAAAAAAGTACGGCAAGAATTTTTCCAAGGCGCTCAACGCCGCTCTTGAGACAGCCCGAAAAAAGGGGAAGGCGTCAAAAATCGCGAAGGTTACCGTATCAAAGGGCAACTATTCCCTCGACAGAACGATAAGGATTTTCAGCAACACCTACTTATCAGCGAAAAACTGCCGCTTCCGTTACTACGGAAACCTTCTTCGCAACGGCTACAAAAAGAACGCCTACGCCGCGACGGGCTATTCGGGAGCAAAAAACATCACAATCGACGGAGGAATCTGGGACGCTGCCGTACCTTACTCTCAGGCGGGAACCGCTAACTGGCGTATCCAGCACTCCACAATGCGTTTCGCTCACTGTGAGAAAATAACAATAAAGAATTGCAGCTTTGTAGGAAACTACAACTGCCACGACGTCGAGTTCGGAGCTGTAAATAACTCAAAAATCTACAAATGCTCATTTTCAAACGAAAAGCCCGTAAACACCTTCAAGAACGACGGCGGCAGAGAGGCTATTCAGTTTGACGTCGCGACCTACGAGGCTATGCCCGAGTTCGTGTACTACGACAAAACCCCGACAAAGAATATAGTTGTCAGAAACTGTAACTTCAAGAACAAATTCCGGGGAATAGGCAGTCATCATGCCGTACCGGGAAAGCTCTTCGACAATATCTCCGTATACAACAACACCTTTGAGAACATAGGCGGAATCGCGGTCTACGGTGTGTACTGGTCGAATTCAAAGATTTACAACAATACTATGACCGACGTAGGGCTCGGCGTTGATATCCGCTCTATGACGATCGGCGATGGCTACAACTTTAGAAACCTCAACAAGCTCAGCAACGAGCAGTGTGAAAATAAACTAAAGGACTCAAAGCTCTACATCTACGGCAACACAATAAAGCTCAGAGTCAAGGATAACAATTACGTCCGACCCACCGGAATCAGGGTTATGGGCGAGCACTACGATTCTCTCGATTTAAAAACAGGTATTCATGCGGGAACCTACAAGGTCTACAACGTAAACGTCGGCAGGAACGAGAAGGGCGAAACGAAGCCTAACACAATTTCTGGCAACGGCTCCGTCGGAGTTCAGCTCAATTACGCCGTCAATTCCTGCGTGGTCGGGAACACCATTGACCTCGCCGACTCGGTCGGGGACGAATCTAACGGAGTCGAGCTCAAGGGCTGTGACAATGTAACTGTCGAGGGTAATACGCTGAAAAACGGCGTCGCGAAGTCGGGAATAGGCGTTTTTCTGACCTATCCTCTGAACCTTGAATTACCCTCAACGAACATCACCGTTAAGAACAACGATATTTCGAGCTTTACAAAGGACGGCGTTTTCTTCCATTATACCGAAAACAGCGAAATCACCGAAAACAAGTTTTCCTCAACAGGCAGAAGCGCCGTAAATCTTGGTAACACTGAGATGGTAAAGGTTTATAATAACGAGATATCGACCTCATCAACCTACGGCGTATATCTCAACGAGACAACCGAAAACTGCGATATTTTCAGCAACAATATCGAGAACTGCCAACACGGCGTTTTAATCAAAAACTCACTTAATAACAATTTTACCGAGAACACAATCACTTCCTGTTCTTATGACGGAATATATGTATACAGCACTCACGCTCTCAACACAATCTCAAAGAACAGCGTCTCACAGTGTCCGATAGGTGTAACCATTCAAAAAAGTGATAAGATCCTTCTAAGTGAAAATATTATCTCAAACACCTCCTCAATCGGAGTTAAGCTCTACTCAGCTTCGGAGCAGAACATCGTGTCAGGCAATATCATTTCCGACAACGAATACGGAGTCTACACTCAGTTCTGCGATGATAATGTCATAAAGGAGAACAGCGTTTCCGGCTCCGCCGTATACGGAGTAAATATTCACGGCGGAATGGGCAATGTGATTGAGGACAACGAAATCAGCGGTTGCACCACCAACCCAATCAGAATAAATTTCGGAGCCGACTTGGTTGAAATCAAAGGAAATACGATCAACCACAACTCAAAGGACAGCATATATATAAACGGCTCCTCCGACTCAGACAAGAGCTTTGAGAAGTTCGTTTCAGTTCACGATAATATAATAAACTGTCCCCAAAACAAGCCCTGTATCTCGGGCGCTTACGGAAACATCGGAGTTCAGGCGTACTCGAACATCTTCAACGGCACCGCCGCCGACGGAAAGGAGCCCAAGCCCTGTTATATGCGTTTCAAGGGCGACGAGGGTGAGTACTCCAGACTGTACTACGATATGAAGCTTACTGATATCTCAATTCAGACCTTTGAGGACAAAAACCATCTCGAATGGAATTCTCCTTACGACAATATTCAGTACCGTGTAGGAATTGTTACCGATAACGGAAAGGTCGAGCAGATAGCCGTCACAAATGAAAAGCAGTTTGACGTATTATTTGACTCCGAGTCAAAATACGTTTCCGAAAAATATTGGGTAGCGCCGATAATCGACTTTGACGGAGTAAAATACCTCGGAATGGCGCTGACAGCCGACTACGACGCTCCCGAGCCACCGACCACCACTCAGACCGAGGAGACGACTGTTGAGTCAACCGAAGTAACCGATATAACCGAATCCACCGAGTTGACCGAACCGACCGAGTCCTCCGAACCCGAAACGGCAACCGACCCGACTCAGTCAACAGCTCCTACACAAGCAACAGAAGCTACGGAATAAGAAAAGCAGCCCGCTGAAAAGCGGGCATACTTTTTACCATTTTACTTTTTGCTTATCCTATCCCTGAACCAGACGTCTTTGACTTCAAACTCCTTATGATTGAGGTAGCTGAGAATTCCCGCGTCTGACTCAAACTCGAATTTCAGCTTGAACGCGTACAGCGCCTGCCATTTGAAATCGTCTTTTATAAAATTCCTTTTGTCCTTGCCGTACTTGCTGTCGCCGACGAGCGGATGACCTATAAACGCCATATGAGCTCTTATCTGGTGGGTTCTTCCCGTATGAAGCAGCACCTCCGCGAGCGACATTCTGCCGTTTGATTCAAGAATTTTGTACTCGGTCTTGATGTTCTTGCTTCCCTCGACCTTGTTTTTGAAAATCCTAACGGTATTTGTGCTGTTGTTTTTTAAGAGCCAATCTTCCATAATTCCTTTGTCGAATTTTGGCTTTCCGCAAACAAGACACAGATAGTATTTTTTCAGCTCTCTTGACTTCATCTTCGCGTTGAGGATCCTCAGACTCTCGGCGTTTTTCGCGGCTATTACTATCCCGCCTGTGTTGCGGTCGATTCTGTTTACAAGAGCGGGGGAGAAGGACTTTTCTTTTTCGGGGTCGTACTCGCCCTTTTTGTAAAGATAATGCTGTACCCTCATTACAAGCGAGTCGAAGTGATAGCTTTTGTCCTGATGAACGATAACCCCCGGCTTTTTGTCAATAAGAATAAGGTTTTCATCCTCGTACACCACGTCGAGCTTCGCGGGAGCTTTCAGAAATTCGTAGCTCTTGGTTTGGCTTTCCTCGAAAAACTCGTCCTTAATGTACAGCGTCAGCACATCGCCCGCCCTTACAAAGTCTGCTTTGTCGCATTTTTTGCCGTTGAGCTTTATGTATTTTGTCCTTATGTATTTGTACATCAGCGACTTGGGCATAGTCCTGAAGCGCTTGCTCAGGAATTTGTCGAGCCTCTGGCCGCCGTCGTTTTCGGTAATTGTGATCTGTCTCATACTTCCTCCGTTTTCTCTATGATATACCAAAAGAAGTCTTTTTGCAAGCGGTAACACATTTTGATTTTGCGCGTAGTATGTAGCGAGGTGATTAAATGTATACTTATCGACATCAGATTTCACTCGCGCTGGCGTTCGGAACGGGACTGTTTCTCGCGACAATCCTGCCGTGCAGGTTTGTGTTAATAATTTCGTTGATCACCGTAATATTACTGGCGTGGTCGCTGTGCAGGAGGTAGCTTATGAAAGTTGTACTTATAGAAAACCCGAGATTTGTTTCGTTCTGGCTTCGGAAAATCTTTAAAATCAAGAAATTGCCGCAAATCTCTTAACAAATTTATCACTATCCGACCCCTGCCGTATATGCAAATCGCTGAAATTTGCGTATACGGCAAATTTTGTTTGCTAAAGGCTGAAAAATATTGTAAAATATAATGGAAATTTAAAGTGCCGATATATGCTTTGTTTTGTATGTTGGTATAAAAGGAGTTTTGAATTATGAAGGTAACGAAAAAATTTATTTGTCTTGCTCTTATCGCGGCAATGATCGTTTCGTGTTTTGTAGTGACCGGATTATCGGCTTCCGCAGCGAGCGGCAAGCTTGCTAAGTACTACACTACAAACGCGGGCGGCAAGGCAGGCGTTAAGAAGACTATCAAAATCGACGGTGACGGCAGCGACTGGTCAGAGGATATGAGAATCGCCACAAGCGGCGCGTGGGACGTTGCCAACCACTGGAAGGGCGCTCACGAGAACTGCCTTATCGACGCGTGCGGTCTTTTCGCCGCGTGGGACAGCGACAATCTTTATATCGGTATGCAGTATGTAAACACAACCGATACATGGCAGAACGCGGGCGACGCTTCTCTCATGGACGGCGGTAAAATGGGTGACCTTCACCTCATTCTCGCGCTCAGCGTTGACCCCTCAAAGAAGGGTCTTACAGGTAAGGTATCAAGCGGCGATTATATTTGGGGTGACAAAATCGACTATAAATCTCACGTCGACCACCTCTTCTATATGAGTACAAAGGCAGGTTTGGGTACTCCCGGACACTTCACGGTCGCCGACTCCTCGGGTAACACCGACTACACCACTCACTGCGGTAACTTCAAAAACGAGGGAATTGAGTACAAAATGTATGACGGCAACGTCTGCGACAGCATTTGGGGACTTAATGATTCCAATTCTCCCGATGATGTTTGCTCAGACAGCGCTAACTGGGTTGATTATAAGAGCTTCAAGGGAAGCAAGGGTGTGCACAACACAAAATACGACAGCTTCTATGAGATTAAAATTCCTCTCAAGGTTCTCGGTATCACAGAAAGCCAGCTTACCTCAAAGGGTATCGGCGCTATGACACTCTGCGGCAGAGGAGAATCAGCTCTTGATTGCTGCCCCTTCGACCTCAGCATGGTAGATAACGTTAAGGGTAACTACACTCAGGATCCCAGTACCTCCAAGGAGAAGGACGATATTGATGAAATCACCGCTCCTCTCGCAAGAGTCGGTAAATTCACAGGTACCATAACTCCTGCAGTAGGCGACGAGACCGAGCCTGCTACAGAGCCCGATACCGCGACAGAGGAACCCTCTACTGTTACCGAGCCTGAGACAACAACAGAGCCTACTACAATGACAGAGCCCACTACAACAACCGAGCCTCCCACAATCACTTCCTTCGAGAGAGGAGACGTCAATCGCGACACCTACCTCAATATCAAGGACGCTACCGAGATTCAGAAAATGCTCGCGAAGCTTACTGAGTTCGACGATGAGCAGATGTATCTCGCCGATTTCAACGAGGACGACGCCGTAAACGTCAAGGACGCGACCGCTATCCAGCGCAAGCTCGCTCAACTCGACTAAGTAATTAAAAATCAACAGGCATACAGCGTGAAAGCGTTGTGTGCCTGTTTTTTTTGTTTTTAAAATAATAAGCGGAGGTTCTATTTTCTCTTCTTTCGAATATATATGTAACAGCAACAAAAAGGAGAGAAAAATTTATGGAATTTAACCTCAAAAAAATCCCTGTAGGAGTTTTGTCATCTCTGCTTGACACTGTCGCCGAGCAGCCTGTAGACATCGACTTCACGCTTCCCGACTATTGTCCCGATATCGAGAAAATACTTCGGTGCAAGCTTATACCTAAGATTTACAACCGAAATCTGAGCGGCGGTCAGCTTCAGGTTGACGGCTCAACGGTTGTTTCTGTTTTGTATATTGACCCGAGCGGTTCCCTGCGCGCCTGCGAACAGACTGTGCCGTTCAATTCGTCCTTTCCGCTTAAATCGGGCGCGGAGAACGCCGTCGCGATTACATCCGTAAAATGCGAGTACGTCAATTGCAGGGCGCTTTCCAGACGCAGACTGACGGTTCACGGCGCGTTCTCGCTTTACGCAAAGGTTATGTGCCGCTCGACTGTGGATTTATTTTCACCCGACGACAGCGATAAACTCGAATTTCTTACAAAAAACCAGAGCGTGTCTGCGCTCGTCTCGCTTTGTCAGGAGCAGTTCAGCGCGGGCGACGAGCTTCAAATCGGCAACAAGCCCTCGGTTGAAGTGATACTCGACAGCGACGTCAAAGCGAGGATAACCGACTTCAAGATAATCCCCGACAAGCTTATGCTAAACGGCGAGCTCAGCGTCAGGCTTCTGTATCTGAGCGCTGAGGCTGAGCGTCCGCAGCAGCTCGACTACATAATTCCGTTCTCAAAGGTCATCGACTGCGAGAGCTTTGACAGCGATACCGTTGTATCCGCCGATATAAGCGTGATGTCGTTTGATATAAGGCTCAAAAACGACATCCTCTCCGAAAATCCCCTTGTGGATGTGGACTGCCGTCTTTGCTTGACCGCCGAGGGATATTCTCAAAGCGAGACCGAGATAGTTCTCGACGCGTTCTCCACCGAGTTCGCCTCAAGTCCGCAGCTCTCGAGGGTCACGGTTCCGACCGACGTTTATTCACTCAGCGAAACCGTTATGCAAAAGGAGAGCGTCGGCTTCGAGGAAAACTCAGTTGTTGAGATTCTTGATTTGCGCTGCTCCTACTGCCCGCAGAATAACGTCCTCAACTCAGACAGCCTGAGCGTAAGCTCAAAGCTGAACGTCTGTATCCTCGCTTTGAACAGCGAGGGACAATACGTCTATCTTGAGCGCTCGGTCGAGTTTATGAACGAGTTTGATTTGCCTTCCTCGTACAACAGGCTTAATTTTCTGAGTGTCACGCCGCTCAGCCTCAGCTACAGAATCGGCGACAATAATACAATTGAGCTCCGCTGTGAGCTGAGATTCACAGCTTCGCTTATTAACGAGGATATAAAAAACATTGTCCGCTCGGTAAACGTTGACGAGGACAAAAAGCTTGAGCCGTCGGCTTCGTCGCTTGTACTCTACTACGCCGACGGGGGAGAGAGCCTTTGGGAAATCGCCAAGCGATATAACACAAGGCTTAAAAGAATTTACGAGGAAAACGACCTCGACTCAGATATTCTCGAAAACAGCGCAATGCTTATGATACCCACACTATAGGAGGACGGAAAAATGGAAGAAAGATCAGTTTACAGAGACATTTCACGCCGCACGAACGGCGACGTGTATATCGGAGTGGTAGGACCCGTCAGAAGCGGCAAGAGCACCTTCATAAAGAGGTTTATGGACACGGTAGTGTTACCGAATATCGGTGACGAAAGCTTATACGCGAGAACGGTCGACGAGCTCCCGCAGTCCTCGGGCGGCAGGACTATTATGACTACCGAGCCGAAGTTTATCCCCGAGGAATCAATTGAGATAACCCTGTCCGACAAAGCAAATCTCAAGGTCAGAATGGTCGACTGCGTCGGCTACATTGTAGACAGCGCCCTCGGCTACATCGAGGACGACGAGCCAAGAATGGTCAAAACGCCGTGGTTCGACGAGGAGATCCCATTTGAGGAGGCGGCGGAGCTCGGTACAAAGAAGGTCATCACCGACCACAGCACGATCGGTCTCGTAGTAACGACCGACGGTTCGATAACAGACCTACCGCGCGAGGAGTACGCCGAAGCCGAAAAGCGCGTTATTGACGAGCTCAAAAGCATCAACAAGCCGTTTATCGTCCTGCTAAACACATTAGCGCCCGAGTCGGAAAGCTCACAAAACCTTGCGCGTAGGCTTAGCTCAGACTACAGTGTTCCCGTCATTCCCGTAAGCTGTATGGAACTCGATGAAAACGAAATAAAGCGGATTCTCGCGCAGCTTCTTTTTGAATTCCCGATACGAGAAATCGGGGTTGACGTTCCGAGCTGGGTCGTGGCTTTGCCTTCCGACAACGAAATCAAGCGCGGAGTTTTTGAGTCGATCAGGCAGTCCGCTTCAAAAATTCAGAAAATCCGACAGGTTCAGGACGCGCTGGGTGAAATCGCCGACTGCGAGTACGTCGATTTCAGCCGACTGACCGACATCAACCTCGGTAAGGGTCAGGCTAAAATCTCCGTCGCCGTGTATAAGGAGCTGTTCTACAGGGTTCTTTCCGAGAAAACGGGTCTCGAGCTCAGCGACGAGTGCTCTTTGCTCAACTGCGTGTCTGAGCTCTCCCGAAAGCAGAAGGAGTTCGACAAGCTCGCGGCGGCTTACAGACAGGTTCAGGACACCGGCTACGGAATCGTTATGCCGACTATGGAGGAACTGAGCCTCGAGGAGCCCGAAATCATCAAGCAAAACGGCAAGTACGGAATAAGGCTGAAGGCGTCAGCTCCTTCGATTCATATGATGAAGGTCAACACAATGACCGAGGTGACCCCGATAGTCGGCTCGGAAGCGCAGAGTCAGGAGCTTGTGACGTATATGCTCAAGGAGTTCGAGGAGGATCCTCAGAAAATCTGGGAGTCAAACATCTTCGGCAAGTCTGTCCATGAGCTCGTAAACGAGGGATTGCACAACAAGCTCTACCGTATGCCCGACGACGCGAGAGCCAAGATAGGGGAGACAATCGAAAAAATCATCAACAAGGGCTGCAACGGACTCATTTGTATCATACTCTGATTAGTTACCAAATAATACAATAATCTTTTCGGAAAACTGTCAAAACTACCGAAAATTAAAAAACTGAATATTTTTCATTGAACTTTACCCCCATATTAAGTATAATTATTGTATATAATGGACTAAATATGGGGGTATTGCATATGGATATGATGAGCAAACTCACGATATCCGCTTCGATGTTGCTCACGGGCTTTGTAATTGTATTCTCCGTACTGGTTTTCCTCATTTTCATCATTTGGCTGATGGGTAAAATCGTTACGGGCGCGCAGAATTCGATTACAGACCGCAAAAAGCAAAAGGTCAAGGAATCACTTAAAAAGCCCGAGGTCAAGGCAGAGGTTGAAAAGCCGAGAACGGCTTTGAAGCCCGTAAAATCAGACACGGGCGTTTCCGACGAGGTTATCGCCGTTATCTCAGCCGCTGTATATTCTATGTACGGCTCTAAGGAAAAGGTCAGAATCAAAAGTATAAATAAGAGCTCGTCACGTTCGGCGTGGGCTAACGCGGGCGTTCTTAAAAATACAAGACCGTTTTAGAAAGGAGTCGGAATATGGAAATTATTGAAAGATTTTTGAATGCCATTCAGGGTATATTTACCGACTCGGGTCTGATGACTCTCGGCTGGCAGAACTATGTTATGATTGGTATCGCGTGCGTGCTTTTTTACCTCGCGATCAAAAAGGAATTCGAGCCGCTTCTGCTTCTTCCTATTGCGTTCGGAATGTTGCTCGTAAACCTCTATCCCGCTATTACCGCCGCTCCCGATACGACGCTTATGAGCGCCGCGGAGTGTATCAAGGCGAAGGGTACGACCGACGGCTACGCCACCACGATTATAAACGGCGTTCAGTACTACAACGTGCCTCACTACGGCGGTTTATTCTACTATCTGTATCAGGGCGTTAAGCTCGGAATTTACCCGCCGCTTATCTTCCTCGGCGTCGGCGCTATGACCGACTTCGGACCGCTTATCGCTAACCCGAAGAGTTTTATTCTCGGCGCTGCGGCTCAGATCGGTATTTTCATTACCTTTATCGGAGCTATTTTCCTCGGCTTTACCGACGCTCAGGCGGGCGCTATCGGTATCATCGGCGGAGCGGACGGTCCTACGGCTATCTACGTTACCACCAAGCTTGCTCCCGAGCTGCTCGGCTCAATCGCTATCGCGGCTTACTCGTATATGGCGCTTGTTCCGATTATTCAGCCGCCGATTATGAGACTGCTCACCACAAAAAAGGAGAGAGCGGTCGTTATGGAACAGCTTCGTCCTGTTTCAAAGCTTGAGAAAATCATTTTCCCCGTTGTTATCGTCGTTGTTATCTCTATTCTTCTGCCAGACGCGGCTCCGCTTGTCGGTATGCTAATGTTTGGTAATCTTCTCAAGGAAAGCGGAGTGTGCGACAGACTTTCAAAGACAGCTCAGAACGAGCTTATGAATATAATCACGATTTTCCTCGGTACAACCGTAGGCGCTACCGCTACAGGAGCGAACTTCCTTTCGCTGAGCACCTTGAAGATTATCGCCCTCGGACTTATTGCCTTTATGATGGGCTCCGCTTGCGGCGTGCTCTTCGGAAAGGTTATGTACAAGGCCACCGGCGGCAAGGTCAATCCGCTTATCGGCTCAGCCGGCGTCTCCGCCGTTCCGATGGCAGCGCGTGTCTCCCAGAGAGTCGGTCAAGAGGAGAATCCCGGAAACTTCCTTCTCATGCACGCCATGGGACCCAACGTTGCGGGCGTTATCGGCTCTGCTGTAGCCGCGGGTGTTCTGCTCAATGTTTTAAGATAATAAGATTTTTCGCGGATAAGTTTTTCTTATCCGCGTTTTTTCTTTCTTAATCAGTTATTTGAGGAACAGAAACGAGAGACAACTATACGAAATGCGCTCATTTTTTTGTTATATGACATTATTTTCATATTTAATTTTCTATTCGAGAAATATAACTTTGTACAAATAGTATATAATTTAATTTGTGTAATAATTAATTTGGGAGGGTGTGTAATGCCCAAGGACTTAACACCTCAAAAAATAATAGGTATGATTCTGCGCCACGTTAAGCTTATTTTTCTTATTGCGGCGCTTGTTACCTTGATTTCTTACGGATATTCGAGCTTTTTCATTACTCCCGTGTACTCGACTTCCTCGCTGATTCTGATTCACAGCTATAATGAGCAGACCCCCACAAAGGCGGCTTCCACTTATTATAATAACAGTGTTAACGGCGGCGGACGAGTAGCTGTCGGAGAAATTTCAACATCCTCGACACTCGCGGGTCACTGCGTTATCCTGTTTTCAAATATGCCCGATATGACTTCTCTTATGTCGGGGGCAACCGTAACCTTTAATCAGGTTGAGGAATCGCCTTTTATCAGAATAAACGCTTCTTCCTCAAACCCGCAGGTTGCCGCGAATGTTTGCAACCAGCTCGCAGAGCAGGCTCCGAAATGCTTTGAGGATCAGTACGGAAAGGGCAACGGTAAGGTTACAATTATAACCAACGCCTCCGCTCCGAGTGCCCCCGTTTCGCCGAATATAAATCAGAATACACTTTACGGTCTCGCGATTGGCGCTGTTCTGGGTATTCTTCTCGCGTTCTTCCTCGAGATTATCGACACGACTCTCAAGCCGGGCGACGATCTCGCGAAGATGTACGGTATTCCTGTATTTGCCGAGATTGTTGACTTTGAGAAGGAAGGGTAAGGTGATAATATGAAGATAAAAATGCCTACTCAGAAGCTCAAGGAAAAGAAGGCGGCTGAAAAGCCGAAGGAAAAGAAGAATAAGAAAAAGGACGGGAAAAACGTCCTAAGTGAAAAAAGCAAATTCGCCATAGTTGAGGCATACAAGTCCGCGAGAACAAATATTATGTTCTCTCTGTCCGCCACGGAGAACAAGGCGTTTGCCGTAACCTCATACGCTAAGGGTGACGGTAAGAGTACGGTAGCCGCGAATCTGGCTATTTCCTTCTCCAAGATGGGCAAGAAGGTTATACTTATCGACTGCGATCTTCGCCGTCCCAACCTTCACAACATCTTAAAGCTTGAAAATAAAGCGGGCTTTTCAGATATGGTCGGTCGAATGGTAGTGTTTGACGACGTTGTGCACCGCGACGTTCTTCCGTGTCTCGACGTTCTGACATCGGGAACGATCCCGCCGAACCCCTCCGAGCTTATTTGCTCGCCCGAGGTAACCCGTTTTGTTGAAAGACTTAACCGCGAGTACGACTATATTATTTTCGACTCGCCGCCTATAGGCGTTGTCGCGGATGCGCTTCTTTTGAAGGAGCACATCGCGGGATATCTTCTCGTAACGCGTGAGAGAAAGACGACTCACGGCGATATTGAGCGTCTGCTTCAAAATATAAAGCTTACTGACTCAAAGCCGCTCGGCTTTATCCGCGTCGGCGTTACCCACGAGGGCAAGAGAGGCAGAAGAGGCTACTACTATTACTATTATTATCAATATTATTAATGCGAAAGACCGCTTCGGCGGTCTTTTCCGCAATATGTACTAAAAACTCACCACTATAAGCATTTCGACATATGCTAAATTTGTACATTATAACGTTTTACGCAAGTTAGTCTGAAAAAACTTGCAATATTTTGCGGTTTAGTGTAAAATATACGAGGTAATTATACTAAATTTGAAATAATACATTTAAGGGGTAATCAAAATGAATTATTTTAATAGTTCAAAACAGGAGCTGGAGAATGAGTTTTCAGAGCTTGTAAAGCAGTACAGGGATTATCAGGCAAAGGGTCTTTCGCTCAATATGGCTCGCGGAAAGCCCGCTCCCGAGCAGCTTGACCTCTCTATGAAGCTTCTTGATACCGTCAAAAGCGACGACAGCTGCATTTCCGAGTACGGACTTGACTGCCGCAACTACGGCGAAATGGAGGGTATCAGGGAGTGCCGCGAGCTCTTCGCGAATATTCTCGAGACAGCTCCCGAAAACGTATTCGTCGGCGGTAACTCAAGCTTGAATATGATGTTCGACACAATTTCCTGTTTTATGACCTCACCTTTATACGAGGACACGCAGCCTTGGCTCAATGTTACAGAGAGAAAATTCCTCTGTCCCGTCCCGGGCTATGACAGACATTTTGGAATTACGGGTTATTTCGGCTTCAAGATGATTCCGATTCCGATGGACGAGAACGGCCCCGATATGGATATGGTTGAAAAGCTCGTCTCAGAGGACGACACAATCAAGGGAATCTGGTGTGTTCCGAAGTATTCCAATCCCACCGGTATCACATATTCCGACGAGGTTGTGCGCCGTTTCGCTAATTTAAAGCCTGCGGCAAAGGATTTCCGCATTATGTGGGACAACGCCTACGCGATTCACGACATCAACGATACTCCCGACACCCTGCTTCACCTTCTCGACGAGTGCTCAAAGACAGGCAACGAGGATCTGCCGATCGTTTTCTGCTCGACCTCAAAGATTACTTTCTCGGGCGCGGGTGTAGCGGCTTTGGCGGCGGCTCCGCACAATATGACTGTTCTCAGAAACAAATATAACTATCAGACTATCGGCTATGATAAAATCAACCAGCTTCGTCATGTGCGTTTCTTCGGCGGCTACGAAGGACTTCTGGAGCATATGAATAAGCACAAGGCGATTTTAGGCCCCAAGTTTGACGTTGTTCTCTCAAAGCTTTCCGAAAACTTCTTCGAAAACAAGATTGCCGAGTGGACAAATCCGAACGGCGGATACTTTGTAAGCGTCAATGTTTATAACGGAACCGCGAAGAGAGTTGTTCACCTCTGCAAAGAAGCGGGGGTTGTTCTCACAGGAGCGGGAGCCACTTATCCCTACGGCGTAGACCCGGACGACAGCAACATCCGAATCGCTCCGTCATACCCGTCTGTAGAGGAGCTGAAGGTGGCTATGGACGTCTTTTGTCTGTCCGCAAAAATCGCGGCTCTCGAAAAACTTATTTAAAATTGTTTAAAAAGGTCAATTATTTTTTGGTTTTTATCATTTTTTCAACTAAATATTCGATATAATATTGACTTTTTATCGAAAAAACCTTATAATAACTCTGTTACGTCTGTACATATGTAAACGTGGCAGAGTTATTTTTGCTGTATATGTACAGGTTTGAGAAAATATTTGGAGGTCCATGGCATGAAAAGAATCCCAAAGCTTATGTTTTTCATCGTTGCCATTCTTATCCTCGCGTTTTCCTTTACTGCGATTTTCGGAGTAACCTACTACGTAGGTGATAACAAGGAAACCGTGCTCAAGGGTATAGGCGACATAAGATGGGGAACAGACATCAGGGGCGGCGTCGAGGCTACATTTGAGCCTGCTAACGACGTTGACGCGACTGATGAGCAGCTTGAGGCTGCAAAATCTATCATTGAAGTTCGTATGGTAAGCTCAGGCATTACCGACTACGAGCTCTACGCAGACAATAACACAGACAGAATCATCGTTCGTTTCCCCTGGAAAGAGGACGAAAAGGATTTTGACGTAGAAAAGGCTATCGAGGAAATCAGCTCCACCGCGGAGCTCACCTTCCGTCCCGGCAAGAGCTACGCGAAAACCTCGATCGGTTCTGACGGCGAGTATGTTTTTCAGACTCCGACAGGCGATACAGAGACAGTTCTTATGGACGGTTCTGCTGTAAAGAACGCTCAGGCAGGAATTGATTCCTCCTCACAGAGCTCTAAGAACAAGTCGAACTATGTTGTATCTCTCGAGCTCAATGATGAAGGCGCTAAAAAGTTCGCCGAAATCACCGAGAAGTACACGAGTCAGATTGTATCGATCTGGATGGACGACGTAATGCTTTCAGCTCCGACGATCCAGGAGAAAATCTCGGGCGGTAAGGCTCAGATTTCGGGCGACTTCACAGCCGAGGAGGCTACTAAGCTCGCTGACCGTATCAACGCGGGTGCTCTTCCGTTCAAGCTTGAGACCGTAACCTACGGTTCAATCTCCGCTTCTCTCGGTGAGAACTCACTTACTGCGATGGGTTACGCGGGAATTATCGCGTTCTGTTTGATTATCGTATTTATGATTATTATGTACCGTTTGCCCGGCTTTATCGCGTGCATCGCGCTTATCGGTCAGATGGGTATTACGATCGCCGCGATTTCGGGTTACTTCCCCGTATTCAATTCCTTCACAATGACGCTCCCCGGTATTGCTGGTCTTATCCTTTCAATCGGTATGGGTGTTGACGCGAACGTTATCACGTCCGAGCGTATCATTGAGGAAATGAGAACAGGACGTACTCTCGACGGCGCTCTCGACAGAGGTACAAAGAGCTCTCTTACCGCTATCATCGACGGTAATATGACTATCGTAATCGTTGCTTTGATCCTCTTGCTTGTATTCGGTCCGTTCAACGTTCTTTCGTTCATCTTCGGTCAGTCTACAACAGGTACGATTTACTCGTTTGGTTATACACTTCTCATGGGTGTTATTTCCAACTTCATTATGGGCGTCGCCCTCAGCCGTGTAATGCTCAGAGCAGTCGCGGGCTTCAAGTGGGCTCGTCACAAGTGGTTGTTTGGAGGTGTTAGAGATGGCAAATAAGATTGGCAGACAGTCATATGAGGAAAGACTCCTCGTCAGAGGTAAAAAGGCGAAGGACTTTTACGGTCACAGAAAGATTTACTTCGGCATCTCTCTCGCAATCATCTTCATCGGTATCATCTGTAACTTTATCTTCGGCACAACACTCGACATCCAGTTCTCGGGCGGTTCCATGATTAAGTACAGCTACACGGGTACGCTTAACGACTCGGAGCTTAAGTCGGTCATTCAGAAGGCTACTCCCGACGATGTCGTTACATTCTCGGATTCTAAGGACCTTGTAAATAACCAGAATATTCTCACAGTTCAGTTCTCGGGAAATGATACTATTTCCACTGACTTACAGAAGTCCATTACAAAGAGCATTCAGGAGAAGTTCCCCTCAAACAACTTCAAGCTTGAGCAGTCGAGCTCGGTTGACGCTACAATGGGATTCAGCTTCCTTCTCAAATGTCTCGCGGCGGTTGCTTTGGCGGGCGTTCTGATGGTTCTTTACGTAACCATCAGATTCAAGAAAATCGGCGGTCTTTCCGCGGGTGTGTTCGGTCTCGTAGCGCTCTTCCATGATATCGCTATCATTTACTTCTTCTATGTAATCTTCCGTATGCCGATTGACTCGAGCTTCATGGCTGTAGCGCTTATGATTCTCGGTTACTCCCTCAACGATACAGTCGTTGTTTACGACCGTGTTCGTGAGGAAAGAAAGAACCTCGGCTATAAGGCTGATATTGTTGATGTATTCAACGTCGCTTCCTCAAAGGTTATGCGTCGTACAATCATCACCTCTATTACAACAATAGCGGCTGTTGTTACTGTTTACATCACAGCGTACATCTTCAACCTTGACTCTGTTAAGGCTTTCGCGCTCCCGATGATTGTCGGTCTCGTATCAGGTTGTTATTCATCACTCTGCATCGCGGGTCCGCTTTGGGTAATGTGGAAGAAGAAAAAAGCAAAATAATCTTTTTGGGGTCGGCTCTTTTTGAGCCGACCTTTTTACATAATGTTTTTAATGTTGATTTGCTCGCGGTTTCTGAGATTCGTGAGCATTTTTACTGTTTCAATTGAAGTCGCGCTGTAATTTATGAAGTCATTCTGCCTGATGTATTCCTCCATTACAGCGAGCTTGGTGTTTATGAGCTGTAAATCGTCATGTCTGTAGTAGCAGAACATTGTGTTTGAAACGCTTTCTGTAAATTCCTCGTCAATTTTTTCGCATATGTTAAGCGCCTTTTCATATTCCTTGTTTTTTACAAGAAAGTCGATTTCGTTGATTTCATCAAGACAGCTTTCTACCCTTCTGTTAATATCCCACTGCTGTACAAAAGCTGTCATCGCGCATAAAATTAAGAGAACGTATGCAATAAATCTTCTTTTCATTGTTCTTTGTTTATAATCTTATAATCTCCGTTTCGGTTGAACGTCATTATAAAGACGTCCTCGGGACGGGTTTTCTCTTTTTTCAGTATTCTTTTGAGCTTCTTTTGATTGGTGGAGCACAGATACATTGAGTTGTTCAGAAATTGACCGTCGCTTATGACGACTGTTTCAAGCCCCGTGTCCTCGATTTGTATATTCATATCCTCGGCTGAGGGATTTCTTTTTTCGGGCTTTTGAAGTACGCTCAGCTTGCCGTTTGTTTCCGCTATGCAGTATTCAACGTCCTCGATAGAAAAAATCCCGAGCTGTCTGAGTTGAACGTACAGATCCTCGATTGTAATTCTGAGCGCGCGCATTTTATCCTGCTTGAGCTCGCCGTTTTCGATTACAACAACGGGATTTCCGCAGATTATTCGTCTTATCCTGCTTGATTTCATCATCAATATACTGACTAATATTTCCATCGAGACGAGAATCAGAGTCGGAATTATTCCCGAAAGCATTGGCTTGTCGTTATTCTCCATCGGCAGTGATGCTATGTCCGCTATCAGAAGCGTTATAACAAGCTCCGACGGCTGAAGCTCGCTAATCTGCCTTTTTCCCATGAGCCTTACGCTGAAAACTATGAAAACGTAGAGAATAACAGTCCTGATTATTGTTATCAGCATTTTATCACCTTTTTTACTATTAGCCTTTAGCGTTGAATAATACGCCCGATTCGGCAGAAATTATACTTGGTGATTAAATGTATAATTCTCTGAAAGAAAATATATCTTATCTCAAGCAGCTAACTTCATCCTCGGCTGATTTTACAATCAGAGAGCTGACTCTGTCCAATAACGTAAAATGCGCGGTTTTTACCACCGAGGGGATGAGCGATAAGCAGGAGCTCGCTATTTCCGTCATAAATCCGCTTCTGTCTCAACATTATGGGCAGGAGGGAGATGAGCTTTTTGATTACATCTTCAATAACGTTTTGACCTGCGGTGAAATTGCCGAAATAAAAGACTTTGACGAGGCTCTGAAACTTTGTATGTCGGGCTTCGCGATTTTTGCGCTCGACGGCTGTGACAAAATGCTCTCAATCGGTGTTCAGGGCTTCGCTTACAGAGGTATCACCGAGCCCGAAAGCGAGCTTGTTCAGCGCGGAAGCAGAGAGGGCTTTACCGAGGCTGTCCGTGTCAATATGTCTCTTATAAGACGGAGGATGAAGAATCCCGCGCTTGTTTTTGAAACAATGAGGGTCGGCTCCGAGTCTAACACAGAGGTTAGTCTTTGCTATCTCAACAACAAGGCTACTCCGTCCTCCGTGAGCGAGGTCAAAAACCGTCTCAAAGCATGCGATTTAAAGGTATTACTCGGCAGCGGATACCTCGTACCATATCTTGAGGACAGCGGAAAGAATGAGATTTTTACCGGAATCGGAATTACCGAAAGACCCGATACTCTCTGCGGTAAGCTGATCGAGGGAAGGATAGGGATAATCGTTGACGGAACTCCCTCCGCGCTTGTGCTCCCGCATCTTTTTGTCGAAAACTTCCAGTCGGTCGACGATTACTCCAACCGTCCGTATTTTGCGGCGATTATCAGGATTTTAAAATATATCTCATATTTTGTGTCGATACTTTTTCCCGCGCTTTACATCGCGTTTGTCACCTTTCATCCGGAGTATTTTCCGTCCGTACTGTTGAAAAATATTCAGAAATCAATCGACCATACACCCTTACCGCCCTTGCTTGAGGTTTTGATGATTGACTTTGTTTATGAGATAATGCGCGAGGCGGGACTCCGACTTCCCAAGGTGCTCGGTCACGCGGTCAGTATAGTCGGCGCGCTCGTTATCGGCGACTGCGCCGTTTCCGCGGGAATAATCGGCGCTCCTACGCTTATGGCTGTGGCTGTCGCGGCGATTTGCAGCTATGTGATCCCCGACCTTTACCCGCAAATCACCGTTCTTCGGCTTTCCTTTATAGTTATGGGAGGAATCCTCGGCGTATGGGGTATTGTTATGCTGTCGGCGGTTGTGTTGATTTTTATGTGCTCAAAATCGACGCTGGGAGTTGTTTTTGTCAGTCCCGTAAGCCCGTTCTCAAAGAAAAATATGCGCGACGTTTTTGTGAGACTTGGATGGAAAAAGCTCTCGAAATATAATATGAATGTCCAAAATCTGAAAGGGGGAAGCGCCTATGAAGAATAACCGTGTAACAATCTCTCAGTATTGGCTCGGAATGATTGTCTGCTCCTTTTACGCTGTGATTTTTACCGATAACACCGCGTCGTTTTTAACTCTTCTTCTCTGCGCGGCGGCTGTCGCCTTTAACCTCTTTGTTGAAAGATATTATTCGGGTGAAATGAGCTCGATGACAAGGGTTGTTCTGATATTCTATTTTATATTTGTTTCGGTTTTATCAGTTGTCCGATTCAATGAGTATATGTTCAAATCTCTCGGCTACGGTCCATACCTGCTTATTACGCCGATTATGCTTGTTTTCGCGTTTTTCTGCGCTGTCAAGGGCTTGGAGCCCGTAGCGAGAGCGGGCGGCATTGTTCTATTCTTTCTGATTGCTGCGCTGGTGTATATTTTTGTGTGTTGCTTTAACTACACCTCGTTCACCGTTACGGCTGAATTCAGCGATAATTTTTTTACTTTGGTTGTTCTGTTGTTTCCGTCAGCCTCATATGTATGGTTTTATAACAATATTATTCCCGATAAGAATTATACAAAATGGTTTTATACGGGACTCACGCTCGGGGTCGAGCTGTGGTTTATGTGTGTTTCCGCGGGAGAAAGGGGAGAGTTCCCGTTCCAGAGAGTACCCGAGGTCGCAAAAATCGGTGTTTTCAGAGGAGCCGATTGTATGCTTCTCGAGCTTTTGACTGTCGGAGGACTGTTTATTTTTGCTGCTGTTCAGACTGCGCTTTTCGGTAACTCTACGCGAAAATACTCCTCGAGAATAGTTTATCTGCTTTTTGTCGGATTTATTTCACTTTTATGTCTGTGTTTCGAGCCCTTGAGAGCGACTTTGTACAATAACATTTTTGCTGTTTTTGTAATTCTTGTGTTTGTTCTTACTGTTTCCTTTGAAATGCTTCAAAAATCTATGAATAAAAATTCATAATTTGAAAAATTTTACTCAAATTGACTTTTCAAATTGGTAAATATGTAGTATAATATACCCTGTATAGTGCGCTCATATGTCAAATAGCGCAAAAGCGTTAATATTTGTGCAAAGGTGGGGTAGTTATGGCCACAGGTTTTTCAGTTTCACTCAAAAAGATTATAGACCATCTTCATCTTAATCCTCTGTATATGCCGACGGAAGCGGATAAGATTATGATAAGTAACAGTAACATAAGCCGTCCCGGCTTACAGCTTACGGGTTACTTTGACTTTTTCGATAAAACGCGTATTCTTGTTTTTGGAAACACCGAGTTTTCGTACCTCGCGCGTTTCGGAGTTGAACAGCAGCAGCACGTTATAGACAGCATTTTCCGCTTCGGACCTCCTGCTGTCATCCTCTGCCGAAATTACGAGCTCACCGACGCTATGATGCGTTGCGCGACAAAGCACGGTATTCCGATTCTCCAGTCTCCCGACAATACCTCGAACTTTACGGCGGGCATCGTTACCTTCCTTTCCTCGGAGCTCGCTCCGAGAATCACCCGCCACGGAGTTCTTGTCGAGGTCTACGGCGAGGGCTGTCTCATTATCGGTGACAGCGGAGTAGGTAAGAGTGAAACAGCGATTGAGCTTATAAAGCGCGGTCACAGACTGATTGCCGACGACGCGGTCGAAATAAGAAAAATCAACAGCACTACGCTTATCGGTCAGTCTCCGCAGAATATCCGCCACTTTGTTGAGCTCAGAGGCGTCGGTATCATCAACGCGAGAAACCTTTTCGGAATGGGCTCGATCAAGCTCAGCGAAAAGATTGATATGGTTATTAACCTCGAGCAGTGGGACAGTCAGAAGGTTTACGAGCGTATGGGACTTGAAAACGAGTATATCAGTATTCTCGGGGTTCAGGTTCCGATTATGACAATTCCCGTAAAGCCCGGCAGAAACCTCTCTAACATCATCGAGGTTGCCGCGATGAACAACAGACAGAAGAAAATGGGCTATAACGCCGCCCAAGATCTGCTAACAAGTCTCGGAATGGAAATCGACGACGAAATGATTGAGAAGAGAGTCGTCAACAACTGGGATTAAATACTTTGGATTGGACTGATTTTTATGGATAAATTCAGCAGAATTTTTGAAACGGCATCGTCGCTTGGGTGTAAAATATCGCGCGATGTTCCGATGAATAAATACACAACCTTCAAAATCGGCGGAAACGCGAGGCTTTTCGCTGTTGTTGAAAACAAGGTTCAGCTTTCGGGTCTTATAAAGGCCTGCGCCGAAAACGACGTTGAGTACATAGTAATCGGCAAGGGCAGCAATATTATCGTAAACGACAATGGACTCGAAATGCTCGTTATCAAGCTCGGCGGTGATTTTAACAATGTTGAGCGTATCGACGACACTACCCTCTACTGCGGCGCGGGATTGTCACTCGCGGGACTTTGCAGAGAAGCTGAGGATAACTCACTTTCGGGACTCGAGTTCGCGTGGGGTATCCCGGGGTCCGTCGGCGGCGCGGTATTTATGAACGCGGGAGCCTACGGCGGAGAGATGAAAAACGTCGTTTACTCGGTTAATCACATCGACAAAAACGGCAAATTCGGCACAATCAGAGCCGACGAGCTCGACTTTGGCTATCGCCACAGTGTCTACAAGGAAAACGGCTTTACAATTATCGGCGTTGTTTTGAAGCTAAAGCTGGACAGCAAGACCGAAATCCGCAACCGTATGGACGATTTTATGGGCAGACGAAAGGATAAACAGCCTCTCGAATACCCATCCGCGGGCTCAGTTTTCCGCAGACCCGAGGGCGCCTTCGCGGGAGCTCTTATTGAACAGTGCGGACTCAAAGGCGCTTCCGTCGGCGGAGCTCAGGTTTCCGTCAAGCACGCGGGCTTTATAATCAACACAGGCAACGCTACTGCCGAGGATGTTAAGACGCTCATTGAAAAGATACAGACTACCGTCAAAAATGAGACGGGTTATGAATTAAAACGTGAGGTTATTTTTCTGAATTAGAATTATGGAATTTGCTATTATAACAGGTATTTCGGGCGCGGGCAAAACCTCCGCACTTCACGCGCTTGAGGACATAGGCTTTTACTGCGTGGATAATCTTCCCGCGGCTCTTTTAAGAACCTTCTACAACTTATGCGAAACCTCAACAGACGTTCTGATGAACAGGGTAGCGGTTGTAATTGATGTGCGCGGAGGACAGAATTTAAGCGACCTTTACTCCGATATAAAGAGCTTCAAGGAAAAGAGAAAGCCCGTAAAGGTTCTGTTCCTCGGAGCAAGAGAGGATGTCCTTGTTACAAGATACAAGGAAACCCGCCGACGTCACCCGCTTGCCGATTTGGTGCCCGATAACTCTGTAGAGAGCGCGCTTCACATGGAGGCGTCCTACCTTGAGCCGTTCAAAAAGCTCGCCGATTACATAATTGACACCACTAACGTCAGCGCTAAGCTCTTAAAGGAGAGAATCGTGGGCTTCTTTCTTTCGACGGGAGAAAGCTCGCTGATATTGTCGTTCGTGTCCTTCGGCTTCAAGTTCGGAGTTCCCGCCGACTGTGACACTATCTTTGACGTAAGATGTCTGCCTAACCCGTTCTATATTCCCGAGCTCAGAGAAAAAACGGGTCTCGACAGGGAGGTTTTCGACTATGTTTTTGACTCGGATTCAACAGCGGGCTTTGTCGAAAGGCTCCGCTCATACCTTGAGTTTGCTTTGCCCCTATATCTTAAGGAGGGCAAGGCTGAGCTGGTTGTCGGGATCGGCTGTACAGGCGGTCAGCACAGGAGCGTTTCAATCGCGAAGTATCTGAGCGATTATTTCAATAAGTTAGACTACAAGTCATCGGTCTATCACCGTGATATAAATAAAACAGTATTATAAAAATGTCTTTTTCATCAGATGTAAAGCGGGAGCTTTCCAAAATAAACAATTCTTCAAACGAGTCATCTCTTGCCCAGTGCTACGGCTTTCTGCTGTTCTCCGGCAAGTTTTCGTCTCGTGAAATCACATTTAAAACCGAAAACAAATTTTCCGCGGATTGCTTTGAGAGACTGATCACTAGTCTTTTTTCTCCGACTCTTTCGATTGAAAGCGAGCCTTCGGGTAAATCTAAAAAGCAGGGTCTCTACAAAATCAGGCTCAGCTCTTCCGAGGACTGCCGAAGAATCTTTGAGTTTTACGGTCATTCCTCAAAGGATATCCGACTTATGATTAATCGGGCGAATATTGACGACGAAAGGCTTTACACAGCGTTTTTGCGCGGAGTGTTTCTGAGCTGCGGCTCCGTGACGGATCCCAAAAAAGGTTACCACCTCGAGCTGAACGTTCAGCACAAAACCCTCGCCGATAACCTTATTCACCTTATTAGCGAGATTGACGTGCTTTCTGTCAAACCTAAGGTTACGGGAAGAAAAGGAGTTTACGTCGTCTACTTTAAGGGCAGTCAGGGAATCTGCGATTTTCTCGGCTATATCGGAGCGGGAAATTCGGTTATGGCTGTTATTGAGACCTCAGCCTACAAGGAAATGATCAACAAGCTAAATCGCAGGCAGAATTCGGAGCTTGCTAATATTCAGAAGCTTGCCTCCGCGTCCGCTAAGCAGACGCACGCCATCCAGAAGATAATCGAGTGCGACGAGCTCGACAGTCTGAGCGACGAGCTCAGAGAGCTTGCGCTGCTCAGACTCGATAACCCCGATATGTCGCTCAAGGAGCTCGGCGAGAATCTTCACCCGCCGATTTCAAGGAGCGGAGTAAATCACAGAATTCAGCGGCTATTTAAAATCGCCGACAAACTGTAACGGAGGTCAATTATGACTGAATATAAAAGTTTTGAAGAAGCTACCGAAAAGATTGATTCCCTTATAGAAAAGCTTGAAATCGGGAATATCCCGTTTGAGGAAAGCGTTGGTATTTACTGCGAGGCAGTTGAGGCGCTTTCATACTGCTACGACGTAATCAACGTAAGCAAGGGTAAAATATCGGAAGTAAACGAGCATCTTGAGTCAATTATGAAAGAAGGGGTAGAAGATGACTGACATTAACGCGATTGAAAAGGCTCTGTATTCATACCTTCCATCTGACGCGGTTTATGAAAAGAAGCTCACGGAGTCGATGAAATACAGCCTTGAAGCGGGCGGGAAACGAATCAGACCGACCCTTACTCTGGCGTTCGCGTCACTTTTGGGAGCGGACGAGGAAGTCGCGATGCCCTTCGCGTGCGCAGTCGAGATGATTCATACCTATTCTTTGATTCACGACGATCTCCCTTGTATGGACGACGACGATATGAGGCGCGGAAAGCCTTCAAATCACAAGGTTTTCGGCGAGGATATCGCTCTACTCGCGGGCGATGCTCTTCAAAGTCTCGCCTTTGAGATTATGACTCTCGACTCCACTGCCGAGAAAGCGGGTTATGAGACCTGCTGCAAATGCGTGAATATTCTGTCGAGGTACTGCGGAGCGGTCGGAATGGTCGGCGGTCAGGTAATAGATTTGGCTTTTGAAAACAAGAAAGCGAGCCTTGAAATAATCTCCGAAATGGACAGAAAGAAAACGGGCGGTCTAATAAAAGCCGCGTGTCTTATGGGCTGCGCGGTCGGAAACGCGAGCTCGGAGGAGTTCCTCGCGGCGGAAAAATACGCGGAGAACATCGGACTAGCTTTTCAGATAGTCGACGATATTCTCGACGTTACCTCGACCGAGCAGGAGCTCGGAAAGCCGATAGGCTCCGACGCTGACAACAATAAATCAAACTACGTAACAGAGCTCGGAATAGAGGAGTGCCAAAGACTCGCGGACAAGCTGACCTGCGAGGCGTTGGAGGCGCTGAATGTTTTCAGCGGAGATACAAGCTTCCTCGCGTCGCTTGCTCAGAAGCTCGCAAGAAGAAAAAATTAAGCTAAGGGGGAAAGGATAATGGAAAATGAGTACAAAATCCTTTCTACAATTAAATCACCCAAGGATATAAGAGCTCTTTCTCACAATGAAACAGAGGAGCTATGCGCGGAAATCCGCGAAAAGCTGATTGAGGTCGTGTCCGTAAACGGCGGTCATCTTGCTTCAAATCTCGGAATCGTCGAGCTGACGGTTATGCTTCACAAGTGCTTCAATTGCCCGAAGGACAGCATTGTTTGGGACGTTGGACATCAGAGCTATGTACATAAAATGCTTACGGGACGCTTTGACAAGATTGACACAATCCGCAAAAAGGACGGTCTCGCGGGCTTTCCGAAGCGCTCGGAGAGCAAGTACGACGCCTTTAACGCGGGTCATTCCAGTACCTCGATTTCAGCGGCTTACGGAATAGCCACCGCCAAAAACCTCAGAGGAGAAAGCTCCTACACTATTGCCGTGATAGGAGACGGCTCGATGACTGGCGGGCTTGCTTACGAGGGTCTTAACAACGCGGGCAGATACAAGAAAAATTTTATCGTTATTCTGAACGACAATAAAATGTCTATCTCCAATAATGTCGGAGCTTTGGCAAAAACGCTTTCCCATATGCGCTTAAAGCCTACATATCTGCGCGTCAAGAGAAGGACGGAAATAATTCTCTCGCATATCCCGCTTATAGGAAATGTATTCAAAAAGGTTCTCAAACGCAGCAAATCCAAGCTCAAGAACCTTATATATAAAAACACTCTGTTCGATTTTCTCGGTTACACGTATTTGGGACCCGTCGACGGTCACGACCTTGACGAGCTCGAAAACGCGCTTGAGGTCGCGAAAAAAAGTACCGAGCCCGTTCTGCTTCACGTTGTAACAAAGAAGGGCAAGGGCTACGAGCCCGCAGAGTCCCACCCGAAGCAGTTCCACGGAATCGGAAAATTCGACGTGGACACAGGTGAGCCGCTTTCAAGTAAAAAGGGCTTTTCGTATGTGTTCGGAAAACAGCTGTGTACCTTGGCTCAGAAGGACAGAAAAATCTGCGCAATTACTGCCGCGATGACTCTCGGAACGGGACTGTCCGATTTTTCCAGAAAATACAAGGGCAGATTCTTCGACGTGGGAATAGCCGAGGAGCATGCCGTGACCTTTGCCTGCGGACTTGCCACAAAGGGGATAATTCCCTTCTTCGCGGTGTATTCCACATTTTTACAGAGAGGCTTTGACCAGCTTATTCATGACGCGGCTATTCAGAAGCTTCACGTTGTACTCTGTATCGACAGAGCGGGAATAGTCGGCGACGACGGCGAGACCCATCAGGGCATGTTTGACGTTAGTATGCTCAACACCATTCCCGACACTACGATTTTCTCACCCTGTTATTTTGACGAGCTCAAGCAGTCGCTTAACGCCGCCGCTTATATGTGCGACGGTCTTGTTTCGGTGCGTTATCCGAGAGGCGGAGAGCTCTATAAGCCCCAAGACCTTGAAAAAACCAGCATCGACTTTGACGTTTACGGCGACGAAAACGCCGATATCGCGCTAATTACCTACGGCAGACTCTTTTCCTACGCGTGCAGTGCTAAGGAAGCTCTTGAAAAAGAGGGTATAAGCATAAAAATCATCAAGCTTTGCAGAATAAAGCCGATTGATCCGAAGGCAGTAAAAATTGCCTCGAAGAGCAGTAAGATATTCTTCTTTGAGGAGTCTCTTGTCGCGGGAGGAATCGCCGAGTCCTTCGGATATGAGCTTAAAAAACAAGGTACAAGCTATTACTATAAAATTCACGGAATCAAGGACCGCTTTGTCCGTCACGAGACGGTTTCCGAGGCTTTACGGGAGCTCAGGCTGGACGACAAGGGTATGGTTGAGATTATTAAGGAAAATATATGAAAAAAAGACTTGACGTTCTGGTTTTCGAGAAGGGCTTCGCCGAAAGCAGAGAAAAAGCAAAGGCTTTTATAATGGCGGGCGAGGTTTACGTCGATAATCAGAAGGCTGACAAATGCGGTCAGTCATACGACGAAAACGCAAATATCGAGTTCAGAGGAAAGGCTCCGAAATACGTTAGCCGCGGAGGGTTGAAGCTCGAAAAGGCGATTGAGAACTTTTCACTCAATTTAAAGGGTAAAATCACAATGGATATCGGCGCTTCAACAGGAGGGTTTACCGACTGTATGCTCCAAAACGGAGCCGAAAAGGTATACTCGATCGACGTCGGCTACGGCCAGCTCGCTTGGAAGCTCAGAAATGACCCACGCGTCGTCAATCTTGAGCGTACAAATATGAGAAACGTAACCTCCGAGCAGATTCCCGACAAAATAGATTTCTTTTCTATTGACGTGAGCTTTATCTCTTTAAGGCTGCTTTTGCCCGTCGCGAGAAATCTGCTTTCAGACGACGCCGAGGCGGTGTGTCTTATAGCGGCGTCACCATTACG
>JAFNSO010000104.1 GCA_017384945.1 Ruminococcus sp. | reverse complement strand
TTGTCGAATTTATACATCCCATCCATCTCCAAATGCAAGCTTTTTGCGGCTTTTCAGCTGCTTTTCTTGCATTTATTATATCATATTTCGATGTTTTTTGCACTGTTTTTCGGGTGTTTGGGATTGTTCAGTTGGCATTACTTTAAGAGCTGGAAAGTCAGGTCGATGAAATAATTGCCTCGCTGTAGGTATACTACAATTAAGAGCGGTTGCTAATTGCTTGGTGTTGTAAAAAATCAAATCGTTTTGCATAAATCGATTGTTGAAAATACGTAAACACAAAGAAAAATAAAGTAAAAATAAGCTCGGTTGCAAACGGTTGCAAACCGAAAAATTAAAAAGTCAGTATTTATGCGGTTTTTCAGGCTTTTTGTCTGGTCGCCCGCACCAATAACAAAAGGGTACCCGTTGGGTACCCTTTTGTTATTGGTGATTAAGTATGTAACAGGACTTGAAGCCGACCGTTCAGAAAATGCTCCGGTGGAGCATTTTTAGGGAGGAGCGCTGATGAAGTCTTAGCTATGCACACGCCGCAACAGGCGAAACGTATGTTTTCTGACATAAAAAACATATGTCGCCCGCACCATTGAATAGAGGCTGACCCAAAAGTCAGCCCCTTTTTTTTACTCGTCGTCATCCTGCCTGCTGCCTTTCATGTGTAACTTTGTGCCGAGCAGCGCCAAAACGTAACAATGCAGCTTCAGGAACATAACAAGCATTTTCGCGGATAACGGCAGGCCCTTTGGGGTAATCAGCCGCGTTATTTTTGTCCTGTTAAAGTTGCGCCTGATGTTTTTCGCCGCTTTAAAAACTTGCGGATGATGGGTCAGCTCGTGCACAAGTATCGTGGCGGTGTAATTTGTAAACAGATCGTTCATTTGCGCGTCCACGCAGTCGTACATACCGCGAATGTTTTTATTGAGGTAGGTCACTACCCTTTTGACCGCGTCAGTCCTGTTTTCGTCGTAGCGGGACAGGTTGGAGCCTGAGTTGGTTTTGTTATAGTAATAGAGCAAATCATCACTGACCGTGAGACTCTCTGCGTAAAGAAAACACTCAAAAACAAACACCGCGTCCTCCGAACGCGTTATCTTTTCGTCACGGCAATAGTGCTTGGACAACAGCTCCCTTTTATATGACTTATTCCACGCCGAGGTATAGATACATTCCTTACCCAGATGATACCTTCTGTCCGACATAAGTACGGGATAAACCTCGTTTTCAAGCCGTTTTTTATCATAAAATCCGTCGGGAATGGTCTTTACCAGCCTCTCGGTATGATCGCCGAAATCCCTGACCGAGCCGAAAGCGACTATATCGGGTCGGCTGGGAGATGAGTCAATCAATTTTGCGATAGTTTCAAGCCAGTTATCGGTAACACGGTCATCCGCGTCGACATAACAGATGTATTCGCCTGTTGCCGCCCTGATCCCCGTATTTCTTGCGCTTACAAGCTTTCCGTTTTCCTTGTGTATCACACGCACCCTCGAATCGGCTTTTTCATATTCGTCGCATATTTCGGGACATCTGTCCTTTGAGCCGTCGTCGACAAGGATCAGTTCAAAATCGTCAAACGACTGACCGAGAATACTGTCGACGCATTTATTCAGGTATTTTTCCACCCCGTAAACAGGGACAATCACGGAAAACAGCATTATTATCAAGCCTCCCCTTTCTTAGCTCCGCGTTTTCTTTTGCTAAAAAGCGTCGAAATAAGTGCAGACCAAATAGTTTTGAACTCCTTTGTCGAGTGCAAAAACAGAATTATGATACCGACTGAGACGACGATGCTCACTACCCCTTTGAGGATAAGCTGAACAAACAGCGGACCGCCGATAAAACCGCACAGCGCGGATGAAACCGCCCAGCACACGGCGATAACGAGGGAATATCCGCCGAGACGAACGAAGTACCGCCATAGCTTTTTATTAAAGTAATCTCTGTACAGAGCCCAGGGCTCCATCCAGATCGGAACCGTCAGCATACTCAGCGTTGTTCCGATAAAAATACCTATCTCATGGAAAAGCGTGATCGCCGCAATGGAATATACAACATTTACAGCCGCCTCTATGAATCCCATATATCTTGCCTGTCGAAACAGACCGAGAGAATTGCGGAACACATTTGTAACGCTGCGGATACCCTTGATATAGAGATTGACGCACAAAACCAATGTGATATCGACAGGGAACACATACACCTGACCGAAGCTCATTTCAATAAAAGGTCCGACGCACACAAAAAGAGCAATTGAAACGATTCCGAACAGAAGGCACGTAAGCATCAGTGACGCGTTGTAGACATCCTCGACCTTATCGCGGTCAGTCGTTACGCCCAAATTCCCGACGCTACCCATAATGCCGTTGACAAGCTTCTCAACCAACATCCTAACAGAGGAAATAATAAGGCTGTAATTAGCGTACCGCGCCATTGATAACAGTCCGAAATAGCCTGACAGCAAAAGAGTATCCGTAAACAGCTGCAGCTGAATGCCCGATTTTCTGATCAGAATAGCCCAGATATTTTTCCTCAGCAAAACCTTTTCATCAGGCTCCAATGATGTGTTAACGCGTTCCTTAAGGTACGGATAACGCTTGTTCGTGTGAGCCGCAGAAATCAGGTTTTTCGGAATAATTGCTAAGAATAACACCAAACTGTAAAGAAGAAAGCTTTTTGTTGTCAGCAAAACAACTATCTGAACGACATATTGCAGTATCAGCTGTCCTGATTCATACAAGTCATTGATGTAGTTTTGCTGATCAGCCAAAAGGATTATCTGCTTATGAGATTTCACATATCCCAGAATCATATTTCCCGCGAACAGCCAGTAAATAATGCCGATGTCGGGAATTGAAGCAGATTCCGCCGAAATAATCGGAAGAAGAAAGAAAATCACGGCGGAGGAAAGCGTGACGAACACACCAATCATCAGATGAATGCGTCGAAAGGCCTGTATCAGCACTTGCTGTTTTATCCTGTCGTTTTCAGCAAGAGGAGCGTACAGCATAAATGCAAGGGCAGTGTCAATTCCGAGAGAACTCAGTGAAAATACAATCAAAATATTGTTGAACAGTCCAAAGGCGCCTGTGCATTCAACGTCCAGGACATGGATAAACACAACTCTGGAGGCGTAAGCAACAAGCAAAACCAGAATTTTGCAAATAAAAGCGACCATGGAATTTCGCATTGAGTATTCGGTTCTTGTTTTCTTATTCATATATTATCCTTGTATACCTCATTCAAAAATTGCTCTGTCAGTATTTTTCAAAGGACGAAGGCTCGGGCATAATTTCCGCCAGAGCTTTGCTCAGAGTTTCTTTGTCCGCTTCAAAATCAATCTCTTTATCGGGATCGTTAAGACAAATCATCCTGCGCTTTTGCTTGCGAATGATATGTAATGCCTTTTCCATGTTTCTTCCGACTTCAAAATAGCGGAACTTGCGGTGGAGATTTGCGGGAACAAACTCTCCCGACTGTTTTTGCCATTCTCTGAAAATAAACTGACTTACGTCACCGCTGCTTCTGAACTTATGTCTGCTGACCTCATCAAGCAGTTCCTTCTCTTTCGACCAGATTGTCTCGCAGGTGCTTTTCAGAAGAGGAGAAGGTCCGTGCACGGTGTAGAATCCTGTATAACGCGGGAATACCGTTTCGATAAGATTATATCCAAAATGCTCCACAGGGTATCCGATATGAAAAAACTTGCTCTTGAAGCGTTTCATCTGTGTCCGTTTATCAAAATGCCTTGATATCAGAAGGGCGTTGTTGATATGAATATAAGACATAACCGGGAAAATCGGATTGGCGACATCAGGCTGTAGCGCCAGCATATCAACAGGCTTTCCGTCCTTGAAAAAATCCTCGGGCTTGGTGTGATTGATCAGGAACACATCATCATTGAAATAAACAAACTGTTCGGAAAGGCCCTTGATCCGAAACAGATTCAGCTCAAGGGGGTGGGAACTGAAGGTAGGCAGATATTCCGCGGGCATATAATCAGCATGGTTGACAATACGCAGCTTTGGGTGATCGGTATTCAGCCATTCGGGCAGATGTCCCCATGTTACAAAATAGATATTTCCGACCCAGGGCGCAAACAACTCCACACCCCGAAACCAGTATCGTAAGAAGCCGAGATCGCGGTATCTCTGAGGTCTGTCATCATCATTGGAAGTGTGAGAATACTCACTTTTTATTTTTTGCCATTCAGGATCCGAGCCGTCAACCCACAGAAGGACAAAGTCAATTTTTCCCTGTTGTTTTGTGTTTTTTTTCATTTTTTATTTGCCCATCCTCTCATCTTTGCTACAATCAGCGCTATTGTTGAGCGAATCATATATTTTGCAGGCTTCCATATTCCCGCGTGCATACTTGTTCCGCTTTTGCGGGTGTGCATAATCGCGGGAACCTGCAAAATATTGAAGCCGAGAAGCTTCATCTCAAGTATCATATTTGCGTCAGGGTATTTTGCGTCAAAATTATCAAAACGCGCGTAGTGCGAGAATGCCGCCTTGCTGAGCCCCTGCAAACCCGTTGTGGGATCCGCAAGCTTTCCCCCTCCGAAAAGACTGAACAGCGTTCCCAGCCACGCAAAGGCAATTTTCTTCATAAAGCCCGAGTGATACTCGCCGCTGCCTTTCATATTTCTGCTGCCCAGGACAATGTCAGGCAGAACTCCGTTATCGGACGGAGTTTTAAGAGCGTTGTAAATAATCGGGATGTTGCAGGGATCGTGCTGTGTATCGGCGTCAATTTGTATCAGAAACCGATATCCGTTTTCGTTGGCATATTTATATCCCGTTTGCAGAGCGTTGCCGTAACCCAGATTGCATATGTGCGAAATGCACACTGCTCCGTTTTGCTTAGCTATTTCGGAAGTTGAGTCAGTTGAAGCGTCGTCGATAATCAGAATATCCGCAATACTGTCAATCTGATTCTCCCTCATACCCTCAAATACAAGAGGCAGGTTCTTTGCTTCGTTATATGCGGGTATGACGATCAAAAGTTCGTGTCCTTTTTTCATTTATCTCAGCCCCAATCTTAATTCTTAAAAAGCCGAAGCATTTGGGCGGCGTCCTCGTGTTTTTGGTTTGATTTTGCCGCAGCCGAACCGAGCCTTAAGCGCAGCTCGGGGTTTTTGATTAAGCTCTCAATGCCGTCCGCTATGCTTAGCGCGTCCGAGGCGACATATATCCCGTCCACTCCGTCGATAATCTGATTATTGTTTCCTTCGCAAAGCGAAAGCACGATCGCCAGACCGAGCACCTTTGCCTCGCGCACAGCCATGGATTGTCCCTCATACTTGGAGCACTGGACGAAAATCTGAGACTCGCGCAAATACGGGAAGGGATTGCTCACCGTACCGTACAAAATAAACTCGTTTTCCAGACCGCTGTCTTTTATTTTGCTTTCAAGAACAGAGCGCTCCTCGCCCTCTCCAAACACAGACCAACGAATTTTATGACCGCGTTCTTTCAAAATAGAAGCGGCTTCAATCGCAACATCAAAGGATTTCAGCTTGACCAGTCTGCCGATAGACGCGATTCTTATTCCGTCAAAATCGTCGCCGAAGCCCTCTCCTGTTTTGGATTTCCGTATTATTTCCTCGGAATCGATTATATTTCGCATAATATGGACGCGGTCGGCAAGCTCGGGATACTCCGACAGAAACACGCTTCTGACGTCATTTGATACGCAGAATATCTCCTGAAAGCATTCGTAGCAGCCGTGATCCAGCTTGCGGTTATATCCCGCCTTATAGTAATTGGTATGAAAAAAGGCTGCCTTCGCGTCGGCTTGAACCTTGTCTGCCACATAGTAGGTCGACGCGCCCTCGATATAGGCTACAGCGACGTCATACTTTTTACTCGGCGGCTTAGTACCGTCGGATATCGCCTTCCAAAGAAGGTTTTTTGCCGCGACGTTTCCGACGCGCCGCATTTGTCTGTAGTTTGAGACAATATACGGAAGGTTTCTCAGCCCCGAAAAGCCCGAGATAAGCCTTGCGAGAGTATGCCTGTACAATCTGAACCTTCCCGAGGACGAAAGAACGTCCGACGAATCCATTTTTTTATTGAGCAGATTAACATGGGGAGGAAGCCTGTCGATAAGCTCTCCCTGACCGAGCATTACGTACAGATCGATTTCACAGTCCGTAAGCCTCGGGAGCTCCTTGAGCAGCTCGATCATAGCGACCTCGGCTCCGCCCTGCCCCATCGTATTGATAACAAAAAGAATTCTTCTTTTCATACGGCTCTCCTTCCCGTTATCATTGATCGTCGACAGCTTTGACGTTTTCATCTGTTTTTTCTTCTGTTTTCTTCGCGTCGGCAAGGGATTTGGCGTAGGACACCCACATAGCGAGCTCATCGTTTCTTTTTTTCAGGCGTGTGATGTGCATACCGTATATATACAGCGCCATCACCAGCGACATCGCAAACATATATATAAGCATTAGATTTCTGAAACGCACCAAATGATGAAGCAAGGAGAAATCAAAAATCGCGCCGAATACGATTATTACCAGAGCCATAATCGTCCACCAGCTGCCGATGCCGATATCCATCTTTTTTTTCGAAATATTATGGAGATTAAAAATGAGCAAAAACACTCCCGTCGCGATTACAACAATCTTATAAAATACTATATTTTCCATCAGCATTCTCCTTTAGCCTTCAACTTACCGTTTGACTTGCTTTCATTATCCCCGTCCGCGGAAAACTTCTTTGAATACACAAGGGGCGAAGGCATCTTCCCTTCTCCGCGAGGAATCAGCGTTCCCTTGCAAAAAACCTCTCTGTCGATGTGGCGGTTGATCCATCTCAGCCTGAAATACGCGACGGAATACCCCGAAACCGACCCGAGAACAACACCGAGTCCGTACCATATCTCGGGAAGGCGCGAGGAAGCAAAGCTTCCCAAAAGGGTGACGAGAAAGAACACAGACGCCGTCAGCAGAGCGCCGTTTTCGTCGTTAAAGTAATATAGAAACAGGATTTCCGAATACATGAGAAATAACGCGAAATAACCGACGCAAAGGCAAGGGTATATTTTCATAGTGAGACCGCCGAAGCCGATTGTCGGCAGCAGTATCATACACAAAAGAAAGATAGCGGACGAAATGATGAACTGCAGGCGGATAAGCGTCATAAGCTCCGCGGAAAGCTGGCGGAACATTCTCGAACGGGCGTTTACGATGTCGTGTCTGCGTCCGCCTATTACCGCCTCAAAATAATGCCTGTAGCGGTCGCGGAAATGCAGCTCGATATTTACAATGAAAATTATTGTCGCGGAAATGTTTGTGAACATTGCGAGACATGTCGCCATATCGTACGGCATACAGGTCACAAAGCTTTTCACAAGCACGTTGCGTAAATCGGTCGTCCAGAAAACAAAATTATGCACGTAAAGCCCGAGGGTGTAAAGCGAGTTTATCAGTATCATTCTCCAATACTTTTTTAAATGACCGAGCACAGGCTTCCAGTTTCCGCTGTTTTTCCTGAAAAACGATTTCACAAGCGCGATCTCCAGCGCGGCGATCAGAGCGAAGCCTACAGTCAGAGCCAGCAAAAGAGCGTAGGTCGTTTTCATACGGAAGGGAAAATGGAACAGCGACCACAAAAGCACCGTCAGAACCGTGACAGCCATTCCGATTGCAAAGAACAGCGATATTCTGACATAGTTTTTTGTAATGGATAAATAAAGCATGGTGTAGAACACCAGAATCAGCGCGGTAAAACCGCAATAGCCCGTAAAGACGTAGTAAACGGGCACTCCTCCGACAAAATGCTCATGCAGACAGAAGGGTATGCCGATAGCCGCGCCGAGAATAACGGTGACAAACATTCCGAAATGAAAACACGGAATAATATCCTCGTATTTTTCATCGTAAATAATATCCGACAAATACTTTGACAAGACAGCATTGAGCGGAGAGGTGCACAACAAAGCGAAAATAAAAATGTACAGCATGGAATCCGCGAAAAGCTCGCGGCTGCTGTAATCTAAGGTTTCAAAGTGAAGAATAATCTGTGAAACGACGACCGCTCCGATAACGACAAAAACAGGAGCAACCGTTACAAGGGCGCTGTAGGCAAAGCCGTACAGGTGCATACCGAGCGAACGGTGGCGGTAAACGCGGTTAAGCTTGAAGCCTATTCCTGCCATTTTATTCCCAACTCCTCTCCCAATTCTCCGTACAAGCGGGCGTAAGCGTTTTTCAGGTCACTGAGCTTAAAGCGGCTCATGAGCCTTTTGTAGCCTATCTCGCCCATAGCGCGGGATTTTTCTCTGTTTTCGGCGATAAAGACCATCGCGTCGGCTATCTCGTCGATGTTCATAACGTGCGTCAGAATACCCGCCTCGCCGAGATTGTCGTCTTCTTCACCGTAAATCAGTCCGCGGCAGTTTCCTACGTCTGTGGCGATGGACGGCTTGTGCGCCGCGTAGCCCTCAAGTATGGTGAGCGGTTGTCCCTCACTGATACTCGTCAGGATGGTAGCGTCCATCCGTCCCATATATTCTGCGGTGTTGATTCTGCCCGTAAATATGATATCCTTCACTCCGAGATAATCGACATACTCATAACACTCGCGGGCGTATTCCATATCCTCGTCGTCGGGTCCCATTATCCAAAGCTTCAGCTCAGGCGCTCTTTGCTTCGCGACGGAAAACGCCTGAATGAGGGTCTTGATATCCTTGATCGGAGTGATTCTCAAAATAGCGCCGATATTTACGAAGCCCTCGTCATCCGCTGTTTTTCCCGGAATGTCCGCATATCGCTTGAAGTCAACCCCGTTGGGGATAACCATTGTCTTTTCGGGAGGACAGCCGAGCTCGATTTGCAGCTCCCGAGCATGCCCGAACAAGCTCACTACTCTGTCGGCTCTGTCATATATGACCTGTGACATTTTGCGGAACAGCGCTATCCATATATTCTTATAAATACCCTGCACCCAGTCGGCTTTGATCAGCTCCTCTTCCCTTTCGCGGGTATAGATGCCGTGCTCGGTGAGCAGGAGCTTCCCGCCGTTTAGATAATGAGCGAGACAGCCGACGATTCCCGCGTAGCCCGTAGCCACGCAGTGGTAAATATCCGCCTTCGGCAGCTGAGAGCCGAGCGCGTGGAACAGCGGCAGATATAACGAACGCATTGTCCAGAGAAAATCAGTAAACGCTATTTCGGGATAATCCCTGTCATACAAAGCGGTGATTATTTTGAAAAAATCCTCTCCCATCAGCAAATCATTGAGCGAGCGCTGCTTCTTTGTAAAAAAGTCAAACACTCCGTCCCAGTCAACTTTGCTGTCCATTATTAGGTGGCGAAGAGTAGCGTATTCCTTATCGGTCATCGAGGTGTTTCTTTGATTCGGAGCCCAATCCTTGTCAAATAGATATATCTCATAAACCTCACTAACATTATCCGGCAATTCATACACAAATTTTTTTCGGTATGAACGGTCGGCAACGATAGCCACAATGGAAAACTCCACCTTATCAAACATTTTGATTATACTGTGGATCCAGCTCGAGACACCGCCCATAACGTAAGGATAGCAGCCCTCCGCGAAAATACAAACCTTCATCAGCGGTTACTTCCTTTCATTTCAACTAACTCCGAAAGGACGGATGAAAGCTTAATCTCGACCCTTGGTCGTTCGGCTGATATAAGATAAGCGTTATCCTCCAGCTTTTTTGATTCTCCTCCGTTCACGGACTTGATCCTCTCGTCGTGGGTACGAAGTATAAAGCGGCGCACAGGACCTCTCGAACCGCCTTCCGATTTAATCGTAACAACGTCTCCGCTGCGCTCGACGCTGTACTCAATCTTCAAATAATTCCTGATTCTTTCGTCGCTCTCGGTGACTGTCAGGGAATCCACAGCGCGGAAGGGGTCGCTGTAGGTTGTGAGATTACTGAAAACCTTTCGCGAGCTGTTTTGCCATTCATCCTTTTGGGTTCTCGGGTAAAAAGCGTCTGACATATTGTAGCAGCTGTTACTGTAAGCCAGAACAGTGTAGACTCCGAGCAGCTCCAGCTCGTCTGTAAAGGTATGTCTTTTCAAATCCGAGGTTGCCTGCTGAAAGGTGATATTATCGCCCAGATATCCGACGACAGGCATATCGGGAGTGTATTTTGAGGTGGCAACCGTATGGACATCCTTTTCGACTAAAGCGTCGGACAACTTGGAAAGCCCGTCCGAGGAGCCAATGACCGCCGTTATGTTGTAATCGGGAGCCTCCGAGGACAAAAACTTTAAGTCCGCGCTAAATTCTTTATTTGAATAATCACCGCGATGGTTTGCCGACAACGCCAGCTCGCCGTCGGTATCATCAATCATAGAGAGATAAGTCTTAAGAATATCCTTATGCGGACTCGCCTTGTCGTTGAGATTATATTTTACCGAAAGAAAGAAGCTCGGTTTTTTCTCAAAATTTGAGGCGAGAGATATAAACATAGGAAGCATAATATCGGTCTGCGCCTTGGTTATAGAGCGTCCGTAGACTTTTTTGACCTGATCTTGGTTTTCGTCTGTGAGAATGGGAAAGCTCTCAACGGAAAAGACCTGAGCGTTGATTACGGGATACACAAAATATTCCTTGCGCTCGTACATCATAGCCTGCAGCATTCCGATGCCGACTCTGCGGTTTTTCAGGTACTCTCCGTTTACGGCGTAAGCCTCTCCTTTTCCGTAACAGCTTCTCCATACAATCGCAGGAAAATCCTCGTTTTTATACTTATACGCCTCCGCCATCTTCAAATCCTTGTCGGACAGAGTGCCGCGCATATATGTCTTTGTACGGGTTCTCACGGAGTACCACGGGATACTGAGCTCGAGATCCTGCCGATTTTCAGACTCGTCGTATGAATCCGATTCGGTATCCTCCTCAAAGATTCTTTCTCCGCCGAGGAGAAAGCCCTTGAACAGATGCACGCCGCGAAGCTCGACCTTTTCCTGAATCAGCTTGTAGATTCCGAGTATTTCACGAAGAACGCTGTCGGTTTCCACATAGCTGTAGGATGGAAGCGAAAGAAAGACAACGTCTACACCCTTATCCATCAGCTCGGCGATGCGTTGTGAGCGTCCGCTTACAAATTCGGGTTCTATCATCAGAATATCGGGAAGGTCGGTTACGGACCTTGCCGGAAGCTTTTTTGCGGCGGCAACGGGAACCTTGGTGTAATATGACCATTCCCTGACCGTATCGGCGTATTCGCTGTTTTCATCTCCGAGATACAGCGCGTAGTTATCCTCGTTTGACAGTCCGTCGGGCTTGCCTTTTTTATTCACTTTGATAAACTCGGACACAGCCGCTTTGCCCTTGCCTTTTGAAGCGACAGAAACGGTATGCTTATTAAGCCCTGAATCGGAAACAACCTCTTTACCGACCTGAAAGCCCATAAAAAGCAGCAAAAGCGTGAGAAATATTACAATTGTTATGAAAAAAAGTCTTCTTGTAATAATCATCAGACCGTATACCTCCCGATAAGACAACCCGTCTCACCGCCGCCTTGATTCGCGGTCGGAATTATCACGTTGTATTTTAGACTTTTAACGCGGAAAAATATGTCATAACCGCCGTCGGAAAGCTCCGTCGAAAGAGGCGCCTTGGCGGTAAGCGTCTTTGCCCCCGATTGCGGAAGAATACTTTTTATATCTCCCGTCATGGGAAAGACGGCTTCTCGGTTTTCATGAAGCAAAACAAGCTCCGCCGCCGAGTCGTGATATATCGGAGAAAAACCGATATTTTCAAGCCTGACCCTCGCGCAAAGGCTTTTTGAAAAAGCGGATTGCCGCAGGCTCACGCCGCGAATCACAAAGCGATATCCAAGACGCGCCTGCGCGTAATCAAAATAGCTCATACCGTTCCATATACCCTTGTCTCTTACAGTGGTTTTTCTCCACTTATCAAGCGTATTCTCGTCATACATACGGTTAAGATAGCTGACGCCCGTTTTTTCGAGAGCCCGCATAGCTCTCTCGGCGTCAGACTGCGGCTCGGTGCCGACGACCTCGCCGCCGTAAGGAACACCGCTGCAAAGCGTTTTCTGAAGCTTAAGCTCCTGCTCGCGGCTGAACGGATCCTCGGCAAAGGTTCCGTATTCGCTCTCGTTGCCGAGCATCGCGTCGTTAAACAACCCGAGTCTCATAGTGTCGGACTCTAGCTCGTCAACAAACGAAGTTCCTGTTACGGCGCGCCAGAGAGCGGGCGTGCGCACCGCTATCTGAATACGGTTATCGGTCGCGCGCGAAAGCGCCGCGTACAGTCTTTTGAGATAATCGCCGCGTATAAACCTTGAGCCGTGCATTTCGCCCCAGTTTCCGACAAACAGACCCTGAATGAGAAAAATCATATCCTCGTTTTTCCTGAGCGTCGCGCCGACCTGATTTATGTGCCTGAGAATAATATCTATGCTTTTCGGCTCGGTGATAATGTTTCTTCCGCTCCAGTCGTACAAAAACCGAACGATAAGACCGCGTCCTAAGCTTCTCAGCGTTTCAAACAGCCCGTAAATACCGCTCAAAGCGCGCTCGGACAAAGCGCAGGCGGAATACCCGGCAAGATTTATTTCAACAAGTATCAGCGTATCGTCGGGGTGAGCCGAAAAATCACCCGGAAATGTCGGGTTCTCCCCCGCCATAAAGCGCAGGATAGAATAGAAACCGCGTTCGGGGCATCTGAGTTTTGCAGTTGTTTCGGAAGGGCAAAAATATGACAGCCTTTTCACCGCGGTCTCCTTTCAGTCTTTCATTATTCCAAGCGAGAAAAGCGAAAATTCGTTTTGGTGTACGCAGTAGCACATAAAATCATCATCCTCATAAATGACCTCTCCGTCGTTGGGATACATCTCGGAGAATTCTTTATACCACATATAAGCCTTTGATTCGAGGATAACACGGTTTTTAAGCTTCGACGCGGTTTCGGATCGTTTTACTCCGTAGCCGAGATCTTTTTTTGCTTCTTCCTCCGAAACCTCACCGTGAAGAATGGTGGGATACCTGACTCCCGTTATGCCGAAAAGCTCTACGTACTTCTCGGCACCGAGCCACGCGGGACCCGACGCAAAATTATGATGGACATAATGAATAGGATGCTTTTCTATGAAAAAAAACAGATAAGACGTCGGGATCGTATAGGTAGCCTTGCGGCGTTTTTCGAGAAAATCAATCCACTCCTCGTGGAAGCCGCCCTCTATAACCTGATAGAGTTCATCGGTCGTCGAAATAATCGTATATTGGTAACTCGGCATATTCTCGACGATTTCCTTTGTGAGTTCAACAGCGACAGGATATCGAGTCAGCTCAAAATGAAGAAAACCGTGAAAAATACCGAAGTACTGTGTAAAAAAGTATATTCCCCCGCAAGCCAGAACCGACAGCGGCTTTAAAAACCTTTCCTTCAAAAGCGGTCGAAGCAGGGTAAACAAAACGTCAAAAGCACACGCGTATAAGAACATCGAATAAAAATCAATGCTCGAGGTAACGCGCGGTCCCGAAATCACTGAGGGCAAGCCAAGCAATCGCGGCTTATACTGCATAAACAGGAAAGCCACCGTGAGCGCGATGATAAGATAGCCTTCGGGGGCTTTGAATAAATATCTCGCGCGTTTTTTATTCATACGCTTTCGTATAAAATTGATGATTCCGTGACACAACAAAATCAAAAACGAGAACCCGACAACAGCTACATCAACGAGAAAAAGCAGCTTTCCGCGCTGTTCCCCGTACAGTCCCAAATAGGTTCTGGAAACAAAGTGCTTAGCCTTTTCCGTCAGTGAACTCATTTGCTTAGTTTTTTCCTTATTTTCGGAAGGTTCGGTTGACTCGTAAGAGCTCTCGTCTTTATCCGAAAACGCCGAATTTGAAGATGACTTTGCGTGGGAGGAATCGGTTTTGTCGCTGCTTCCGCTCATTACCGACATCGCCCAATAAAGCGATCCCTCAAGAGGATAGCCTTCGGCAAAGGCTCCAACCATGGGCGCCACCGCTATCAAAAGGGCGATAAGCCCTCCCGTTACAAGCTTTATAAACACGCCGCGCCTGAACAAGCGGCGAAAATAAACAAAAACCACCACAATGCAGGCAAAAGCCGCAAGTATCGTGGCGTAAAAGTGCGCGCTTATCGACACGGCAACTGTCGTAATCAGAATAAACAGATACCTGTCTGAAAAGTACGCCCGCCATGAGCTGAGCTTTAACGGACGAAACCGTTCCTTTCTGCGCTTCGGCTCCTGACGAAAAAAGCCCACGAGCGCGTATGGCGCCATAAATACAGCGTATAAAGCGAACTCCTGCGGAAGCGTCCACGCAAATCGTGAGATTCCCACCACACAGTCTGCGACTACCTGCTCAACGGTAAGAAAGCCTACAATAGCAAGCATACCCGACATTCTCCAGCCGAACAGCTGGCGCCCCAAGAGATACGCCGAGACAATATACACGGAGACATGTATACCCGCCAAAAAAAGCAGGAGACTGTAAAAGGAGATCGGAAACGCGGTTCCCAAAACATAGATATAGCAGTGCATTCCCTCTGGATAGATTCCTTTGACAAATATTTTGCCCTGCGACAAAGAATAGATCCACGAGTGGTGAACATACTCGTCTCCGCATCCGTAGCAATGCACTTCCAGAGCGTTGATACTGAAATAAGCGATTGCAAAGGCAATAATCAAGCAAAGAAACAAGTACTCAAGCCTGCGTCCTTTTGTGGAGCTCCACCATCTTGACGTAAATGATTTAAGCTTTTCTACGTTAAAGGAATTCCACTTAAGGAACATTCTGCGGACGCTCATAGTTTTGTTTAAAACACTTTTTATATCCTTAAACCGCGACAAGCCCAAATCGTAATTTCTTACAAGCTGTATGATAAAGACCGCCCAAAACAAAACCATAACCAAAACTTGGTTCAAAAGATTGACTAGACCCAGAACGAGTACGCCTGTAGAAATCACAAGAACGGACATATTCACACAGAAACAGAAACGATAAGCCCTGCTTTTTCCCGAAAGGTGCTTACTGAAAACAACCGATGGCCAAAGATACATCGTGAACATATAAACCAAAAATACCTTGACATATTCAATTACCCAATAACCTTGATCCACAGGCGTCCCCTCCTTTCGTTATGCAATAATGTATCACGCGAAAACGCGAACCATTTCCATCATTTCATGGTCAAGCGGCACACCGTTGCTTTTCATTTCGTTGAGAGTCGCGAAAAAGCTTTCGCGGTCTCCCTTATCATATGAAAGCTTGAGCTTTGTAGAGAATGCTTCGAGCGAATCGGGATAAATCATAAAAAGGCGGTCGCTCCATTCGGCGCATTTTTCATAGTTCTTTCTTAGCCGCCAGCATTCCGCCATCCGCGCCATCTCCTCAGCGGAAAGCGTGTCGCGTTTTTCCAAAAGATGCGCCATTCTGTCCGAAAGCTCAGTAAAATGTATGCTCTCGAGCTCGGTAAACACGTTTTGCGTGACCACCTCATAGATGTCTGAAATAAGCTCATGAGCCGTCTTAACCTGCTCAAAAAGCTTTTGCTTTAATGTCTCCTCGGCTACCTCGTCGCCGTAGAAGGCGCGCATTCCCTGTTCGTAAGCGTAGATCTCATGACGCTCGAAATCCTCGCTCTGCTCCATTTTATCGGAAATATCGGCGAATACAGTTTTCCTTTTCTCTTTTTCGCGTCCCTTTACAAGACCCTCTTCCTCTCTGAGCGTTTCGGGTTCTTTGCCGCTGAGCTCGTCGAGACGCTTTGAATACAACTCGCCCTCGGGCGTTTTTCTCTCGCCGTCATATTTTTCATACGCCCTGAGTTCGGATTCCTTCTCGTCGATATCCGACACGGTATCCTGAACGGCTAAACGAAACTTGCCCAGCTCGGATTGCAGAACAGACGCCGCGTAGTGAGAAATCTCACTGTCGTCGCTGTCCAGCGCGAGGAAAAGACTGCTCAGCGATTTTCTGACGTCGTGACGCAGCACCTCGAGCATAAGCTCACGGGCGTTCTCCTTGTCGACAACGGAAACCGCGTCTTTTATCGGAATGATATTACTTTCTCCGAACTCGTCGGCTTTGATCAGACTTTTTCCTCTTTCCTTTGAAAAGATAACATCGGCAAGATCAACAGGCTTATGGAAAAGCACCTTTCTCAGAACCCAGCCCAGAAAAAAGTACACGGGTCCGACGACGGGACATAGGAGCATTACCATACATCTTGTGGCAAAGCCCGCCTCATACTTTTTTCTGATTATAAAATAATACAGCCAATAAATAAAGGTGATAATGAAGTTAATCGCCAGGATCAGGAAAAAAGCGATCCCGTCTAAGCTCATGGCGTGTCTCCTTTGTTTTTGGTATCGGTTACGACGGTGTTAATTGAAAAAGCCGTCAAACGATTCATAACAATCTCCGCGTTTTTGGGAGATGTATTAGGCAGAAGAATATACAGATTGTTGTCGTTTCCCAAGCCGAGATAGTCGTCCTGACGCAGGCGAGCCGTGGCGCGGTTGCCCACTTCAATTATCGGCTCGTCTTTATTGTCGGAATATATCCGAAGTAAGGTGAACCTTGTGAGACGGTTTTGCTCGGCTTTTTTATATGTATCCAGAATTGAAGAAAAAGCTTCTTTCTTCATTATCCTTGTGTTCTCAATAAAGCGGTCGTCGCGCATCATGTCCAGAAGCCTGTGCGCGCGGAGCACCGCGTTCTGAATCAACATTGAGGTAACGGTAAGAATACTGGCCTGACCCAGCGTCATCTTTTCCCACGGAAGATTCCATATCATTATTATGGTGCGTATCTCCTCGTTTTCGCGAATCGCGCAGGCCATCATCGGCATATCCTTATCGAGCTTGCGGTTAATATAGGGCTTTCCGTCCTTGAGTTCATCATACATCTCGACAAGCTCTTTGTATCTGATTGAGTTACCCAGCGAGCCCGCTATCTCGGTTGTCGCCGAAAACAAACGAGCGTAAGCGCTGTTAGACACAGTATAGAGCGCGATATCGTCGCTGCCCATAATCTGCCTGAGCACATCCATAGCGTGAAAAAAAATGTCCTCAGAATCATATCTGTCCAGAGTCGAGGTAATCTCGTACATTTTTCCTATACTGTCATTCTGATTGATGATCTGCGTATGCAATGCGTCCTTAACTCTGACGTTGCTCTCGTTGATGTCGCGTACATCATCTATCTGCTGCGTCATATATTCGTAATCATACAACGCCTCTTCCTTCTGGTCGGACAGTCGATCCTTGAGATAACCGACCGCGAGTCCGAGTATAAACAGCTGCGCGATCCATACGTAAGTGTTGAAATCAAGCAGAGTGCCGCTGTCGATTCCGCCTCTGAACTGCGTATAAAGATAACCCATCGACGCGAGAAACGCCGAAAACACCGCCTGCTGCTGTCCGTATAAAATGGAAAAAAGCAGAACATAAATCAAATAAAAATCTATCCGTCCGAAATATTTGTTTCCCGACAGACCGTTGTTGAGCATAAAAAACACGAAAAAGCAGGCAGTGCTCTCCACAAACGGGAGAATTATACGAAAAAGCCAGACAACTTCCTTTACTATCAGACCAAACAGCGAGTTGACGCCGTCGTCGATATTGAGAAATTGTTTTTTATGCTTAAGAATATGTGAAACGAGTTTTTCGAGATTTTTCCCGAAATCCGTCAGCCTGTTGATTCCGAATTCCTCTTTGAATCTTTCGGAGTCAAGCATAGCGCGCGAATGCTTCAAATGTATAAACGTACTTTTTGAGTTCTCTTCCTTCGTTTTGTACGCTCTGCCGTCCTCTTTTCTTTGTATATACATCGTTATTCGGGACGACAGCCAGCCGCCCTGGACGGAATTTACCGTTTTTGCCCCGCCTTTCGGAACCTCGTAGCCGAAAATCCGCGCGGCGTCGGCAATCATCTCTTTCAGTTCATTTACGGAGAGACGGTTTCCCGAGGAGATATGATAGACCGAATATTTAAGCGACGGAGCAAGAATGATTCTCGACAAAAAGAAGATCGCGTCTGATCCCGCTAACGGCATTACCATACTGTTGTCGGGGATTTCAACCTCTCCGTTTTTCAGATAGCTTATGCAGAACTCCGATATAAAATCGTCAACGTCTTTGGTAGTTTTCGGAATGTGATAATAACCTCCGACCCTGACAATAACGATATCGTTTTTCACATCCATCATGAATTGTCTGCATATATCCTCAGCCTGAACAAAAGCAGCGCTGCGCGGATCGCCCGAACTGAGCTCATCCTCCTCTGAATACAGAAACTCACTTTCCTCCTGATAAACCGCGTCGGATGAAACATATATAAAACGTCCTTTTTGGGTGGAAGAATAGGCTGACAGTATATTCATCACTGCCGAAATATATGAAACAGAATCGTTTCTCTCGTCGATCCACGAAAAATTACCGTCATAAGCGCCGACAAAAACCGTTACATCGGGAGAAACACTGGTAAAAATCTCGGGAAGCACATTGCTTGTATAATCGAAATCATATCGTTCAAACACACGGGGATACTTTTGGCGGCTGCGGGAGGAACCTGTAAGGAGAGAAACTCTGTGACCTTCCTTATTGAATTGTCGGATAAGTTGGTTTGTAAAGCTGTTTGCGCTGCCGATGAGCAATATATTCAACTGCTTCATTCAAGTTTCCCCCTTTCCTTCATATTTAATACCGTCCAAAGGCTCGGTCAATTTTAACAAACCAAGCCGCGTCTGATAAGCGGAATCAAAACCGTCAGATAAGCCTTATGGGGTAAGCCGACACAAAACGACACACTTTCTCATGACACTATTCTTATATTATGATACTATAAAAGAAAAATGTCAATACATTAGGCAAAAAATCGGTATACAAAGCACGAAAAGGCTCGGATTTCTCCGAGCCTTTTCGGTTATCTTAGCTTGATTTTCAAGTTTTTGACAATTGATTTGGAAGTATATTTCGAGTTCCCTTTGGCGGTTATTAAAACCGTAAGCTTGTAGGTTCCCTTTTTCGCTTTTTTCCACCTTTTGATTGTCAGCGTACCCTTCGAGTTGAACTTGAGGTACTTTTTGATTGACTTTTTGGCTGTGATTATCTTAATGCTCACCTTGCCCTGAGCCTTCTTGATTGTCAGGGACTTAACCTTCTGAGCCTTTTTCTTAAGCTTTTTCAGCTTGACGCTCTTGGTCTTTGCCGTAACCTTGATCGGGTTATCGGCTTTCTTTGTCACAACGGGAGCGGTCGGCTGAGGCTCCGTTACCGAGGGCTCGGTAGGCTTGTCTGTCGAATTCTGCGTTTCAGCCGGCTCGGTGTAACCGGGCTCCGTCGGCTTTGTCGCGGGCTGAGTATCGGATGACTCAGTCGGATTAGTCGGCGTTTCCGTGTAACCGGGTTCTGTCGGCTTTGTGGGCGGGTATGTGTAACCGGGTTCGGTCGGCTTTGTAGGCGGGTATGTGTAACCGGGTTCGGTCGGTCTGCCTGTCACGGGCTGTGTCTCCGAGGGCTCGGTCACCTTGGTGGAAGGTTCGGTGTACCCGGGCTCGGTCGGACGCGGCGCGATCGTCGAGGGCTCGGCGGTTGCATTTTCAAGGTCAATAGCCGAACCTTCACTGGTTACAATCCGATCCTGAACAAGTTCACCGGGAAACGCAAGCGCGTTAAACAGTGTTTCACCGTCATACACTCTGAATTCCACATTTAAAACCTCGTCGTGCGAGTAAACCTCCGTTTTGTAAACGTTAACTCCGTCCACCTGCTTGCCCGATGGAATCATATCAAGAATCATATCGTCGTGTTCGAGTTCGGGAAGAACAACCCTGATCGCGTACCTGCAATTCTTCGCCTCCTGCTCAGCGCTCGGCAGATAATAGAAGGTTTGGGTCATACTATGCGGATCTGTCGGTTCATAAGTCTCCTCTGTTTCGGACTGCTCGGGTACAGCGTAAAAATATGTATACGCGGTCAGAGTATTTTCTGTACTGCTCTCAATACTCACAGGAGCACCATTGATTGTAACCGGTACCGAGGAGTCAAATACAAATCCCTCATCAGTCTCTAAGGAAACGCGAATCTCATATTCACTGCCAACAGCAAAGATATCCGACTCCTCTATGGGCATGTCTTCATAATTATTGAACCATTCAACCTTGGTAACCTTAACGTGAGGATGGGCGGACACGGTGAAAACGGGATGCTTGCCGTCAACAGGCTCGACAACGTCATCAATATGTATCTCGTTGATATTTTGGGGTTCAATGGTGTCGGGCTGGGTTTCCTCAGTCGGCTCATCCGTGTCGGGCTGGGTTTCCTCAGTCGGTTCGTCCGTGTCGGGCTGGGTTTCCTCAGTCGGCTCGTCCGTGTCGGGCTGGGTTTCCTCGGTCGGCTCGGTCGGGGCGGGCTTGGCGGTAAACAAACAATTAATCTCCATTGCGTTCTCGCCGAAATAGCTTGGATTTACAGAACTGCCTCCGATTGAAACCGAGGTTTTATCCGCGTCGACAACAAAGCCTGAAACGCCGCATACAATGACAACGCAAATATAGTCCTCGTCCTCCTCAAAGACGTCGGATTCCGTCATAAGTCCGTCCGAGCCCTCCCACATCACTTCAACGACTTTTGCGTTCTCGGACGCGGTCGCCGTATACCTCGGGTTTTCGCCCGCGACGGGCTCGACAATGTCCGTGATTTCAACATTCTCAATAAGCTTAGGTGTTGTGTACTCCATTTTTACGCCGAGCTTATACAGTCCCGAGAAAGACGCGTTAAAGACCTCCGCGTCTTTTCCGTTAACCGTCGCGGTAACGGCAGGTGTTTTGCCGTCGTTTGAAGCGAACTCAAAGCCCGAATTGATTTCCAGATAGACTATGACGCTGTAGGTCTTGCCGTAGTCAAAGGTATCTGTGGCTTCGACGTAGTCGTAGCTCTCTTTCCACTCGATTTTGTAAACCGTTGCTCCGGAAGAAAGCGATACGGGCAAATCGAAGGAAGGGCTTTCCCCTACCGCGGGCTCAACCAGATCCATAAGGTCAATATGAGAGACAACCTTATTCGCCGTAAGCATCGGGTAGGTGTATACGACGAGGATATTCCGGGCGGGGTTTTTCCCTTGGAAAGCGCGGACATCGGCGTTAATTCTGTTAACGCTTGCTTTTACGGTAGGCGCTCCGTCCTTTACCGTAAATCTGTAGCCGTCGTCGGCGGTCAGATCAAAACGCGCTGAATACTGCTTGTTGGCGATGAAGGTGTCGGTCTTTTTGAGATACTTTTTATCCGTCTCATTGTACCACAAGACCGAATTATCCTTCGCGGTAAAGCCTTTCGAGGTGGTAGCAAAGTCAAAATCGGGATGTTTTCCTATCTGCGGAGTCTCAACGCCCTGAAAAACAACGGTATTGATATATTTAGCGGAAACTCTCGGAAACTCGTACGCGACGCTTGCGACCTCGCCGGGGTCAAAAGAGTTGTTTTTAGCCTTCACGGCTTCGCCGTTTATCGTAGCGTTAAAGCACGGGTCAACGCCGTCCTGAACGAATCTGTAGCCGCTCTTTGCCGTCAGAACAAAGGTGACGGAGTAATTGTTTCCTTCCTCGAAAAAGTCCTCGGCGGAAACGTTCTGGTCAGTAGTAACGTTGAGCCAAAAAACACTCGAGCTGAAAAGCGATTTCTGCGGAGAGTTTAAGGTCATATCGGGGTTTTTGTCAACTATCGGTGTGTCGATATCGGTGATTTCAACAGTCGGAATCAGCGTGACGCGCTCAACGGAAAAACCGTTCGTATCGGCGTAAGCGTCCGCAACAGAGCCCTTAACCGTGATTATCTTGAAGCCGTCAACGCGGTAATACTTGGATGAAGAATATGTATAACCAAAGGCGTGCTCGCCGATTTTTTTGACGCCCTCGGGGATGTAAACGGATTTCAAGCCCGAGCCCAGAAAGACTTCGGCTCCGATTTCGGCGTTGATACCGTCGGCGATATAAGCCATTGTCAGCGCATTGCAGCCCGCGAAAGCTCCGCTTTCGATATTTTTGACGCTTTTCGGAATATTGATTTGCCTGAGATCCCCGCAATTACCGAACGCGCGCGCGTCGATCTTCACAAGCTTGCTCGGCAGAGTGATGTATTTAAGAGAATAACACGAATAGAATGAAAAGGTACCCAGGGTCAATAATGTCGAGGGCAGCGAAACCTTAGTCAGGCTTTTAAATTCCTTAAATACACTGCTGCCGATATTATTTACGCCCTCGTCTATCGTGACGGTTTTGATTCTTTTGTAATCGTCGGAGCTGCTGTTGTTCCACGGTAAATCGCCCGATTTATCGGACTCAACAGTTGTGCCGCCGTAGATACGAAGGCTCTGAGCGTCGGTGTCGTACTCGTATTTGCAGTTACCCACGGTACCCGTCACAACGCTTCCCGCCGCGAAAACAGAAACAGGCGCGACGCAAAACACGCTCGCGAGCATAAGAAGCGCGAGTACAATACTCACCGTTTTTTTGATTGATGACATAATTATGCCTCCTTTTTAATCATAATACTTTCCGAACAGGCATTGAGCCTGTTATTTGAAAATTTGGATAAAACAGACACATTTCCCGCTTTTTGGGTAGAATTAGCCTATTATCACACTATTATTATAATTGCATAATTATTTTTGCGCATCAGCCAAAAGAATGATTTTAATAAAAAAACTCGCGCACCAAAGTGCGCGGGGTTTCGTAGCCATCGCTCGTGCGCGGGCAACACAAAATTTGTTTTAATTATATTTGTTTTTTATTACGATTCCGAGGCTTCTCGCCTCGCTCACAAGCTCGGTGCGGGTTTTGAAGCCTGTTTTTTCCATCATGTGCTGGATGTGGCTCTTGACCGTCGGGACGGAAACATTCAGCCGCTTCGCGATGGCGGCGTTTGTGTCGCCCGTCGTGAGCTCCTTGAGCACATCAAGCTCACGCGTCGTGAACTCGTGGTTTGTTGTGTTTCCTATGCGTATGAGCGGAGTATCGTCGGGGTAGACACTCTCCCCCGCCATTGTCCGCTCCATAACGCTCAGTATGCTGTCCTTCTGACCGTCCTTGTACCAGAAGGATTCGACGCCGATTTTCCTCGCGCGTTCAAGCCACGAATACTCGGGCATCGAGGTCACTATTATTATTTTTACATCCGAAAACTCCCGCTTTATTTCCTCCGCGGCTGAAAGACCGCTGCGTCCGAGCTCCGTCATTACGTCCATAAGAATCAAATCCACCTTATTATTTCGGCAGACAGAAAGCGCGGCGGACGCGTTTTGAACCGACAAAAGGTGATTGAACTCATCGCTTGAATTGATATATATTTCAAAAAGCTCGCGCGGCATATCCTGGTCTTCCACAATCAATACATTATAAGCCATTTAATCACCGTAGCCTTTCTTTATAATATTTTTTGCAGCCTTATCCTTGCGGGCTTCACACTATTCTCCGTTTATCTCAAAGCCTAAAACAAGCTCAAAACGCTCCCCGACCTCGGTGTGAAGCGTCGCTCCCTGCTTTTGGACAAGACGGGCGATATTTGAGAGTCCTCCCTCAAAGTTCACCTCGCCGAGCGGCATTTTACCGTCGTTTGAAAAGCGGAAAATAAGCTTATCCCGCGTTTTTTCAAAGCTTATTCTCATTTCTTCCGCGTCCGCGTGCTTTACGGCGTTTACAACAGCCTCCCTCGCGGTGAAGAAGAACAATTCCTTTTGACTGCCGTTCAGCTCGGACAAGGACTCCTCGCTCCAAATCAAGCGCAGACCGAGCGACTTCGCGAGCGACTTTACCGAGCTTATATTATGCTGTCCTCTCTTTTTGTCGGAGCTCACGCTGAGAAGAAGCGCGTTTTGCTCCCACAGTGAGAAAATCTCGTCAAGCGTCTCGGTATCGTTTTTATCCGCGGCGACCGTCGAGAGCATAAGGCGGTTCATCTCGTCGTGGATTTTAATTTTCGCCTGCAAAATCTCACGCCGTCTGACAGACTCGTCAATTCCGAGATAATAGTCGCTGAGCTCACGGTTCAGGCGAGAAAGCTCCTCCTTATCCTTTTTCAGAGCCTCGGTTTTCGCGTACTCGTCGGTTATATCCGAGGCGATTATCTCGTACAGGCGCTCGTTGTTCAAGAGAATTTCGCGGCTTAAAAAACGCCGAACCCTTCCGTCCGCGTTAACTATTCCGTCACCAACGGCGTCGCTGAATTGTCTGCCGTTCAAAAGCTGCTCACCCGTAAGAACCTCGCACAGACGATTCATACAGATATTTGAAAACAGCACGCGTCCGTTTTCACGCCAACAGCAGATACCGCAGGGTACTCTGTCGAGATAGAGCTTTATCGTTCGGTTTGTGATATATGTTTTGTCGTACCTTATGTTTTTGACGAGTAAAAACGCGGCGGCCGCCGTTAGCGCCGCAAAGGCAAAAAGCCAGCCGACCCACGGAAGTCCTCCCGAAAGCACGCTGAGCTTTGAGGACTTATCCGTGTGCGAAAACAGGGAAATATCAAAAACTATCTGCCACATAAGGTAACACGGCGCGAACAGAACCAACGCCAGAGCGGTGAATAATAACCTTTTTCTTATAGCCGCCAAGACAGCGCTCCCGATAATCGTAAGACAGAGAAGAAGCGCCCAAAGCGAGAAAAGCGACCTCGCGAAATCCGAAAGCATATAAAAGGGAGTCATATCTCTTCTCCCCCCTTCGGCATGGTGAAGCAGACGTAAGCGACATCATCCTCGAAATCCACAGCGCTTTGAACCTTGACCGAAGCAAGAGCCCCGACCGTTTTGTCCGAAGGAGGCTCTTTTGCGTTCTCCAAAGCGAGCTTGAACAAGACGCTCTCCTTCTGAACGGTCAGATTGACAAACACTCCGCGCAGCGCCGAGTAATTCTCTTCGAGCAGAATTTCAAACGCCCCAAACACAGCAAGCGCCGAGTCCGCGGAAACCACACACTGTCCGTCGCATATAAACTCGCTCGGTATCCCGCTGAAATTAAGGTACCGAAGCACCTCGGAAACGGAAAGAGCGAGCTCTCCGATTTCAATGACGTTTTTCTCACGCGACAAAAGAGTAAGATTGGCATACCTTTTAATGTACGCGCCGAGCAGGGTAATACGCTTGCGGTACTCATCCCTTTCTCCCGGATCGGAGGAGAATCGGGCGGCCTTCGCGAGCTTTGAAATCAGCTCCGACTGCCCTTGCGTCCGCTTAGCGATCGTATCATACACAAGCGTGCGCTGCTCGATTTCCTCCTGCTTTTCCTTCAACTCACCCCTGAGCCTGATTAGCTCACCCTCGCGGGCAAGCTCCTCCTTCGCGAGGGCAAGCTCTCCGTTCAAACGGTCAAGCTCCGTCATATCGTCCTGCCAGAAGCCGTAACCGCCCGGAATTTTCATCTTGCGAAGAACTGTGTGATCGTCAATTCGGGAGCCGTCGGGCAAAGAAAACTGCTCCGAGGTCAGAGACTTTGCCGAGGACGAGGAAAAAACAGCCTTTCCGTTTCCGTCGGTTATCTGAGCGGATATCGAGAGCTTTGAAAATATTCTTCCGTAATCCGTGTTAGTGGGGATCATTCCCAGCTGCACGCAGCACTCAAGAACCGCCGCCACCGTAATGATAAGCGTCTCGGGAAGCTCGACAATATTGGCGCCGAGGGGCTTGGGCATATTCCCCGTAATTATAAGCAGATTCAATATCACTCCGATTGAAAACGGAATCAAAATAACCCACGCGCTCTTTTTTGAGCTTGAAATACGGCATTTTATCACAAGTATAATCACGGCTGAAATATACAATATATACCGCCAGACCAGAATCACATAAAACAACAGACCGTATGAATAATCGTTATTCCAATCAGCAAAGCCCGCGTTAAAGCGGAAAATAAGCTGATGAAGGTCGTTTGTAAGCACAAGAACGATAAACAAGACCGTCACCGCCGCCGCAAGGTACCAGCCCTTTTGAAGGTGAAAGCCCTTTTTTGACGACGCCAAAAGAGAAATATAAAACAAAAACAGAGGACACAGAAGCATCGGAACATAGTAAAAATACCACGTGTGCCGCGCTAAAACATCAACCGACGCAAAGACGCTGTATTTTATTCCCCGAAGCAAAATCAAAAGCAGCAAAAGCCACGAGACCGATTTCATCAGAACCGAAAGCCCTCCCGCCCGCGTTAATCGGTGGGAATAGTACATTATCAGGCATACACAGAGCGTAAGAAGATAAATTGTTGAAACATTACGCGTCGGAAAAACGTCGGGGATAAAGTTTCCGCACGGGATTATACTGATCGCAAAAAGAAGATAGTAAAGCGCCAAATGCCTGAAGGTCGGCTTTAACTCGTTCATATCAGCCCTCCTTTGCCGTTTTATTCAATAAAAATGGTAGCAGATATTTTATATAATGTCAATCAAAACAAAAGTACAATAATGTGTTTTTCTTCATATAAACTACAGATAAACGCTGTATAATAAAAATGAAATTATAAAGAAGGAGCAAACAATATGAAAAGACTAACGGCTTTTATACTTTCGGCGGCAATTATAGCTTCACTGTTTTGCGCTTGCGGTACAGCTGAGGACAGCAAAACTCACACAGTTTATTTCAGGGACTACACAAAGAGCAAAACCGCCTCGGCAACCTTTTTCAACAGCAAAAGCGGGAAGAAAAAGGAAGTCAAAATGAAGCCTGTAGAAAAGGACAAAAACTCAACCACCTTTTCCTGCGAGGGAGACACCTCGCTTTACAATATGGCGTACATAACCTGCGGCAAGGAAAAAACGGGAGAATTCGCCTTCAATAAATGCGTCAGCGGATGGCAAAAAACAGAGGACAACTTTCTGCCATACACCTACGGCGAAAAGGAAACGAACTATTTCGCGAAATTTGACAAGAAAACCCTCAAATACAAGGGATACGAAAAGGACATATACATCTGGAAGCCCGACGATTACGACGCGAAATCAAGCGAAAAATACGCCACCGTCTATGTGCTTGACGCTCAGTTTATGACAACCGCCAAGGAGGAAAAGGACACCGTCGGCGGATGCCCCGTAGTTCCCGAGCAAGTCAAGGCCATGACTCAGGCGACAGGCAAAAAGGCTATTATGGTTGGTGTCGACAACTCCTTCCCACGCGATTACGAGCTTGTTCCGAAAATCGGCGTTTCCGCGGACGAAAAGCGCTTCGGCAAGGCGGAATACTTCGGTATGAACGGAACTGAGTTCTCGGACTTTGCTGCAAAGGTACTCGTGCCGTATATTCAAAAAAACTACAACGTAGAGACAAACGCCGAGAACACCTCGCTTGCGGGAGCGTCTCTCAGCGGACTATCGGCCTTCTACATCACAACCGAGCACCCCGAGATTTTCGGCACACTCGGCGCGTTTTCGCCCTCCTTCTGGGAATTTGACGACGCGACATGGGAAAAATACCTAAAGAAAAAGAGCTTTGACGAAAATTCCCCCTTCCTGTATTTTTACACAGGCGCCGCAAGGGCGGACACCGACCCTTACGTGACAAATATGTACAACCGCTTAAAAAAGCTCGGCTATCCAAAGGAAAAGCTGGCTCTTCACTTCAACGAAAAGGGCGAGCACAGCGCGGTATTATGGAGAAGTGTTTTCTCGGAGTTTTTAAACGCGATGGTTTTTCAAAGACTTGAGCCGCTTCAAAACGACGAAAAGAAATAGATTGTGATTAAGGGAGCGTCCTGCGACGCTCCCTTTTAAGCTTATTTTTTTACTTTTACCTTTATCTTCTTAAAGGCTCCGCTCTGGGCGTAGGCGTAGACATAGCAAACGCCCTTCTTTTTGGCTGTTATTTTGCCGCTCTTGCTGACCTTGGCGATTTTTGTGTCGGAGCTCTCGTAGCTGATTTTCCTGTGCTGCTTAACCTTGAGCTTTTTATTCTCGGGGACAGCCTTTGCTTTCAGCTTAAAGCTCTTGCCCTTCTTAGCGAGAATGACCTTGTCGCCTTTGGCGGCGGTTGTGAGCTTTTTGTAGTTTCCTGTTTTGCCGCCCTTTGTGGAGATGTGCAGCGTCTTTGAGGCTGTAATGAGCTTGTCACTGCCGTCAAACGCCATAATCAGATATTTATAATAGGTACCCTTACTGAGTTTCTTCTGCACGAAGGAGGTTTTTGATACGGTCGCGATGTAATTATACCTGTTCTTTACGCCGCATTTATTGCCGTAAATCACATAGCTCTTCGCGCCCTTGACCTTATTCCACGAAAGAGTAACCGAGCTTTTGCTTACCTTCTTCGCCTTTGCCGCAAGCAGGAAGAATACGCTGCCCTTGGGGTCGCTGTCGGTTTTGAGTGCTTTTACGAAGGTATCGACCTGCGTTTTGTCCGCGTCGCCGCTGAGCGAGCTTATCGCGGGAGCCGTCGGGATTTGCGTCGGCGCTTGGGTCGAGGGCTGAGTTTCCGTCGCGGGGACAGTTGTTGCGGGCTGAGCTGTCGTCGGCTCGGCCGCAGGCTCAACTGTTGTCGGCTGAGCGGCGGTCGGCTTTTCGGTCTGAGCGGCTGTTGACGTCTCAGTCGGGTCGGTCGACTCGGTTGTCTGAGACTCGGTCGGCTTTTCGGTCTGAGCGGCGGTTGTATTCTGAGCTGTCGTCGGTTCTGCGGACTCGGTTGTTACGGGAGCGGCGGTTTCGGATTCCGTCGGGTCGGTCGCCTTTGTAATCGTCTCGGTCGGCTTAACGGTTTCTGTCGGCTTGTCCGTAACGGGCGCGGTGGTCGCGACTGTGGGAGGCTGAGTTTCGTCTCCCGTAAGAGGTCCGTACACGTCATAAACATACGCCTTATCATACTCGCCCCACGTTCCGTTTGTTTTTGCCTCTCTGCCGTTAACATAGCCCTTGAAGTCCTGATAGCCGTTTTCATCAATACGGAAGCCATAGCCGTTTTTCGTGTAAAGGTTAAAGTAGCAGATGTATTTATTACCCTTTATAAACCTTTCGCCCTCCTCCATTAAGCTGAAATTACCGGAATCGAAATGCCTCCAAACAACCTCAACGTCGTATTTATCGGTGCTGAACTTATAATTCTCGAAGGCTTCGCCGACAATCGGCTCCTTCGCGTTGTCTATACGCACCTCTTCGATATACTTTGAAGGATCGTCGGGAGTCCATCTGACGGGAAACTCAAATTCGGCGCACATATAATAGCTTTTTTCCCTGTCGTCCCATTTATATCCCTTGTTTGATTTGTCATTCAGATGAACCATTACCTGATAGGTTCCGATTATGTTTAAATTGTTCGAGTCCTTGATATAAGAGAACCGCCATCCGTCCTTAGCGTGGAAATACACGGTCAGCAAATACTTACAGTTGTAATTGAACAACGAATCGTCGGTCTCGGTACCGCTTTTCTTCTCCCATTTATAATCGGCGATCTCAACGCCCTCGGTGTCAACTATCGCGGGGACGGCTTCTGACTTTTTCATATCCATTTTGGGAGTATCAACAGAAATACTTATATCGGAAATGACTTCCTCGGGCTTGCAGTAATACGTTTTGCTGACGTTTACATTCTCCTCGCGATCCAATTCGGGAGTATAGGAAATTTGGGCAGGCTTTCCGTTTATTGTCGCGCTTTGCATCGGGTCGGAGAAGTAACTAAAATATAAAGGCTCCAAATGGAAATAAACTGTGTAGTAGTTTCCTCCGACAAACTTCTCGCCGTCAGTCATCCAGTGTTTCTCGGTGTCGTTGTACCAATCTCTGCTCATAACGGTGTAAGTATTTTCCTCGCTGTATCCCTTTGTGTTCGGAGCTTCTCCCGCGTCGGGCTCGATAAAATCGACTATCGAAACGGAAGTTATAACAGTCCCCAATTCATTGAAAGAAAAGCCGTTCGCGTCGGCGTATGCCTTCGCAGCGCTCGGGTTCCAGCCGCTTATGGTGAAATACGGCCTCTTGACGTAGGATCCTCCCTCATAGGTGTAGCCCAAGGCGTGGTCGCCTATTGTTTCAACGTGTCTTGAAAGCTCGATTTCGGACAAATCGGTGTTAAGAAACGCCTCCGCGCCGATTGAGCTTACTCTGTCACCGAGCTTCAAAGTATTGAGATTTTGACAGTTGTAAAACGCTTTTTGAGCGATTTCTCCCCTTTGGATTACGACCTCCAAGAGCTCGGAGCTGTCCTTGAAGGCGCACTCTCCGACGTAACTGACGGTTTCCGGGAGCTTAACGCTCTCCGCCTTGTTCTGGCTGAACGCGTAGCTTCCTATAGAAACAGTGTTTTCGAGTGAAATACGTTTCAGCGAAGTACAGCCCGCAAAAGCCGAATTGCCGATTTCGGCGCTTTTGACCGTCACGCTTTCAAGTGAGTAAGAGTGATAAAAGGCCGAGTTCGCCACAATTATGCCCTTGGGAATTGTAATTCTCGTCAAATTAGAGTTCATAAAGGCGTACTCGCCTATCTCGCTTAGAGTGTAACCCGCCGCTACGTAAAAAATCCTGTCATAGTCGTCACCGTTGCCCGTATAGTCGACGATTTTGAGCGTGCCGTCGGGCGTCCAGTTGTATTTTACATTTTTTGACGTAAAGTTATTGTTCACATCCCTCGTTCCCGGCACGGGAAGCATATGCACACTGACCTTTGAAAGCCAATCGTTCGGAGCTTCCTTGGTTACCTTTTCCCAATCCTCCGAAAGTCCGTTATAGTATATGTTTTCGATATTGCCGCTAAAGGCGTTGCCCGAAAGCTTAGTAACCCCGCTTCCGAGAACTACGCTCTTTACGTTAGCGTTTCTGAACGCTCCCCAGTGGATGTATCTTACCGAGTCGGGAATCGTAACCGAATCGAAGGTCTTGTCGGTGAACACATCCGAGGAAATCGTAGTCACGTCAACGCTTTCGATGCTCTCGGGGATGACAAGATCATACGCGCCCTCTTTAACAGCGTAAACCGAAAGCTGGGCCGGACTGCTGTAATATCTGTACAAAATATCCCCGAATGTATAGACAATCAGGTTGTCGGTGTTTGTTGTAATCAGATCGTTGCCGGAATCTATCTGAATTTTTCTCCAGACGCTCCTCTTATCGGAAAAAAACAGCCTGCTTAAAGATGTCATTCCCTCAAAGGCGGAGCTTCCGATTTTCTTTACGCCCGCGGGAATCGTAACATAATTCAGGTCGGTATTGTTTTTGAATAAGCCCTGACCGAGAGCTGTAACGGGATAGCCCTGAACCGATTCGGGAATCTCAGCCGAGTTATAAAATGAGCTGGGCTTGCGAAACTCTGCAACCGTGGCTTCGCCCTCCGATATCGAATAAACAAACCTATCCTCTGTGATTATATTGCCGCCGAGTGAAACCGCCGCCGACTCAGCCGCGCTGACAGGCAAAACGGCAAAAACGCTCAAAAGCATCAGCGCCGCGAGAAACAGCGCTACCGATTTTCGTATTTGTTTCATTTTCATACACCTCTTTTAAAGTATGGTACCTTTATTTTATCATAATCGGCTTGTTTTTTCCTTTGATTTCTTGTACGAATTTTATAATGCTAATTTATGCAAATTGCACATACTCTTTTAGGTGATTGATTTTTCAAAAGCACTGTGTTAATATATGCCTGAATAACGAAAGGAAGAAAGCCATGAAAATATTTGTTTCGGGACTGGTTAACATAGAGACCACAACGGCCGTAAGAAAATTCCCAATCGACTACTACCCCATCGACTACAGCTTCTTCGGGGTTCGCTCGAATGTTTCGGGGGTAGGCTTCAATATCACGAGCGCGCTGAAGGCTCTCGGAGACGAGGCTCGCTTCTGCTCGTACACGGGAGACGACGAACAGGCTCAGAGGATTATCGGTAAGCTTGAAAGAATCTCGGTAAAGACCGATTTGATACAAAAGACCCTCAAAGAAACCCCCGCATCGGTGGTTCTTTACGACCCCGAGGGCAGACGACAGATTTACTGCGACCTAAAGGACATTCAGGAGCAGAGTCTTAATCCCGACTCATTAATCGGCGAGCTGAAAAACTGCGACATCGCGGTTTTGTGCAACATCAATTTCAACCGCGAGCTGATTAAGCGGGCGAAAAAAGAGGGCGTTGTTACCGCGTGCGACGTTCACGTATTATCGGATATTGAGGACGCTTACAACCGCGATTTTATGGAGAACGCCGATATTCTCTTTTTAAGCGACGAGAATCTCCCAAGCAAGCCCGAACTCTTCATAAAACAGCTTAAGGAACGATACAAAAACAAAATCATCGTCATAGGAATGGGCTCAAAGGGCGCGATGCTTCTCGACAAAAGCGGGCTCTACGCTTTGAAGGCTCCGCGCTGCAAGAAGATAGTCAACACTGTCGGCGCGGGAGACTCGCTGTTCTCGGCGTTTCTGCATTTTTACGCAAAGGGTCTCTCCCGTGTAGAGAGCTTACTCAGAGCCGAAACCTTCGCGGGAATCAAAATCGGCTTTGACGGCGCGGCGCAGGGCTTTTGCTCCGAAAACGAGGTCGAGCAAAGGCTGGAAAACCATCCGATCAAATACGAAATAATCTGAAAAAGGCTGACCAAAAAAACGGTCAGCCTTCGCTTAATTTTGCATTTTTCTTTTAATCACCCGAATATCGCTTCCGAAAAAGTCGAGCCGCTCGGCCTCGCCGATTATCCTTGATACAAAGCGGTCGCTGTATATCTCGTTTAGCTCGCTGATTTTTAGGTTCGTACTGACAATAACGGGCTTTCCCGCTGTGATTCTGGAATTAAAGATGTTGTAAATCGCGGGGGTAGTGAATTTATTGTTGAACTCCGTACCGAGGTCGTCGATTATAAGAAGGTCGCAGTTTAAAAGCGTGTCCTCGACGCTCTCCTCGTCGGTCTTTATCTTTCCGAAATGCTCCTTTTCGATTTGCGAGACAATCGTCGGAGCGGAGGCGTAAATAACGCCGCAGCCCTTTTTGATCACCTCGTTTGCTATCGCGAGACTGAGGTGAGTTTTACCGAGTCCCGTTCTTCCCATCATCAAAAGGCTCTTTGAGTCGGCCGAGAAGCTGTCGGCGTAAGCCTTACATTTTTTATAAATCATACTGAGCTGCTCATAGGGAGAACGAGGATAGCCGTCTGTTTTCTCCTTGCTGTAATAGTCGAGCTTAAAATCCTCAAAGGTGCACAAGCTGAGCGGTGATTTTTTATTGAGCTCGCGGCAGGCGATTTCGACCATCGCGTTTTTCAGGCAGGAGCATAGTTCCGTTCTGTTTTCGAGTTCGAGATAACCTGTGTCCGAGCATTTAGAGCAGTAATACTTAGGCTCCGTATCGCTGACGGAAAAGCCGTTTTCGCTTAGGAGCTTTTCATACTCGCTTTGCAGTCTGAGGCTTTCCTCCTTAAGCTTCAAAAGCTCCTCCTTAACGTTTCCGCCCCTGAGAACCGCTCTTCCCGCTCTTATCCCGCAGGACGCGATCTGACGCTCAAGGCTCCTCGCCTCGGGAAGCTGAGAGAAAATCCTCTGACGCCTGTAATCCGCGTCGCGCTCGGCGTTAAGCTTTCTCTCCTGAATCAATGCTATCGCCTCTCGGCGAACCTTTTTGCTGTAACCCATATGTACCTCTTACTGTATTTTGTCAAGCTCGTCCAAGTCAAAGGACGTTTCCGACGGCTTTTTCTTTTGCGGCTTTTTATCGAGCTTTTCAATCTCGTCGGGAGATGAAATCCCCGCCTTGTGCCAGCGCTCAAGAATCTTGTTGATGTACTGGAGCTTCATCTGACCCGTATTGTCCACGCACGCCTCATACGCCGACCTGAGCATTTCATCAGAAAAATGCCACTCGTCGATCCAGCGGTCAACGTACACAAGCTGTCTCGCGGTCGGGGAGCCGATGTTTTTCAGCCCGAAAACCGAGCTCACGCGGTTGAAGTTCATCGACGACCTGCGCGACTGCATTATCCTGTTGTCGGCGGCTTCTATCGTATATACTCCCGCGTCCGACCACTGGATTCCGATTCTCTCGATAGCTCTCATATTCGACTTGCCGATGCTCACGCAGTAGTTCACAAGCATAATAATGACCTCTGCGGGAAGCCCGAGGGTATCGTACAGCATTACGATAGTCGAGGTATCTCCGCTTGAAAGCGGCTTTGACAGCGCCGACTCGACCTCCGCGAGAGTATGGCGCAGGTTTTCGTCCGCGCTCACCCTCTGAGCCGCAGTGATGATATCGGGCTTTTGCGGACGGGAAACGACTGTTTTTGGCTTCTTTTCCTCCTTTTTGACGGGAGGCTCTGAGGATATTTCTTTTTTGTTATCGCTCGGAGCAAGCTCGGCTCCGTTTTCGCAAAGCACCTCTCGGTCGACCCAGAACCTAATACTGTCCTTAACGTCGTCCTCGTGAATGAGGAGAAGGTCGCCTATTTCCTTGTGAGTATAGCTCTTCCCCGCGTTTCTCAGGAGAAAGAGAAGTATTTTCAGCTGCTGCGGCGACGCTATTTTAATATGCTCGTCCACCACCGAGCTCGGCACAGCGAACACCGAGCCCCAACAGCCTAAATTGATTCCAACTGACATACAAACATTCCTTATCTAAATATACTATAGAGTATAACATAAAAAAGCTCACAGCGCCATATATTTGAATAAAATTTCTTGACGAAATCAAAAACTCGTCATATAATACTTAGTATAAAAAATTTCGGAGGTAATTATGACACATAAGTTCAGACCGACAGGAGTATGCTCCAGACAAATCCTCGTGGAGCTCGACGATAATAACATAATAAAGGACTGCCGCTTCGTAGGAGGCTGCGCGGGAAACACAACGGGAATCAGCTCCCTCGTAAAGGGAATGGACGCCGAGGAGGCTATCAGAAGGCTCAGAGGTATTGACTGCGGCGGAAGAGGCACCTCTTGCCCCGACCAGCTCGCTATCGCCCTTGAAGAAGCCGTAGAAATGAATTAGCCGGTCGGTCGGTCGGGAGCCCCGACAGCCTTATCCGGTCGCGAGCCGCGACCGCCTAATCCGCCTTTGGAAGGGTTTTATTTGGTTTATAGCTTCTTCGACGGCGGGGCTTGACTTTGATGTTTTTTGGGCTTTTTTACATTGTTTTTTCTCGGCTGTTTGACCTTGAATGCGCTCGATTTGGCTTTACGGCTTTTAACATATTTACGCAATAGTTTACCCCCTGAAACCTTTCAGGGGGTCGATTTTTTACTTTGAAAGAAAATAATCCATAAGGGTGTAGCCCTTTTCGATATAATTTCCCGTTGTTTTCGCAGTCTCCTCGTTGACCGTCGTTACGCCGCTGTTCTGCTCGTTTTTGCTGTCGTAGATCACATACGGAACAGGGGTTGAGGTATGAGTCTGAATATCGAGCGGAGTCGGGTGGTCGGGACAAATGAGGACGGCAAAATCGTCATAGCCTCTTAAAAACTCAACCACGGGCGTCAGAATCTTCTCGTCAATAAGCTCGATCGCTCTGACCTTGTTCTCCGCCTCGGCTCTGTGTCCGCACTCGTCGGGAGCCTCAACGTGAACATACACGAAATCCTGACCGCGCTTGAACTCCTCGATCGCCGCGTCGCGCTTGCCCTCGAAGTTTGTGTCGATGTAGCCTGTCGCTCCGTCGACGTCAACGCTCGTCATATTGGCGCAGATTGCGATTCCCTTGAGCAAATCAACGGCGGAAATCATACTTCCCTTCAAGCCCGTTTTCTTCTCAAAGTCAGCGAGCAGGGGCTTTGTGCCCTCACCCCAGAACCACGCGGAGTTGGCGGGTCTTTTTCCTTGTGAAATACGCTTTTTGTTGACGGGATGATCCTTGAGAAGCTCGTAGCTCTTCTTCATAAGCTCGTATAGCTTCGTCGTATCCTCGCCCTTCGGAATATAGTCGCGGATAACTCTTCCCGGAATATCGTGGGGAGGTGTGAGCACACCGGGATGAGGATTACCGTTATCCCATACGAGACAGTGGCGGTAAGCTACTCCCGAGTAGAACTTGAACTCCTCGCTTCCGAGATTTTTCTCAAGACAATCGATAAGCTCCTTCGCCTCCGCGGTTGAGATATCCCCTCCGCAGTAGTCGACCATATGCTTATCCTCGTAGTTTTCCTCATCGGACAGCGTCACAAGGTTACATCTGAATGTAACGTCCGTATCCTTCAAATCAATACCGATACTCGCTGCCTCAAGCGGCGAGCGTCCCGTGTAGCAGTCGGATGAATTATAGCCGAGCACAGCGAGATTAGCTACGTCGGAGCCGGGCTTCATACCCTCCTGAACGGTCTTAACAAGTCCGACCTCTCCGAGAGAAGCGAGCTTGTCAATCATCGGCTTCTTCGCGACCGTCATGGGAGTTTTGCCGCCGAGCTTCTCTGTGGGCTCGTCAGCCATTCCGTCGCAAAGCATTACAAAATACTTCATAAAATTACCTTCTTATAATAAAATTTACTGATTTTACTGATTGAGCGTGCCTGTGCTCAGAGCCTTGAGGTACGCGTTTATAAAGCCGTCGAGGTCTCCGTCCATCACCTTGTCGATGTTTCCCGTCTCAAACGAGGTGCGGTGATCCTTGACCATTGTGTACGGCATAAAAACATAAGAGCGGATCTGACTGCCCCATGTGATTTCCTTCTGTACGCCCTTGATGTCCTCGATTTTGTCGAGGTGCTCGCGCTCCTTGATTTCCATGAGCTTTGAAACGAGCATCTTCATAGCCACGTCACGGTTTTGATACTGGCTTCGCTCAACCTGACTGGCTACGACGATTCCCGTCGGAATATGAGTGAGTCGTACAGCCGAGGAGGTCTTGTTGACCTTCTGACCGCCCGCTCCGCTCGCGCGGTAAACATCCATCTTGATATCCTCGGGGTTGATGTCAACCTGAATATCGTCGTTGATTTCGGGCATTACCTCAAGGGAGGCAAAGCTTGTGTGTCTCCTGCCCTGCGAGTCAAAGGGCGAAACTCTTACAAGGCGGTGAACTCCCGCCTCACTCTTTAAATAACCGTAGGCGTTTTCACCCTCGACAAGAAGAACCGCGGATTTTAGACCCGCCTCGTCCCCGTCAAGATAGTCAACGGTTTTCAGCTTAAAATCGTGATCCGCCGCCCAGCGGGTGTACATTCTGAACAGCATCTCCGCCCAGTCCTGAGCCTCGGTTCCGCCCGAGCCCGCGTGGAAGGTCAGAATAGCGTTGTTCTTGTCGTACTCGCCCGTAAGAAGGGTTTTAAGCTTCTGCTTCGCGAGCTGGTTCTCGACCGCCTCAACCTCACTTAAAGCCTCAGCGTACAGGCTCTCGTCCTCTTCCTCGTTCGCGAGCTCAATAAGAGCGTGAGCGTCGTCGTAATGCTCGGTGAGCTTGTTATATTCCTCAACGGTGCCCTTAAGAGCACCTGTTTTCTGCAAAATCTTCTGTGATCTTTCAACGTCGTCCCAGAACCCGGGCTCTGTGGCCTTGAGCTCCAACTGCTGGATTTCCGAGAGCAGAGACTTCATTCCGAGAGCGTCGGACAAGTCGTCGATATCGGGCTTTGAGCCCTCGAGTCTGAGCAAAAGCTCTTCAAACTGAACCATTGATTTCTCCTTTAAAATAAATTTAAACAAATTACCAACCTATATTATAGCAAAACAGGCAAAAAAAGTAAATAGCCTGACATCCCCGCGTATGTTCAAATTAGATTAATGGAAAAAGAGAATTTTGTACATTACCACGAAAGCGCGGTTATTGATTTTTCGGCAAATATTTGATATACTAATATAAATACAATCAAGAAAGAGACAAATATGGATTTTAACGAATATTATTGTCCTGTGTGCAAGGTTCGGTTCAAGGACGGCGACGACATAGTAGTTTGTCCCGAATGCGGAGCGCCGCACCACAGGGAATGTTATGAAAAGGAAAACCGCTGCGCTTTTTATGACAGGCACGGCGAAGGCTTTAGCTTTGAAAACAATGAAGAAGCTCAGCAGACGACGGAAAGCGAAAATCCCGACACAGTAATCTGTCCGCGCTGCGGCTCATCCAATCAGAAGGGAATGTTCTACTGCGGAAAATGCGGTTTCCCTCTGGGCGCTCAGCAGACTCAGCAGCAGGCTCAGAACAGGCAGACTCAGAGTCAGCAGAGCTCGCCGTTTTCGGGCTTCGGAGTACCGTTCGGAGAGGCGTTTGACCCCATGGCGGGAGTCAATCCAAACGAGGATATGGGCGGAGTCACCGCCGGAGAGATGTCAAAGTATGTTCAGAAAAACACCCCGTACTTCATAAAGGTGTTCAACAGCATACGACTCTTCAACAACAGCCGCTTTAACTTCTGCGCTTTTCTTTTCGGCGGAGCGTATCTTCTCTATCGCAAGATGTACAAACTCGGAGGAGTTTTTGCCGCTCTTATGATACTTCTCACGGGCGCGGAGCTTTACTTCAGCATTTCCGTAGCCAACATTTTATCGAACGGCAGCTTTACAACCTATGCCGACATTTTTAAGCTGCTCTCAAGCCTGAGCATCGAACAGCAGATGATGTTTATGCTTATGTCGCTGTGCTCGGTTCTCAACTTTATTCCGAGAATACTCTCGGGCGCTTTCGCGAACAGGTGGTACTTCTCTCACTGCAAATCCGAAATAATAAAAATCAAAAAGGACTCCGCAAACCCCCAGCAGGAATTTGAGACAAAGGGCGGAGTCAATATGGCAATCGCCGTCAGCGTTATGGCGATTATCCTCGTGCTCAACGAGCTGCCGGCAATCTTATCAATGCTTCAATAAGTTAAGAAAGGAAAAAACTATGAAAATTCGCAAGGCTGTAATACCCGCCGCGGGCTTCGGAACAAGAGTTCTCCCCGCAACAAAAGCAATGCCTAAGGAAATGTTCCCGATTGTTGACAAGCCGACGATCCAGTACATTGTCGAAGAGGCGGTCGCCGCGGGACTTGATCAGATTTTGATTATCACAAACAGAGGCAAGGGCATTATGGAGGATCACTTTGACTTTTCCCCCGAGCTCGAGAGCTCGCTTGAAAAAAGCGGGAAAAATGATTTTCTGAAACAGGTCAGAGATATCGCGAACCTCGCCGACATCACCTTCATTAGACAAAAGGAAATGAAGGGTCTCGGTCACGCGATTCTCAGAGCAAGAGCGTTTGTAGGCGACGAGCCGTTCGCGATACTCTTCGGAGACGGAGTTATCGACAGCGAGGAAAAGCCCGCTATCAAGCAGCTTATCGATGCTTACGGCGAGTACGGCGAGGGCGTGCTCGGAGTCAAAAAGGTTCCCGAAAGTGAAATCCACAAGTACGGCTCGCTCAAGGTCGAAGCCCTTCACGACAATGTTTTCAAATGCACCGATATGGTCGAAAAGCCGCAGACACCCGAGGAGGTGCTTTCGCTTTACTCAATCACCGACCGCGTTGTGCTCCCCGCTTCGATCTTTGATATTCTCGAAAGGACAAAGCCCGGCGCGGGCGGAGAGATCCAGCTCACCGACGCAATGCGCGAAATCGCCGTCACCAAGGGAATGACCGCGGTTGAAATGACGGGCAAAAGATTTGATATGGGCAACAAGTTCGGAGTTTTGCAGGCAAACATCGAAATGGGGCTTAAACACCCCGAAACAAAGGCTCAGCTTAAAGAATACATAAAAAATCTCGCGGAGACATTGTAATTTTACAAAAACCGCTGATTTTTCGTTACTTAATACTCATTTCTTGCAAAATATCGGTCTAGGTGTTATAATTTTGGCGATACGAAAGGCGATGGAGCTTTCCGCTTCATCGCCTTTAAAAATATAATTCATTCTTTATAAGCCGTTTCAGTACCATATAGCGACCTGCTTTGGCGAACGGTTCTGATAAACCGTGTAGCTCTTGAAGCCGCAAAGTCTCGCGATTTCTATTCCTTCAACAACCCCCGCTCCGAGCTTTTTACAGTTGTGCGCGTCGCTTCCGATTGTAACGAGGCTGCCGCCGAGCTCCCTGAATCTTCTGACCAAATCAAGGTCGGGCAGGGTCGTCCCGATCGGCTTAAAAAGCCCCGAGGTATTGATTTCAAGCGCCTTGTTGCGCTTTACGAGGGTCAGGAAAATTTCGTCGATTATCTCGCTGTATTTGTCGAGGTCGGGACGGATGTCCGTCCGTTCGATTATATACCTCATAGGATAGGTCAGGTGAGCGAGGCTGTCAAAGTCGGCGTTCTGAGCGGTGTCGAGAAGCTCGTTGAAATAACGCTCCAATAGCGAGGGAACATTCTCTCTTGTATAGGTGAGATAGTAAAAATCCTCTTCATTAAGGACGTTGTGAATTGACGCGAGGATAAAATCAAAATCCGCGATTTCATATGCCTTTTTGGTCAGAGACGGCTTGTGCAAAGGCTCGCCGAGCTCCATTCCCTTTAACAGACTGACTCTTCCCTCGTATTCCTCCGACAGCTCCTCGACGTCTTTGACGGACTGAGTGATCGACTTTACGGCGTTGCCGAAGATACTTTTATCCCCGAGACTGATTTCGGGAGCCTCCATATGGTCGGTAATAGTGACGGAGCTTATCCCCTTTTCGATCGCGCTCTCGCAGATTTCGCGCACGGTGCTCTCGCCGTCAAAGGAATTTGATGAATGAACGTGTGTATCGCAAATTATTTTCATAAGTATCACCGATTTTAATATACCACAAGATTTTACGCTTAGCAATGTATAATCAAAAATTTTTTATAAAAAACGGAGGGCAAATTTTATGAAAGCAGTAATCACAGTAGTCGGAAAGGATTCCGTCGGAATTCTTTCAAAGGTTTCTTCCGCCTGCGCGGGTCACGGAGTGAACATTATCGAAGTAAATCAGAGCGTTCTCAGAGATATGTTCGCGATGCTTATGCTCGTTGAGCTTACCGAGGACACACCGATCGACCTGCTCAGAGACGAGCTCACAGAGGTTGAAAAGCAGACCCACACCAAAATCCACGTTATGCACGAGGACATCTTTAATAGTATGCACCGCATTTAAGAGGTAAATATGTTAGAAACAAGAGACATTTTAGAAACAATAAATATGATAGACAACGAAAACCTTGACGTCCGCACGATTACGATGGGTATTTCACTTCTCGACTGTATGGACGAGGACGTCGACAAGGCGAGCGGCAGGGTTTACGACAAAATTTGCAGATATGCTCAGGACCTCGTCAAGACGGGCGAGGACATCGAGAAGGAATACGGTATTCCGATTATTAACAAGCGAATCTCCGTCAGCCCTATCGGTATGATCGCGGCTCCGTGTCAAAGCAGAAACGTTGTAAAATTCGCTCAGGCTCTCGACAAGGCGGCTCATGAGCTCGGCGTAAACTTCATCGGCGGATACTCGGCTCTCGTTCAGAAGGGCTTCTCAGCGGGCGACTACGCGGTGATCGACAGCATTCCCGAGGCGCTTTCGGTCACCGAGAGGGTGTGCTCCTCCGTAAACATCGGCTCGACAAAGGCGGGACTTAATATGGACGCGGTCAAGATGATGGGCAAAATCATCCGAGAGACCGCCGAAAAAACCGCCGACCGCGACTGCATCGGCGCAGCAAAGCTGGTCGTATTCTGTAACGCTCCCGAGGACAATCCGTTTATGGCGGGCGCCTTCCACGGCGTCGGCGAGGCTGACTGCGTAATAAACGTCGGCGTTTCGGGTCCGGGTGTCGTAAGAGCGGCACTCGCAAAGCACGGAGACGGCAAGAGCGTGGACGAAATCGCCGAGATGATCAAGAAAACAGCGTTTAAAATCACCCGTATGGGTCAGCTGGTCGCGAGAGAGGCTTCAAAAAGACTGTGCGTTCCGTTCGGGATCGTCGACCTCTCCCTCGCCCCGACTCCCGCGGTCGGAGACAGCGTCGCGTATATTCTCGAGGAAATGGGACTCGAGAGCTGCGGCTGCCACGGCACGACCGCCGCGCTCGCGCTTCTGAACGACGCGGTCAAAAAGGGCGGCGTGATGGCTTCCTCTCACGTCGGCGGACTGAGCGGCGCGTTCATCCCTGTTTCTGAGGACGCGGGAATGATAGCCGCCGCGAAGAAGGGCACGCTCGACATCACAAAGCTCGAGTGTATGACGGCGGTATGCTCCGTCGGTCTCGATATGATCGTCGTACCCGGGGACATAACGGCTGAGACGCTCTCCGCGATTATAGCGGACGAGGCCGCGATCGGTATGGTAAACTCAAAGACAACCGCGGTAAGGCTTATCCCCGCGATCGGAAAGAAGGCGGGCGACGAGCTCAGCTTCGGCGGACTTTTGGGCACAGGTCCCGTAATGCCCGTAAGAAGCGGCGACCCGTCAGTATTCATCAACAGAGGCGGCAGACTTCCCGCTCCGCTTCAATCACTCAAAAACTAAGAGGCTGCCGCGTTAAGCGACGCCCCTTAGCCGTTAAAAATTAATATTTATTCCGTTTGGGGTTGTCTGTTCCGGACAGCCCCTTTATCTTGCGACCTCCCAAAAATACGGATCGGCGAGAAAACTGATCCTGCGGTTTCCGACAATAATCCTGCCGCTTACGTGGGAGGATTTTTTTACACCGTTTTTGTAAGCAGCGCCAACCTCAATGTATTCAAACTGCAGGGAGCATTCCCCGTTGCCTGCCGCCGCGGTTTCGGGGTCAAAGGTCAGCGCTCCTGTGTACAGCTTGTTGTCATCTCCGTCATAAAGCGTTATATCAATGCCGTAATCTCCGCTGAAGCTGAGCTCTACGCGCTCCTTTCCCGATTCCTCGGGGTCATCGTAATTATGCTCGACACGCTTATGATTTCCTCCGGCTTCATCTACATTCATCCATACACACGGGTAAATGTCGAACAATTCCGAGGTGTTCTTCGGGAATGTGGCTGAATAGTTATTTTCCTCCGCCCATTCACCGCGTTGTACAATATACGGTTTATACTGATAATTCACCTTGGCAGTCGAACCGAAAAGTCCGCCTGAGTAGTTTTTACCTGTTCCGTTTACAAATGTATATATTTTTATATTGTTTAAAGCCGACCCGCCGTAGGAGCCTCCCTTCTCTTCACTATAATCATACTCATATTTCCAGTTGCCGCTTTTTACGTCTTTTTCCTTATACGGCGCGTAATTTGCCCATTCTGAAACCGCGATACCGTCGGTGCATTTTGAAAAAACAAAACTGTCGTTTGCGTTAACCGCGTTTATATTCTTTACAACAAGAAAACGCACTCCGTAGGGGCCGATCTTAAAATTGTAAGTACCGCTGCCTTTTTTTGCCCATTCCGCCGCGTCGATAATGTCCGCGAGGTCGTCGAAATAATGATTGTTCGAATCGGTCGCGCTCTCCCAAATAAATCAGCCCTCATAATTCTGAGCAAAGAGCCCTCCTCCCGATAAGGCTCCGTAATACTTAACGGCGAGCTCCTTCATCGTCGCGCCTGCCGCTTTTTCAATCAAGGTCTCCCACGAGCTGAAAATGCTGTTGTCGCGCATCGCCTCGTAGAGCTTTCTTAAGAAATGACTGTCGTACTTGACAAGGAACTCTATAAGCTGGGCGCTGATGTAGTCGGGATCCATCTTATCCGTCTTTTTGAAGCTGAGGGTCTTTCTGAGCATATCGAACTGCATACGACTCTCGCGGAGATAATTTTCGTCGTTGTACTTCTTTATCCCGATTCTCTCCTGCCACGAATTGCCGACGTACGTAGCGGTGCTCTCGTCCATCCAGCGGCTTGTTCTCGCCTGAGAAACGTAATTGCGCTGTACAAAGTGGAAAAGCTCGTGAGCCAATGTGCAGAACAGATAGCCTGAGCTGTCATCGTACTGCTCGCCCAGCCTTTTGTAGTCGCCGTAGGACAGTATTTCCTTGTCTATCTTGATATAGCTGTTATTTATTCCTGTCTGATTGCTTCCAAAACGCCCGTTGATTGACAACAAAGGCATAGCAAACAGCGCGTCGCCGCCCTCAATAAGAGGCATCATTGTGCCTACATTTACCATCATAGGCCATTTTTTACGGTGGATATCATACTCCTTCATATAGTCGGTGAGAATAGTCTCCATATCCTTCAAAAGCTCATTAGCTCCTCTTTCACTAAGCGATTCGATTGATTTGGGAACACAAAGCATAAAGTGATCGGAGGTATAAACCTTAGTTATTCCGAGACAGACCTTGATTGCCTTGACTCCCTTGTCAAGAGAATCAACAGTCACATTTACGCCGTCGTCGATGCCGTTTAGCATGTCGATAATGCTGTTCGGAATGCTGCCGGAAAACGCCAAAGCGGTTTCGGCTGCCTTACGCATATTCTGAGTAAGCCCGTTGCCCGTGTTAAACTCTATGGCTCCGATTTGATCCTCTATCTGAGAGAGATTGATCTCGGCTGCCGCTTTGCCGTCCTTCCAATCAGCCGCAACGTCAACCCAAAGAGTATCCTCTTTATCAAAATCGTCCTTTATCGGGAGTCCGACCTGTATAAAGCATTTTTCGCCCTCGGCAGGCTCGGGAGCGTCAAGAGAAACACGCACAGGAGCCTCACAATTGCTGTTTGTGATAACGTCGTAAACCTTGGCGCTTTGATTGTCATGTTCAACTTTGCTTTTATCGTCGAGCAGAAGCACGTCGCCGTCGCCGTCCGCGTCGAAATCAAGCGCGGCTTCGCCGTACTCTACCCTGCCCTTTGCGGGAGCCGCGGCTCCGCCGTCAAAGACTTCTTTTGCTTCAAGCCCGCTTTTGTTTTGGGCGGAAATCTCGTAACCGCGAAGCTCGAATATCGGGCCCTTGTCCTTGTAGCAGCTCAGCGTAGCCTCGTCGGAATCAATAATCTTGTATGATGTATCATCCTTAACAACAAGGTCCTCGGGAAAAATATCCCATATCGCGTTTTCAACTCCGTTGAGCGTTCTTCCGACCGCCTTGTACGGTCCGTATTTCGGTCCGCCAAAGGCTTCCTCTATCCATATCTCACCGGGCTCGGCTCCCCTGCCTGAATTCCAGTGAAATGTTGAAACGCACTGCAAACGGTATGACGGCGACAGTCTGAAGCTGGCTCCGTATTCGGGAGAGTTCAAAAGCTTGCTTGTATCGCCTTTATAGGTAGAAATAATAAGCTGAGGATAACCCGCGGGATTCAATACGACAGGCTCCTCCTTTTGTGTCGAAGGCTGAGTGTCGGGCTCGGTCGCGGGATTTGTCGCAGGCTCTGTCGCCGGATTGGTCGCGGGATCGGTAGTCGGCTCTGTCGGTTTTGCAGTCGGCGGCTCTGTAGATTTGGACAAAGGAGCCGTTTTTCTTACGTCCTTGACCGTCACCTTAAAGCTAAGCCTTTGGGTATAGGTTTTCTTTTTGAATTTATACTTGACCGTAACTTTGATCTTAGCCGAGCCCTTTTTCTTGGCGACAACCTTTCCCTTTGAGGAAACGGCGGCTGTCTTTTTGTCCGAGCTTTTGTAAGTCACCTTTTTTACGGATACGCCCTTTGCTTTTTTCAACTTAATCGCGGTCGTACCGTATATTGTCTTTCCCTTTTTGTCGGAGATTTTAAGGGTGACTGAGGACTTTTTAAGGCTTACCTTCTTTTTAGCCGCAAAAGAAACAAGCGGCAGCGAGGTAACCACGCCCGCGAAGATTATCAGCGAAAGAAATACAGATATCAGCTTTTTCATGTGCTCACGTCCTTTTCGGTTTGTATACTTTATTCTAACATATTATCCCATACTTTATATAACAAAGTTTAACTCCTGTTTTTGTATATAATGCACATAAGAAACGAGCAATATATGCAAAACGGAACTGTCACAGTTTTTGCGGCAGTCCCGTATTCTTATCCGTATTTTTTTATAATTCTGTCGAGCTTTTTTGAAAACAGCGGCGTAAATATCAGAAGAAAGACAACATTTGACACGATATACACAACCGTAATCGGAAAAGAGGTCGCCGTCAACGCGAGAAAACGCGTAAGATTAAAACCCGAATCAGCCCAGAGCGTAGTCCATGTGTCGAGTATAACCGAATACAAAAAGCCCGAAAAAACGGCGTACAAAATCAAAACAAGCTTACTTCGCTTCAACGGATCGGAAAGCAGTCCCGCGAGAAAGCCGATCAAGCCCCACGCGAACATCTGAAACGGCGTCCACGGACCCTGACCGAAGTAGAAGTTTGAAATCAAAGCCGACAAAGCTCCCGTCAGAAAACCGAACCCTGAGCCGAAGTACATCGCCGAAATAATCACCATAGCGGTCACAGGCTTAAAAAACGGGATCGGAGCGAAGATAAATCTCCCCGCGACGGACAGAGCCGTCATAACCGCAAGGGTGACCACTCTCCTGCCCGAGTTATTCCCGTCCTCAAACGCGAGAAAGAACGGAACACAGCCGAGAAGAACGACAAGCGCCGAAACAAACGCGTAGGAGTTTCTTCCGATAATATACCCCGCAACAACGACCGCGGGAATTATCAAAAGCGGAATAATAAGAATCAAAAGCTTTCTCATTTTCCTTCACCCGCCTTGATACATTCGAGAATATCATCATATGTTACCGCGTTTTTAAAAATCCCCTTTGTCAGCCTTGATGAAGCGGTTGTGTAAAAGCTGTTCCCGGAGAAAAATGTATTGCAATCATTCTCGCATATAATTCCGCCGTCAAAAAGCAGTCCGCACCTGTCAGCGAAATTCGCCGCGAAGTCAAGGTCGTGAGTAACGCAGATGACTGTGAGTCCTTCTTTGATTCTCTCGCGCAAAAACATGCCGAGCTCATTTTTTGCGAAGGAATCAAGTCCCTTTGTCGGCTCGTCGAGCAGCAAGACCTCGGGAGAAAGCAGCAGAAGCTTGCAAATCGCGGCTCTTTCAAGCTCACCGCCGCTCAGATCATAAGGATGCGCGCTGAGCAGCTTTTCAATGCCAAAGCTTTCACATAATTCCAGATAAGAATTATTTACACTCTTAAAATCCTCCTCAACGCTGTCCTTTACAAACAGATTCTTAGGATTCTGCGGCAGGTAAGCGAGCGATTCGCTCCTTCTTCTGAGCCTTCCTCTGTACGGCTTCAAAGCGCCGAAAATAAGCTTTAGAATTGTCGATTTACCGCTTCCGTTCTCTCCCGCGAGAGCGTAGAACTCACCCCTGCGAACGCCGAGCGAACAGCTTCTTAGGACATCCTCTCCCTTTTTCTCATATCGAAACCAAATGTCTTTGCAGGAGATTATTTCCTCATTATTTATTAATTCTTTTATAGAAATATAATGCTCATTTTCATACTTTTCAAGCATCCCTCTGCCCTCTTTCACGGTCAGGGGGCATTTTCCGTCCGAATCAAGATACTGATAAACCCTCGAGCTGACAGGAAGGGTCTGAGAAATCCTTTTATCCTTCAATAAAAGGGCAAGACCTTCGGGAGCCTCACAGCAGAAAAGCCTTCCGTCCTCGAGATAAGCAACCCTGTCGGCGAGCTTAAAAGCATTTTCAAGGTGATGCTCGGCGATTATGACCGTAACGCCCAAATCGTCGTTGAGCCTTTTCAGAGCGTCGAGAAACTCCACGGCAGCAATCGGGTCAAGCTGGGAGGTCGGCTCGTCAAGGATTATAACCTCGGGATTCATCGCCATAACGGAAGCGAGATTCAACAGCTGCTTCTGTCCGCCCGAAAGGTTGGCGGTCGGTTTTGTAAACTCCTTTACAAGCCCGAAATACGAGGCGAACTCCCCTACTCTCGCTCTTATGATCTCCCTGTCGAGTCCAAGGTTTTCAAGTCCGAAGGCAAGCTCGCCGTACACCCTGTCGCTGACAAGCTGAGCCTCGGGCTCCTGCGTTATGAAGCCGATTTTTGGCGCGCTGTCGAGCGCTTTCAATTCAAAAAGATTATTTCCTAGGAAAAGTATCCCGCCGTCGATCTCACCCTTTGGTCTGAGCTCGTTTTTTAACATTCTGAGCAGGGTCGTTTTTCCGCTTCCAGATTCACCGATAACAAGCAAAAACTCGCCCTTTTTTATTCCGAGATTAATATTTGAGAGCGCAAAGCGTTCGCGGTCCGGGTACTTAAAGCTCAGATTTTTGATAGAGAAATCTTCCATTTCACACCCTCCTTAACCTCATAGGCAAACGGCGTAAGCGACATCACCGCGAATAAAACAACGCTCATAATATTTAGCGCGTTAAGCCTCCCGATTGAAATAACAGGATAAAACTCAAAAGAGAACCATCCGACACAAATAAAAGTCCCGAGCAATACAAAAAACGCCGAGAATCCAGCGTCATAAGCCGTAAATCGAAACCGAGAGAAACGGGTTCGCTTTTTAAGAGCAAAGCCCCTCGCGTTCATACTGTCCGCCGTGATTATCGAGTTTTCAAGGCTCTGTGTAATAACAGCCGAAAACGAGCTCAAAAACCGTCTTACTCTTCCCTGATTTGAGGAAAAGGACGACTGAGCCGAGTGTATTTCCTTAAAGCTTTTAAAAATCCCTGGCACCAGTCTCAGGGACAGGGAAATCACTGCCGCGAGCTTCGGCGAAGCCCTCCCGAAAAGATATAGCAGCTTCTCGCTGTCAAAAACCTCTCCGATGCACGAAAACCAGCACAAAGCCGACGCTATCGCCAGTCCGAGCGCGGCGCCGAAGCAAAACGCCTCAAGCGTAACGCGGTTATCATTTATAAAAAAGAGCGCCGTAGCACCGTTGTGAGAAAACAGCGGGTTCAGCGCGGCAACAGCCAAAAGCATAATAAAATATCCCGCCATACTTTTGAGCATAACAAAAACGCCCTTCACCGAGGCGAAATAAAGCGCCGCTCCCAAAAGTGAAAAGCATAGGTATACGGGATTGAAGTTGAACACCGAGAACACCGTCACAAACGAAAAGTAAAGGAGCAGCGTCACCGGGTGCAGATTTCTGAATGTATTCATCGGTTTTCCTTAAGGCAATACCGCATAATTAAGGTGTGCGGATTGCGCAGTAAAATTTTTCGTCAGGGTGTACAAATAATCGGTGTGCACACTGACGTATGGACGCCGATTTTTGGACAGTCTGACGGAATAATATTCAAGCAAGGCGTACGCCGCTAATTGTGCGGTGTTGCCTTAAAAACATTTCCGATATCGGCTCCGAGGTCGCAGGTATAAAGCCATTTTATCTCGTCGCCGTCGTTGAGCCTTACAGCGTTGCAGCCGACCGAGGGGAATTCTCCGTTGACCGAATACTCCCAGCCCGAGAGCTCTCCGCAGTCGAACTCATACAAATAATCTATTCCTTTTATGTAAACGGATTCTGAGCTTCCGTTGTATTCAAACTGAATTTTATTTTCCTTGCACGCGGTTTTGAGTGCGTCAAAGACGGTCTCCCCTTTTTTGAAGCCGACCTCGCAGTCCTTCAGAATATCGGGGTTTACCCTCTTATTGTCCTTCAAATATTTTACCGCGTTCTCGCAGTTGATTGAAATTTTAACCCTTAAGCCTGTCTCGGCATTCGTCTCGCCGTAGTACTCCTCCGCGCTTTTTACGGAACAGCCGCCGATCAGAATAACCGCGAGAATTACAAGCGCTGAAAACCGTTTCACTTTTTCCTCCTGCGGAGAATCACAACCAAAACAGGATAACCGAGAAAGATAAGCGCGAACGGTATATACAAAGCGCTTTCACCTTTTTCTGTATTATCGGGTACTGAGCTTTTCTTTGCCGAGACAGACGCTTGCGAGGTCTCGTCCGATGTCGCTGTGACAGTTGCCTTCTTTGGGTTCTTTGCCTTTTTCTTAGCCTTGACGTTTTTTGAAAAAGTGATTTTTGTTGAATGATGCGCGGATGATTTCAGAACAGTCGCGGCTTGAGTTTCTTCTGTCGCTTTGACCGCTGATTGTTTATTTTTCTTGGTTTTTGTCTTTGATGTAGTCGAAGCTTTTGAAACAGTCTTTTTCTTTTTTGAGATTACCTTGTTTAGCTCCGAGGTTTTTTCATAGCTTTTACCTTTAAAGTCGTAAAAATACTTGCTGCCGCTCATAAATCTGTAACAGCCTACAAGCGCGCAAAGGCTCTGATATGTCGCTATGTTATCAGACTCACCGTCTCTGAAATGGCTGAACGCCCCGTTATCGAGCTTAAAGGACATCAGGCCGTCCATTACGGAGTTACCTTCCTTTACAAATCTTCCGTCGGAAATCGGATTGATTCCGTTCGCGCACAGAGCCAGCGCGACCTGAGCGGTGCTTTCGGCGCTCGGCTTGTTTGAAAAGGATTTGTACGCGCCGTCTGAGCTTTGTCTTACCGAAAGGATCGAAACCGCGCGATCAATCGCCTTTGAAGCCTTCTCATGACTCCTGTACGGAGCGAGCGCCTGCAAAACGATCGCGGTCACATCAACATCCGCCGAGGAACCGAACAGCGCAAAGCCTCCGCCCTCAAGCTCCTTGTCGAGTATCATGTTGATCATATCGTCGCGGGTGGTCGACGCCTTCTCGGGGATTTGGAAATCGTCCGAATCGAGCAGCAAAAGCGCGTAAGCAACGGAGTTAACCCCCTGCGCGTCGAGTGACTTTTTCTCGGCGCGGTTATATGTGCAGTCCGCGAGCAGATTGCGACCCTCAATATTTCTTATATTCTCGCCGCAAGCCATAAGAGCAAAAGCCGTTCTTTGCAAATCGGTCACCTTCACGGCGGAAATGCCGTCGCGGTAATACTCTCTCACCTTGTTTTTCAGACAGGACACAGCCCTTGAATTACGGCAGTCCACCCCGTAAAGCGAGAGCGCGATGATATACCAGTCGGCGGAAAACTCCCCCGCCGTTGACCCCAATGAGTCGAGCAGACCATCAACGCTTTGAGCGTTCGCCTGACCGCATTTATACGAGATTACTCCCTCAACAGCGCTTTTGACGTTGTCGAGGGAGACAGCTTCGGCGTTAAACCCCGTAAAAGACGCACTTACGGCTATTAAAGAACAAATCAACACACAAATTACGGTTTTACAGGTTTTCATAACGCACCTCTGATTTAATTATTTTACCTTGACGTTCAGCTTTAATTTCATACCGTTCGTACTTACGGTGATGACAGCCTTGCCCTTCTTCTTAGCGGTCACAACGCCCTTTGAGCTGACCTTCGCGACCTTTTTCTTCGAGGACTTGAAGGAAAGCTTTCCGACCTGACCCTTCACCTTGATTTTAAAGGTTTTCTTGCCTTTTTTCAGCTTAAGGGTAACGCTCTTTTTATTGAGCTTGGGATTCTTGACCGTAACGGTCATTGTACCCTTAATATTGTTGTTCGTAACGGTGATATTCGCGGTTCCTTTTTTGAGAGCGGTGAGCTTGCCGCCGATAACGGAAACCACCTTAGGATTCGACGAAGAGTAGTTCGTCTTTCCGACAGGGTTATTGATGGCATTGGCGGAAATCGTATATGTACCCTGAACGTAAAGCGTCTTTGCCGAAGGAAGCGAAACGGTTGTAACCTTAACAGCGTCGGTCGCGGGAGACGTTGTAGGCTCAGTCGCGGGAGCCGTCGTCGGCTCGGTCGCGGGAGCCGTCGTCGGCTCGGTCGCGGGAGCTGTTGTGGGCTCGGTTGCGGGAGCCGTTGTGGGCTCGGTCGCGGGAGACGTTGTAGGCTCGGTTGCCTGAGTGGTCTCGGGAACCGTAACGGGAGCGGTAGTTTCCTCGGGAGTGCTCTCGTCTGTTGTGGCTCCCTTCATCTCAAAGCCGTAATCGGGAGCGTATCTGCAAACGCTCGGCGCGCCTGACTTTGAGTATCTGCTGATTTGAACGTTTACAAAGCCCTTAAACTCAGATGCGTTGAAGCTGATTTTTCCGTCCTTGTCGGTTGTAAACTTCTCGCCATTAAGGAAAACATCGGCGTCACTGACAGGATCGACCGTCGTAACGGGATTGTAGTTTCCGTTTTCATCTGGAACCCAGTTTGTGTTCTCGCTTGCAAAGGAAATCACGCCCTCATTCGCCTTTGAAAAGTCCGCTACGGGCAGAGCGCAGGGATAGTCTCCGTAGAGAATTACGATTTTATCCCCCGCGGAGGGCTTGTAAGAGCCCATTCCGACTTCGGCGTAAACATTGTTGACCGCGTACTGCCAGCCGTCGTAGCCGCCGAAGGTCGCCGCCTTCTCGCCGTTAATGGCGGTTACGTAGTCACTGCCGTCGTAGGAGCTTTTTTCGCTTACGACGGTAATCGACTCGTTGTCCGCGTCGATACGGTTGAGAATACTCATTACCGTGTCATCCTCGCCGAGAGGAACGTCGCCGTAATAAAAGTTCTCATTCACACCCTCGATACGTACAGAGACGGTGTTTGACTGCGCGCTGACCGCAATGGTGAACACCGAGACGATAAGCAGCGCCGACAATAGAATTGCCATAATCTTTTTCATTAAAAAAACCTCCAAAAAAAGCGCCCCGAAAAAGAAGGGCACTTCAAAAAACTGTTCCTCCTCCATGTGCCCAAGGAAAACAGCAAAATACGAGCGCGGCAGGTCTCCCGACTTACAGTCATAGTAAAAAGCGCCTTCCCGATACATATCAGTGACATAATGCTTCTTTTCGGCTGAACACGGTAATGGCTGTTGCGGCGGACTTTCACCGCCTTCCCTATTGATTCTCGCGAAACCGCGCAAGTGATATTCAGTTGATTACAGTATACCATAAATGAAGAAAAAAGCAAGTAATTATTGACTTTTATCAATAATATGGTATAATTAAGAAGTTGTATAAATTGAATATTGAGCTGTCGCCAAGCGGTAAGGCACAGGACTTTGACTCCTGCACTCGTGGGTTCGAATCCCGCCAGCTCAGCCAATAAAAAAAGCACCCGAAAGGTGCCTTTTTTATTGGCTGACGGCGGGATTCGAAAGACCGTTAAAAAAACGCTCCGGGGGAGCGTTTTTAGGTCGTAGCGCTGATGAAGCCTTTCCAAAAAACGTGAACCCATATGGCGAGATCAATCTTACTCACTCCTGAACCTACGCCAGCTCAGCCAAACAAAAAACACCCTTTCTGGTGTTTTTTGTT
>JAFNSO010000103.1 GCA_017384945.1 Ruminococcus sp. | reverse complement strand
GCTCAGAGCGGCTTCGATGCTCGATTACGCCTTCAAAAAGCTGGTTGACGAAAAATATCTTCCTTATTATCTCTACAGACAGACCCGTATGGTCGGCAATCTCGAAAACACAGGCTGGTCAAAACGGGGTATGGAAAGTTTATACAATATTTACGTAATGGACGAAACCCACACGATCCTCGGCTGCGGCGCGGGCGCGGTCACAAAGCTCAAAAAACCTCGTGATACCTATCTTGAGCGTATATTTAATTTCAAATATCCATATGAATATATAGACAGGTTCAACACCTTGATTGAGCGAAAAGAACAGATATATACTTTTTATGAAAAGTATTTTTAGCGATTGATATTTTTGGTATCAGGTGCTATAATATATAAAAAATTTGAAAGGACGGTATGACTATGGCTATTTTTGATGATGTTGTAGTTAACGCAAAATCCGCCGCGGCGGTTGTTTCTAAAAAGGCAGGTACTATTATTGATTTCTCTAAGTTGAGAATTTCTCTCGCGTCTCTGAGAAGCGAGCTTTCAAAGCAGTACAGTGCTCTCGGCGAGGCTGTTTACAACAACGCGCCCGAGGAAGAGCTTGAAGCTATCAAGTCGGCTATTTCCGATGTCAAGCAGAACATAGATGATGTTGAGAAGATTCTCGCTTCCACTAAGAACACAATTACCTGCGCGGCTTGCGGACAGAAACTCCCGAAAACCGCTCAGTTCTGTTCAACCTGCGGCACTCCCGTTCCGCGCAAGAACGCCGTATGCAAGGCGTGCGGAGCTGAGCTCCAGCCCGAGGCTAGATACTGCGCTATTTGCGGCATTGCCGTTGAATCGGACGAGAAAAAGGAAACGGCTGAATAAGCAGAATGTTCCTATTTTTCCGCACGTGGTTCTCCCGCGTGCGGAAAACCGTGTTTTGACAAATTTTTGTAGGTGATTTTAGTGTCAAAAAAATATAACGCGATTGAAAACGCGAAGTCAAACGCCTCGCAGACCTTTCTTAAAGGCGCGGCGGTAATGACCTTTAGCATGGTTGTTGTTAAGGTTCTCGGCTTTGTCGATAAAATTCTTATCAGTAACCTGTACGCTTATTTCGGCGATGAATACGCCGCGATAGGTACGGGTCTTTACAGTAACGCGTATGAAATCTATATCCCGCTTTTTACTATTGCTACAGCGGGCTTTCCGATTGCGGTCTCAAGGCTTATTTCCGAAAGTATAGCTCAAAAGCGTTACAAGGACGTGCGGCAGATACATAAGGTTTCAATTCCGTTCTTTTCGATTACGGGTACGGTTTGCTTCCTTATTATGTTTTGCTCGAGCTTCTTTTATATCAACGTAATCAAATCCCCTTACTCGCTTTACGCAATGCTTATGCTTTCGCCCGCGATTCTCTTCGGTTGCCTCGTTTCGATTTACCGAGGTTATTTTGAGGGTCAGCGTAATATGGTTCCAACGGCGATTTCAGAGATCATCGAGGCGGGCTCAAAGCTTGTGTTCGGTCTCGCGGTCGCTTATATTATAATGAAAATCGGCGGCGACGAGTTTCAGTCGGCGGGCACCGTTTTCGGGCTTACATTCTCGGGACCGGACGCGAAGCTCAACGCCATGTATACTATTATGTCGTTCTCGGTCGCGGGAGCGATTTCGGGAATCGTGCTCGGCAGTATAGCCTGCTTTGTGTTCCTTTTCCTGCGCTATAAAATCGGAGGCGACGGTATTCCAGAGGAATATTACAGAAATTCCGTTGACGCTCTGAGCAAAAAGGAAACCTTTAAGAAAATGTTTAAAACCGCTATTCCAATCGGTCTTACCGCTCTTGTAATGAATATCGGTACGCTCGTGGACTCAGCCGTTATTCAGAATGTTCTCTTTTCTCTCGCGGACACAAACGGAGGGGAGATTGTAGGTCAGTACAAGGCTATGGGAGTTGATTTACAGAATCAGCTCAAATCCCGAACGATCCACACTGCTCTCTGGGGCTGTTACGGCGCGGCGCTTCCGCTTATGCAGCTTGTAACCGCCGTTACACAGGCGTTCGGAACAGCCGCTATGCCGAATGTCGCGAGCGCTTGGACTAAGGGCGATAAAAAGGAACTCAAGTCATCAATCGAGACGGTTCTGCGACTCACAATGCTCTTTACGCTTCCCGCGGGACTTGGACTGTCCGCTCTCGCTTTGCCGATTATGGATATTGTTTACGCCAGCAACGTTCAGGTCATTATCGGAGCCCAGGTGCTAAAGGTTATGGGCTTTACGGCGATCGTTATCGCCTGCGTCGTTCCTCTTTGCAGTATGCTCCAGGGTATCGGAAGAGTCGATCTTCCGCTAAAGCTTTACACCTCGGGAATCTTGATTAAGGTCGCGACAACATGGCTTTTCGTAAGAATCGTTCCGATTAACATTCAGGGCGCTTCCGTCGGCTCGCTTATCGCTTATACCTTTATGCTCATAGTGGGACTTTATCTGCTTGTTAAGCATTCGGGTGTAATGCCCGACTTTGTTTCAACAGCCGTAAAGCCGCTTATCTCCGCGGTTTTATGCGCTTCGGCGGCGTTTTTTACCTTCTTTTTCCTCTCAAAGCTGCTGCCGCTTATCCTTGCGACAATTGTCAGCGTAGCCGTTGCGGGCGTTGTATATATTACATTCTTGTTAATTTTAAAGACATTTACCCGTAATGAGCTTAAATACTTGCCTAAAGGTAAAAAAATTGTAACTATACTTGAAAAATACAACTTAATAGGGTAAAATACCAATGTTAACGCCACTTTTGAGATTTTTGGGAGGCAAATATTTTGGATTTCACCAAAAAGGAGAAATATGATTTTAACGATTTAGTTGAAATAATGAAATTTCTCAGAGCGCCGAACGGCTGTCCGTGGGACAGGGTTCAGACTCACGAAAGTATCCGTTCAAACCTTATTGAGGAAACTTATGAGGTTATTGAGGCTATCGATAATAAGGATAACGAGCTAATGAAGGAAGAGCTTGGGGACGTTCTGCTTCAGGTTGTTTTCCACAGCGAGATGGCTTCTGAGGAGAAAGCTTTTGATATAGACGATGTAATCCATGACGTTTGTCACAAGCTTGTCATCCGTCATCCTCACGTATTCGGTGACGTAAAGGCTGAAAACAGCGCCGAGGCGCTCGACAGCTGGAACAGCGTCAAGATGAAAACCAAAGCTCAGAAGAAACAATCCGAGGCTATGCTAAGCGTATCAAGGTCGCTCCCTTCACTTATGAGAGCGACTAAGATTCAGCAAAAGGCCGCCAAGGTCGGGTTTGACTGGGACGATGTTTCTGGCGCGCTTGAAAAAGTGGGCGAGGAAACACGCGAGCTCAGCGAGGCGATTGACAGCGGCAGCGAAGCCCAAAGGGCGGAGGAACTCGGAGACCTTTTGTTCTCCGTGGTTAATGTCGCCCGTTTTATCGGGGTTGATTCGGAGAAAGCTCTCTATGACGCCTGCGATAAATTCACAAGCCGTTTTGAAGCGATGGAAAAGCTCTGCGAGGAGCGCGGAATCGATATGAACACGGCGACAGTTTCCAAGCTTGATTCCATTTGGGATGAAGTAAAAAAATAATTTTTTGGAGGAATAATCAATGAACAAGACTGAGTTAATTGCTGCGGTTGCAGAGAAAAGCGGAATTTCTAAGAAGGACGCTGAGGCTGCCGTAACAGCTACTGTAGACACAATCGTAGACGCTATCGTTGCAGGCGATAAGGTACAGCTCGTAGGCTTTGGCACATTTGAGCAGCGTCAGAGAAACGCTCGCACAGGCGTTGATCCGAGAACAGGCAACAAGATTGAGATTGCCGCTTCAAAGGTTCCCGCGTTCAAGGCAGGTAAGGCATTCAAGGACGCTGTAAACAAGTAATTTCGTTTTAAGTTTTTGAGCTGTCACAAGACAGCTCTTTTACTTTTTTGAAAGGATATGTATGAGACTCGACAAGTATTTAAAGGTTTCAAGAATAATCAAACGCCGCACCGTCGCGAACGAAGCCTGCGACGCCGGGAGAATTATCGTAAACGATAAGGTCGCCCGCGCCTCATATCAGGTTAAGGTGGGGGATATTATAGAGATTTCTCTCGGAGCAAAGCAGCTCAAAATCCGCGTGACCGAGCTCAACGAGCACGCCACCAAGGATAACGCGGCGAATATGTACGAAACCGCGACATAAATCATTATTTGCCTCCATATATTTTTATATGGAGGTTTTATTATGCAAAATACAATACAGACAAAGGCTCAGACCCTTGTGCTTGAAAACAGAAAAAAGCTCAGCCTTACGGGTGTAGAGGATGTTTCGGGCTTTAACGAGGAAACAGTGACCGCCGCTACATCTTTGGGGGATTTGATAATCAGAGGGTCAAAGCTTCACATCGGAAAGCTCGATCTAGAGTCGGGCGAGGTTGAAATCGAGGGCGAGATTTCCGCGCTCCAATACACGCGCGCAAAACGTGACAAAAGCTTTTTCCAGAGGGTATTCAGCTGATGGAGTTTTCTCTTTTTCAGCTTGTCTGGGCTTTTGTCTGCTCTGTTATTTTCGGTCTTGTTCTGGGAGCTTTGTACGAACCGTTCAGGCTTGTACATAAGCTTGGGCTGAAAGGCAACATCTCGTACTTTATATGCGATGTGCTTTATATGGTTGTTTTCGGGGTCGCGACTTACCTTTTTTGTCTCGTTTTTATCGAGGGAAGGGTGAGGTTCTTTGTGATTTTGGGCGAAGCTCTTGGTTTTTTTGTTTATTATTTTTCTGTTAAAAGAATTATTGATGTTGTAATTGACCCAATTATTGTGATTTTCAAAAAAATATCAAAAAAACTATTGAAAAAATGTCATTTGTTGCTGTATAATATAAAAAATAAGATATTATGTATGTTAAAAGGTGTAGTATTAAAAATATCGAAGGTATTAAAGTATGAAAAAAGAGAAAACAAAAAGCACAAAGCCCGCCGAGGAAAAGTCGCGGGAAATAGAAGAGGTAAAAAGACCGCGAAAAAAGCGAAGTAAAAAGTATTGGATTCTTTATATTGCGGGGTTCGCTTTTTTGGTGTACGCTTCCTTTACAATCATTAACCAGAGCATCGAAATTAACTCAAAGCGCGACGAGTTAAACAAGATAAAGGATGAACTGAACATAGTCGAAATCCAGAGCGACTATCTGAATAAGGTTAAAAACTACAAGGGCGACGACCTCAGCGACTACATTGAGAATATCGCGAGGGAAAATCTTGATTTTGTTAAAAACGGTGAGCGTGTATTTATCAACGTTTCCGGAGACTAGAAAATGGGGCGTAAAATGAGTATTGAGTTAAACACAATTGTAGAGGGTAAGGTTTCGGGAATTACGAAATTCGGCGCGTTTGTTGATATTTCGGGCGGCGGCACGGGTATGGTGCACATCTCCGAGGTTTCACATTCGTATGTCAACGATATAAACGATTTTCTCAAGGTCGGCGATACCGTTAAGGCTAAGGTGATTTCCCGCGAAAAAGGAAAGATTGCTCTTTCCATAAAGCAGGCTCAGCCTAAGCCCGAAAAGCCCCAGAGACCGCAAAAGACTCAGAAACCCAAAGTGAGAAAGCCCTACAAGCCGGCGCCTCCCGTGACAAGCCCGGGAAATTATGAGTGGCAAAGCGCTCAGGCGAGCTCGCCGTCATCCTTTGAGGATATGATGTCGATGTTTAAAAAGACCAGCGAGGACAAAATGTCCGACCTCAAACGCTCGGGCGGTGAGTCGAGAGGCTATAGCCGCAGAGGCAACAGTTCAAGAAAATAATCAGTCGGCTGGCTCGTTACGGGTCAGCCTGTATTTTTAACAGAGGAATTATTATGAGTCAAATGACCTTCTGCGCGCCCTGCCTTCTCGGAATGGAGGGAATATGCGCCAATGATTTAAAGTTTAACGGCTTCAAGAATGTCCGCGCCGAAAACGGGCGCGTGCTTTTTGACGGAGATTACGGCACAATGGTCAGAGCGAACCTTCTTTCCAGATACAGCGAAAGAATACAGATTTTGCTGTCGGAGTTTTACGCTTACAGCTTTGAGGAGTTGTTTGAAAATGTGCGTATTATTCCTTGGGAGAATTATATTTGCCGTACCTCAGCGTTTCCCGTAAAGGGCAGCTCTCTTTCCTCAAGGCTGCGCTCGATAAGCGACTGCCAGAAGATTATAAAGAAGGCGGTCGTTGACAGATTATCGGGAAAATACGGTTTGTCGTGGTTTGAGGAGAGCTTCTCCGCGCGTCAGATTCAGTTTTTGATAATGAACGATAAGGTGAGCATACTGCTCGATACAAGCGGACAGGGACTTCATAAGCGCGGTTACAGAGCCGTTTCAAACGACGCTCCTATGAAGGAAACTCTTGCCGCCGCGATGGTAGATTTAGCTAGGGTCAGACCGAACCATCTTGTAGTAGACCCGATGTGCGGAAGCGGAACGATTCTGATTGAAGCCGCGCAGAAGGCATTAAAAATCGCCCCGGGACTAATGAGAGAGTTTTCTTTTGAGAGTTGGGAGCAGGTACCCGCGCGAATTATCAGGGAAGAAAGAGAATACGCCGCTCAGCTCGAGAACAGAGACTGTAATTTTTCCGCGATCGGGTATGATATTGATGAAAACGCGCTTGAAATTTCCCGCGAGAACGCGAAAAAAGCGGGTGTATCCGACAGAATAAGCTTTGTTAAGCGTGATATCAGAGATTTTACATTTGACGGTGATTTTGAAACTGTCATTACAAATCCGCCCTACGGAGAGAGACTTCTCGATATTGAAGGCGCGGAGAAGCTTTACGGGATTATGGGCGAAAAGTTTCTGAGAGAAAAGGGGAAGAGCTACACAATTATCAGCCCGGACGACGATTTTGAGAGGGTTTTCGGGAGAAAGGCCGACAAAAGGCGTAAGCTGTATAACGGAATGCTCAATTGTCAGGTTTATATGTATTTCAAATAATTTTACATATTTATGGAATATTGCCGAAAAATTAAAATTATTCTATTGTGTTTATTCTTAATTTGTTGTATAATAGAATTCAAATTATAAACAAATCTCTTATGGAGGTACGATATTATGGGTAAAAAGAAAATTGCTGTATTAACAAGCGGCGGAGACGCCCCGGGAATGAACGCGGCTGTCAGAGCGGTTGTCCGTTCGGCTATCGCGAAGGGAATGGACGTTTACGGCGTTTACCGCGGATATAACGGACTTCTCAACGGCGATGTTGAACAGATGAATCTGCGCTCCGTTTCCGACATAATCGGCGACGGCGGTACGATGCTTTACACCGCGAGAAGCGAGGAGTTCAGAACACTCGAGGGTCAGAAGAAGGCGGCAAAGCATTGTCAGGAGCTCGGTATCACGGGCGTTGTTGTAATCGGCGGCGACGGCTCCTTCGCGGGCGCCAGAGCGCTTACAAACGCGGGAGTAAACTGTATCGGCGTCCCCGGTACGATTGATAACGATATTGCCTGCTCCGAGTACACAATCGGCTTTGATACGGCTATGAACACAGCTATCCAGATGATAGATAAAATCCGTGACACGGCTCAGTCGCATGACCGCTGCTCAATTGTTGAGGTTATGGGCAGACGCTGCGGAGACATCGCCCTTCAGGTTGGTATCGCCTGCGGAGCTTCTTCAATCCTTGTTCCCGAGGTTGAGCATGATATTGAGAAGGACGTTATCGCGCGTATTGTAGATACCCAGAAAACAGGCAAGAAGCACTTCATCATTGTTGTAGCCGAGGGCGTAGGCGGAGTAGCGGAACTCGCGAATTACGTCGAGAAGCGTCTCGGAATTGAGACAAGAGCAACTATCCTCGGTCACGTTCAGCGCGGCGGCTCGCCGACGCTCCGCGACAGGGTTGTGGCTTCGCTTATGGGTCACAAGGCTGTTGACCTTCTCGCTCAGGATATCGGCAACCGTGTTGTCGCTATGAAGGAAGGAAAGATCGTTGACTATGATATAACCGAAGCTCTTGAAATGCCTCGTGTATTCAACAAGGAACTCTTTGAAATCGCAAAGACAATTTCTATTTAACTTTATTATTACGGGCACAATATATGAGAGTATATTGTGCCTTTATTATTTGGTACGGCTATGAGTGGAATACTTTATTTTGGATTGACCTTTGACAAATATGATGTGCTCGATTTTACCGACGATTTTCTCGCGGGTGTGAGGGCTAATTTCTTTAACTCCGATTGTGAGACTCAGGTGAACCGTTCGGTTCAGTATCTCGGAAACGATGAGTTCTCCTTTGTGTATAATATGACCGACAACGCTCCCATAAGCTGGAAGGTTCACAAAAACGGCGTGGTCCACCAGAACGCCGAGGTCGTTAATTCCGACTGCTATAGGGTTAACACCTACGGCGACGACGGCAGAGTCTACAAGCGTCACTACTTCAACAATAATCACCGCTGGCTCAAATCCGAGTATCTCGACGATAATTTGAAGAATATTGAGTACGTGCTTTATCCCTCCGTTATTGACGAAAAGGACGTGATTGTTAAGATCCACAACGCTTCCGAGAGTATCGTGCAGTCCTATCTTTATCCCAAAACTGAAATGCCTGACGACAGCGACTACTCTGTGCTCGCTTTTACCGAAAACGGGTTTCTTTTCTTCAACTCTGTCCCGAATCATAAGTTTATTTCAAAAACCGTGATTCACGACGATTCGGTAAAGAACCTCGGCGGTTTTTCGTTTGATTCGGTTGATTTTAACCTTAACCGAAACCTTAACACAACCTTTGACATTACTCAGGTCGAGTATCTGGACGACGAAAACGGAAAGCCCTTCCATTCGGTAAGTAACCGCGAGTTCAACGAGCCCAAGCCCGAGGTGGATAAAAAGCCCGAGGAAATCCCGCAGGAAAAGACTCACGGCGAATCGGAGCCCGACGCGATTCTTTCTGTCGGCAACGAATCTTACAGCTATTTCGGTTCTCTCGACGAGGATAACCGACGCGACGGCTACGGCAGAACCGTAACCAACGAGGGCAACACCGCCTACGAGGGCTATTACAAAAACGATAAGAGAAACGGCTTCGGAACGTTTTATTACAAAAACCGAAAGGTCAACTTCATTGGAAACTGGTCGGATAATTACCGCCAGGGCTTCGGAGTCGGCTTCCGTTCCTCAGACGGCACCTCTCATATCGGCAAATGGGACAGAAACAACCCCGAGGGAATCGGCGCCCGATTTGACAAGGACGGCAATTTCATTTTCCTCGGTCGTTATGAAAACGGTATGAAGCAGGGCAAAGGCTTTACGCTCGACGAGGACGGCTCCTTTATCCTTTCAATTTTCAGGGACGACGAGGTAATAGCCTCCTACAAGGTTGACGATTTGCTTGAAAACTTAAAATCAGAGGAATAATTATCAAAATTCAACTAATAATATTACCGTTCCGTAGTGAACGGTAATTTTTATTATAAGGTGATTCATATGAAAAGATTACTTGCTGCCGCGGCTCTCGCAGTTCTGGCTGCTACCGCTTTTACGGGCTGTCAGATGGCTCAGGACGCGGAACAGGCGGTTACAGACGCCGTCACGGGCGTGTCAGAGAATGTTTCAAACATTATGGACGGCAAAAATAACGGCGCTGTGACCGACGAGGACGGCATCATCGGTGACGGCGACGACAATGACGGCAAGGATACCAACCCCGACAATTCCAAGGGCGAATAAGAAAAACGGACTGCGAGAACAGTCCGTTTTCTCTTTATACGACCTTTTCCAAGTCTTTTTTCAGCCTTTTGATTATTTTTTTCTCGAGGCGTGATATGTATGACTGAGAAATCCCGAGATAGTCGGCGACCTGCTTTTGGGTGTGCTCCTGTTTGCCGTTGAGTCCAAAGCGAAGCTCCATAATAAGGCACTCTCTGCTGTTGAGGCGCGAAACAGCGTCAAGAAGCTGACGACATTCAAGCTCTGTTTCCATATCCCTGTTTATGATATCGGGATCGGAGCCGAGCACGTCACACAGCAGAAGCTCGTTGCCGTCCCAGTCGGTGTTAAGCGGCTCGTCGATGCTCACCTCGTTTTTAAGCTGGCTGCTTTTTCTTAAAAACATAAGAATCTCGTTTTCAATACACCTCGAGGCGTAGGTAGCGAGCTTGATGTTTTTTTCGGGATTAAAGGTGTTTACGGCTTTAATCAGTCCTATAGTTCCGATTGATATTAAATCCTCGATATTAGCTCCCGCGGTTTCAAACCTCTTCGCTATGTAAACCACAAGCCGCAGGTTATGGACTATCAAAAGCTCCTTACCGTCCTCGTTTCCGAGCTTGATTTCATCCATTATTCTTTGTTCCTCCTCTTTTTCGAGCGGCGGGGGAAGCGTCTCGCTTCCGTTGATATAAAACACCTGTGTATCGGTTACAAACAGCTTTATCAGAATGTTTTTCAGCTTTTCAATAATCATAATCTATCCTCCAAGTAAGCTTTCGGGCACAAGCCCCTTAATTTCGGTTTCAAATATTCCCTCGCACAGCCCAATGTATACTTCTTCATGGCATTTTTTGTCGTCTATATAGATTTCATCAGCTTTAAAGCCGTAAATAATACCTTTTCCACCCAGGCTTTCAAACGGAATTATTCGTTTTTTCTCGGTTTTCAGCTCCGTGTCGATTGCGCTTTTCTCGCAGATAATAACGCTGCTTCCCGAAAACGGTTCCTTTACGTTGCAGCCGCTGTCGGCTTTTGCCAAAAAGTTATATTCCTTTCCGTCATATATAAATTTTATTGAGTGGACGCTCTGAGCGGACGCACGGTTTTTGAATAATTTTTTGTATATCAAAAGAATAAAATAGATAATTATGGTCAGAATAATCAACAAGACAGGAGAAATATCAAAGTAAGGTCGGTTGTTTATTATTACCATACCCTTCGGGCGGATAGCGAGATACAAAAAAATCATCGCTCCGCTGAAAAGGAAGGTTAGTACAAGTAAGGTCATCGCGGTTTTAATAAAAATTCTTTTATCGAAAAATCCAAAGCTTATTAAAACCGTTACAACGCATATCGCGGCAAGCGAAATCAGATTAATGAAAAAATTATCGACGGGAATGAAAACTACAAAGCTCAGAACAGCGCCGCAGAGACTTCCGAGTATCAGTCTGTAGGTTTTATGCTTTAGCTTTAGTATATACTTTACTCCCAAAAGCAAAAGGTAGTTTTCAAACATATTCACAAATAAAAAAACATCTACATAAACCGTCCGCAAGCTAAAACTCCTTTCAAAATTATTATTACACCAAAGCTTTGTAAATAGTGTCAAATCAGGGAGGCGTGAAATGTTTTTTAGTGTCGTATTCGGTATTTTTATAGGAAGTGTTTTTTCGGTCGGATTTATGTGTTTGTTTAATCAAAGGAGATAGAATATGAAAAAGAAGAACAACAGTGAAAAATCAGCCATGGACTATATAAACGAGCTGACCGACAGGGCTGTGGATTACACAAATGAAAAGCTCGAGGATATTGAGCGAAAGGTGAACGATATAATATTCAGCGACAAAAAGAACGGCGAGTCATAAGCGTTGCTTACAACTCGCCGTTCTGATATTATATTACATTTCAAATTTTCTTTCACCGAGAAATGCGAGAGCAAGCATTCCCGTTCCGACGTGAGTTCCGATTACGGGGCCGATTTCGGAAATCTTGACGTCCTTTACGAAGGGCTTGACCTTCTTTTTCAGCTCCTCGGCTCCATCAAAATTGCTCGCGTGACCGATTATTACCGTCTGCTCGCCAAGATTTCTTCCGTCGCGCTGCAGCTTTTTGATAAACATATCATAAACGTTATTAGCGCCTCTGATCTTACCTACGTTAACCAGCTTTCCGTCATTGTCAACGCTGAGTACGGGCTTGATCTGCAACGCCTTCGCGAAGGTAGCGGTGAGCGAGGAGATTCTTCCGCCTCTCTTGAGCTGGTCGATGTCGTCTACGACAAACCAGTGGCAGCACTCTGTCTTTGTATCCTCGACAAATCTCTCGAGCTCCTCCAGAGCGGGCTGCTCCTCCTTGAACATTTTAGCCGCGAGATACACGAGAAGACCCTGTCCAACGGAAGCGCAGGAGGAATCGATAATTCTGATTGTTCTGTCGGGATACCTCTGCTTCAGCTCCCTGATTGCGATTTTGCAGGTGTTGTAGGTTCCGCTCAAGCCCGAGGTAAAGCAGATATATAAAATGTCCTTGCCTTTATCAAGGTAAGGCTCGAAATAATCAAAGTAATCCTGATAGCTGATTTGAGTGGTCTGTGCCAATTCGCCCGCTCTGAGCCTTGCGTAAAAGTCGTCGAGCTTCATTTCTCTGGCGTCAAGATAATGGTGGTACACCTTTTCATTCATAAGGAATACCATGGGCATCGCGTCAAAGCCGTATTCCTCGGCAACCTGTGCGGGAAGGTCGCAGGTCGTGTCGGTCAGTAATACATAATCGCCGTACTTAATCATAGTAACCTCCGTTTGTAATAATTATAAAGTCATATACATATAAATTATAATAAATCGAGAATTAAATGTCAATAATGGAGTTATAAAAATGGGCTGTACTCTTACACAATTACGCAATAAAGAAGTAATCAACAAGAATAACGGGGCGAGAATCGGGTTTGTTGACGATCTCGTGGTCGATACAAAAAACGCCCGTGTCTGCGCGCTGATTATTTACGGCAGGCTCAAATGCTTCGGGCTTCTCGGAAGGCGTGAGGATTGTATAATTCCGTGGGACAATATCGCGCTTGTCGGCGAGGATACCATACTCGTCTCGTGGAACGCTCAGAACCGCCGCAGACCGCGTAAAAAGGGCTTTTTCCCCAGAAAATAGCAAAAAATTGCATTTCTGTCTATTACAAAAAAGTTTTCAGGGGCGGGGTACTATTTTGTAAAACATAACCAAGGTTATTTTCGGGATAAAAAAATACAATTACAAAATGTAATACTTGTAACCGAATTTAACCTTAATATAAAGGAAGCCGGTTTGCAATTTTTTTGAAAATATGTTTTAATAGCTCACGAAATGAAATTGTGTGAACAGACAAAATTGCATCCGCTAAAGAATGCGTAGTGATTTAGAGCGTACTCGATAGGAGGAAAAAGTTTTGAGAAGTTCAAGTTTAAGTCATTCAACACCCACCGCGAACCGCAGACGCGCGAAGCAGAGAAGAAACAACGGAGGATTTAGGAAGTTTGGCTCCGTTCTGGTAACCTCGATCGTCGTTTTTGCCGCGGTTATTATTCCGAGCGTAACGCTGATTCAGAATGTTGAGGCTGTTACGAGCAAGAAAAACATCGTTTTCAGCGCGGGCGATAACTCTGTTTTTGCCGCTGAAATCGTAAGCTCGGGCAAAGCTTGTGAAAAGTCCGAGAAAAAAGAGGCGAAGCCCGTCAATAAGCTGATCAAGGTTTCGGTTCAGGCGCCGTCCGAGATTGAGGCAGAGAAAAAGTCTCAGTCAAAGAAAGAGACTGCCGAGCCTTCGTCGGAAGAGCAGACAGCGGCTTCATCAGAAGCAGTGTCCGTCTCAAAAAATAAGGGCACGCTTTCGACAGCCAACGTCGATTCCTCATACTCGCCGAGACACGTTCAGCTCAGCGAATATGACAGGGAAAAGACCGAAAGACTCGTCATGGGCGAGGCGGGAGGCATGGGCTACAACGGCTCCGCTCTTGTCGCTCAGGCAATCAGAGACAGTATGATTGAGTCGAACACAAACTCAATCGACTACATCATCGAAAATTATCAATATGAGGGCTCAACCGAAACAAAGCCCACGGCAGCGGTAAAGAAGGCCGTTTCCGATATTTTCGATAACGACGGCTACGCCGTTCAGCACAGAATCCTTTATTTCTACGCCTCGGATTTAATCGACAGCGAGTGGCATGAAAGCCAGCAGTTCATTATTTCCTACGGCAGCGAAAGATTCTTTGACAGTTGGGACTAAAAAAAACCGCCTTTTCGGGCGGTTTTTTCTTTAAAAACCCTTGCAATTTTTGAATTTTGTGATATAATATATAGGCATTTCGCACGTCCGTGTCTATCGGAGTGGTGGCGGGGGAGGATACTGCCCCCGATATTATCCGATAAAATCCAGACAGGGCGGAGGTTTTAACCTAAGGAGGAATTTATTATGGCAGCAGTATCAATGAAACAGCTTCTTGAAGCGGGCGTTCATTTCGGACACCAGACAAGACGCTGGAACCCCAAAATGGCGGAGTACATCTTCACAGAGCGTAACGGTATCTACATCATCGATCTTCAGAAGACCGTAAAGAAGCTCGACGAGGCTTACAACTTCGTTAAGGAAATTTCGATGGAGGGCAAGAGCGTTCTCTTCGTCGGCACAAAGAAGCAGGCTCAGGATTCTATCAAGGAAGAGGCTGAGCGCGCGGGCGCTTTCTATGTAAACGCTAGATGGCTCGGCGGTATGCTCACCAACTTCTCAACAATCCGCAGAAGAATCGCTCGTCTCAAGCAGCTCAGAGCTATGCAGGAGGACGGCACCTTTGATCTTCTCCCGAAGAAAGAGGTTATCAAGCTCAACCTCGAGATCGACAGACTTGAGAAGTTCATGGGCGGTATCAAGGATATGCCCGAGATGCCCGGCGCTATGTTCATCGTAGACCCCAGAAAAGAGAAAATCGCGGTTGCCGAGGCTAAGAAGCTCGGTATCCCCGTAGTCGCTATTGTTGATACAAACTGCGACCCTGATGAGATTGATTACGTTATCCCCGGAAACGACGACGCTATCCGCGCGGTTAAGCTTATCGCGGGCGCGATGGCTGACGCTGTTATCGAGGGCAGAGAGGGCCAGATGGGCGCTGCCGCGAGAGATAACGAAGAGGCTGAAGCTGAGGCAGAGGCTGAATAATATAATTTAATAATTATCGAAAGGATTGATATAAATGAGTTTTACAGCTCAGGACGTTAAGGCGTTAAGAGAAAAGACCGGCTGCGGTATGATGGACTGCAAAAAGGCTCTCGTAGAGGCTGACGGTAATATGGATAAGGCGGTTGATATCCTTCGTGAGCAGGGTCTCGCCAAGGTTGCCAAGAAGGCTTCAAGAATCGCCGCTGAGGGTGTTGCTTTCGCTACAACATCCGCTGACAATAAGATCGGCGTAGTTGTTGAGGTTAACGCCGAGACAGACTTCGTTGCCAAGAACGCTGACTTTATGGCTTTTGTTGAGACAGTAGCCAAGACAATTATCACAAACGCTCCCGCTGACATCGACGCTCTTATGGCTTGCACAGCCGAGGGTACTGATGTAACGGTTGACGCTCTTCTCACAGAGAAGATTCAGGTTATCGGCGAGAACATCAAGATTCGTCGTTTCACACGCTTTGAGGGCGCTTGCGTATCTTATGTACACGCGGGCGGCAAGATCGGCGTTCTCGTAAACTTCGACACAGACCTCTCCGACAAGGACGAGTTCGTTGTTTGCGGTAAGGACGTTGCAATGCAGATCGCGGCTCTCGGTACTCAGTATCTCAACCGTGACGACGTTCCCGCTGAGGTTATCGCTCACGAGAAAGAGGTTATGAAGGCTGAGGTTATCAACTCAGGTAAGCCCGAGGCTATCGCCGACAAGATCGTTATGGGTAAAATCAACAAGTTCTACAAGGAGAACTGCCTTGTAGATCAGGAGTTCGTTAAGGACAACAAGCAGACTGTAAAGCAGTATGTTGATTCCGTAGCAAAGTCACTCGGCGGCACAATCGCTATCAAGGAGTTCGTTCGCTTTGAGAAGGGCGAGGGTCTCGAGAAGAGACAGGACGACTTCGCAGCCGAAGTTGCTTCAATGACAAAATAATTTGATTCTTTATGCCGACTCTGAAAAGGGTCGGCTTTTTTTAAAAAAATTTTTGAAACTTTTTACGTGTTTCGTGACACTACATAAGTGAAAGTTGAAAAAAATGAAACGAGGAAATCAAAATGAAGCTTTTTAAACAAACAATCACAATCTTTCTCTCAATTATAATCGCCTGCGCGTCAATGGCTGTCGCGAGCGCGAAGGAAAACGAAACACAGACAATCACTATGAAACAGTTTACTGAGTATTTTTACTCTGTCACCTCAAAGCTTAACTGTGAATACAGCTTTAAGGTTGAGAACAACAAAAGTAAAGCTGTTGAGGTATATGATTATTATACGAACGGTAATTACACTGTCTGTATCACTTCACATAAGGCAGTAAAGGATACTAAACCCGCAATTAGAATCTATGAAAAGAATAACGGTGACGAAAATCTGAATAAGACGCTTGTTGTGAACGTAAAAAAAGCCAAGGTTAAGAATCTCGGTACAATCAAGGTTAATAAGGGCGACGTAAGCTTTAAGTTCAAAGCGGGCTTTAAGTACAGCGGCGGCTTTAGCTGCAAATCCGGTAACAAAAAGATTGTTAAAAATGTAAGCTGCTGGACAATAGATGACGAGAAAAACGCGACACTAAGCATGAAGGCTATTAAAAACGGAAGCGCGAGGGTTGACATTTACGACTATATTTCAAAGCAGAAGGTCGCTAAGCTTAAGGTCAAGGTCGGCAGCTTCAAGGCGAGCGTTTCAAACGCTTATAGAAAAATTACTGTTAAGTACAGCAAAAACGGTCAGCATCCTTTTGACCTTTATGATATCGTAAATAATCCCAAGAAGGGCGCGAAGTACACATACAAGTCAGACAGTAAAAAGCTTAAAATCCGGGGCGATTATGTATACGCTAAAAAAACAGGCAACGCTGAAATCAAGGTTTATGAAAAAGCAAAAACCAAGAAGAAAATAGGAACAATCAAGGTCAAGATGATAAAGGCGACTATGGCTGAGACATATGCCAATAACATCAACGGCGACGCAGACGCTTTTTGCCTTAATTACGAGGACTTTATGGAAGTTTCAAACGGAGAAACCACCTTTGATTTATTCAAGGACATCAATAACACTGTTCTGAATAACAAGTTTAAAGGAACAAGCTTCTCGAAAGACGAGTACAAAATCACTTACGAAAGCGAGGATGAAAGCGTAGCGACGATCGATGAAAACGGACTTGTTCACGCGGGAGAGAAAGCTCTCGACAAAAATTCCGTAAGCATAAGATATACAATAAGCTTTTCCGATGGTTCTTCCTTTACTGATATATATTATCTCGGAATTGAATAATAATGATTGGGGGCATCGACTGTACAAAAGTCGATGTCTCTTTTTGGTTATTAATTACAAAAATGTAGTTAAAATCTCCCTTATAATTCCTTTATAGCTTTATAAAAACTGTGTGTTAGAGTACAATAATAGAGAATATAAATATAAACTGGAGAGGAATGCTATGAAACCAAAATATAAGAGAATTTTACTCAAGCTCTCGGGCGAGTCACTCGCGGGAGATAAGAAGCAGGGTATTGATTTTGAAACAGTTGCAAAAATTTGCGAGCCGATCAAAAAGCTCGCCGACAAGGGAGTTGAAATCGCAATTGTTGTAGGCGGCGGAAACTTCTGGAGAGGAAGAAGCTCGGGTTCTATGGACAGAACGAGAGCTGATCACATCGGTATGCTCGCGACGGCTATCAACGCTCTCGGCGTTGCCGATTCCCTCGAGGCGCTGGGTGTTGACGTCAGAGTTCAGACAGCTATTTCAATGCGTCAGGTCGCCGAGCCGTACATCAGGGGCAAGGCTATCCGTCACCTCGAAAAGGGAAGAGTCGTTGTGTTCGGCTGCGGAACAGGCAACCCCTTCTTCAGCACAGACACAGCCGCGGCTCTCAGAGCCGCCGAGATCGAGGCTGATATAGTTATGAAGGCTACAATGGTTGACGGCGTTTACGACTGTGACCCCAAAACCAACCCCGATGCGAAGAAGTACGATCATATCTCCTTCTATGACGTTCTCAACAAGGACCTCGGAGTTATGGACAGTACGGCGGCTTCGCTTCTCAAGGATAATGAAATTGCTATTCTTGTGTTCAGTATTGAGGAGCCCGAGAATATTTATAAAGCAGTAATGGGCGAGACTATCGGAACTCTCGTCGAATAAGATTTAGGAGGACTACCAATGAAAGATGTAATTAACCACGCTGAAGAAAGAATGAAGCGCAGAATCAATCATCTCAACGATGAGTACAAGTCAATCCGCGCTGGCAGAGCCAACCCTTCGATCCTCGACAGGGTAAAGGTCGACTATTACGGAACTCCCACTCCCGTCAATCAGGTAGCTAATGTTTCCGTACCCGAAGCAAGAACAATTATCATCCAGCCGTGGGACGGCTCGATTCTCGGAGCGATCAATAAGGCTATCCAGACCTCCGAAATCGGAATCAATCCGCAGAATGACGGCAAGGTTATCCGTCTTAACTTCCCTCCGCTCACAGAGGACAGGCGTAAGGAAATCGTCAAGGACGTCGCTAAAATCGCCGAGGGCACAAAGGTTCAGATCCGCAACGTAAGACGCGACGCGATGGACGATCTCAAGAAGCTCAAGAAGGAAGGCGAGCTCACCGAGGACGACCTCAAGGATGCCGAGAAAAAGACTCAGAAGCTCACCGATAAATATATCAAGATGACCGAGGAAATCCAGGCTGAAAAGCAGAAAGAGATTATGGCAATCTAATATGGCTCTTTTTAAGAAGAAACAGTCTGATTTGTCCGAGTTGAAGCTCCCCGAGCACATAGGAATTATTATGGACGGAAACGGCCGCTGGGCGAAGAAGAGACATCTTCCTCGCTCGGCAGGTCATAACGCGGGAGGCAAGACCTTTCGGACAATATCTCGTTATTGCAGCGATATCGGCATAAAATACCTCACGGTTTACGCCTTTTCCACCGAAAACTGGCGACGCCCGAAGGAGGAAATCGACGCCCTTATGAAGCTCTTCAAGGACTATCTCGAGGAAGCCCTGAGAGATTTTAAGGACGACAGTATTGTTGTGCGCTTTATCGGCGAAAAAAACCCGTTCAGCGACGACCTTAAAGCCCTTATGCTTGAAAATGAGGAGGGCTCAAAGGGCAGAGACGGTATGGTGCTCAATATCGCGATGAACTACGGCAGCCGCGACGAGCTTGTCAGAGCCGTAAAAAAGATTTCATCGGGTGTTAAAAACGGTGAAATCGACATAGATTTAATTGACGAGCAAACTATATCCGACAACCTCTATACCGCCGGTCAGCCCGACCCCGACCTGATAATCAGACCGTCGGGCGAGTACAGGATATCCAATTTTATGCTCTGGCAGTCCGCGTATACCGAGTTTGTTATTATGAATAAGCTTTGGCCTGATTTCTCGAAGGAGGATCTCGACGAGGCTATCAGAATTTTCAACCAAAGAAACCGCCGCTTCGGCGGAGTATAAGGAAATGCTATGGATTCAATGAAAGCCAGACTTCTCACAGCGGCAATAGGTGTTCCCGCCGCTGTGGGAGTGCTGTTTCTCGGCGAAAGCTTTAACTGGATTATGCACATTATTATCGGGGTGTTGTCTCCGATTATGGTGTTCGAGCTTTTGTCGGCTAAAAAATTACATAAAAATCCGTATTTTGTTGTGCTGTGCGCTTTGTTTTCCGCGATTCAGCCCGCAATGCTGCTGTTAAACGTCGGACTGCTGCCGTTTTATATATTCGCGCTTCTGATGTTTTTGGTGATGATTATAAACAACAGCTCCGTAAGCTACACAGACGTTGCCTTCGCGGTTTTAGGGACACTGATAATTTCCTGGGGAATGACGTCAATTCTGATTCTTCCTCCGCTTTATCAGAACCGATTCTCGTTTTTCTTTGTAGTTTGTCTCGGAATACCGTGGTTCGCGGACGCGGGAGCGTATTTCAGCGGCGTGTTCTTCGGAAAACACAAGCTTTGCCCAAAAGTAAGTCCTAACAAAACCGTCGAGGGCTTTGTCGGAGGTATCTTTTTCGGCATACTCAGCTCGGTGCTCATAGGCGTCGTCTATACGTTTATTTACAAGGGCGTTTCGTTCAATTACCTTGTTTTGCTTGTTATCGGCATTTTGTCGAGCGTCGTTTCCGTTCTCGGAGACCTCACGTTCTCGCTTATAAAGCGTCATTGCGGAATTAAGGACTACGGCTCTATTTTCCCGGGTCACGGAGGCTTTCTCGACAGGTTTGACAGCGTTATTGTAACAGCTCCGCTGGTTTATTTCATTGGTTTATATTTTCCCGTTTTTGTTTAAAGGCAGCTTATGATAAAGAATATTTCCATTTTGGGTTCCACAGGCTCAATCGGAACTCAGGCGCTCGATGTATGCGATAATCTTAATCTGAATGTATCGGCGCTCACGGCTAACACTAATATTGAAACACTCGAAGAGCAGGTTCGCGCGTTCAAGCCTGCTCTCGCGGTTATTTTTGATGAGAGTAAGTACTCTTTGTTCAAGCAAAATATCGCTGATACCGACACAAAGGTCTCATGCGGTATGGAAGGCTTGATTGAGGCGGCGACGCTCGCCGAGGCTGATTTGGTCCTCAATTCCGTTGTCGGAATGGTTGGACTCGAGCCGACTCTCGCCGCCGCTAACGCAAAGAAAAACATCGCGCTCGCGAACAAGGAAACACTTGTAGCGGGAGGTAGTCTCGTAATGAAGGCTGTAAGTGAGAACGGCGTAAAGCTATATCCCGTCGACAGCGAGCACTCGGCTATTTTCCAATGCCTGCAGGGTTGTCCCGAAAAGGGAGCCCTAAAGAGACTGATTCTTACAGCCTCGGGCGGCCCGTTTTTCGGCAGGACTGTCGACGAGCTCAAAGACGTAACGGTCGAGCAGGCGCTCAATCACCCGAACTGGGATATGGGAGCAAAAATCACCATAGATTCCGCTACAATGATGAACAAGGGACTTGAGATTATCGAGGCGTCGTGGCTGTTCGATATGCCCGCCGACAAAATCGACGTTGTTGTTCACCGCGAGAGCGTGATCCATTCTATGATAGAGTATCAGGATAATTCTGTTCTCGCGCAGCTCGGTGTTCCCGATATGAGAATCCCGATCCAGTACGCGATTACCTATCCCGCGAGGGTAAAATCCCCCGTAAAGGCGCTGTCGCTTACCGATTACGGAAAGCTCACTTTCTTTGAGCCCGATTATGAGACCTTCAAGTGTCTGCGCGCGTGCAAAGCGGCTATCGACAGAGGAGGACTCTGCGCCGCCGCCGCGAACGGAGCCAACGAGGAGGCAAACCGACTTTTCCGCGAGAGAAAGATTTCCTTCCTTGATATCGGAGATCTGGTTGAGGGCGCTATGCTCAGACAGGACAACATCGAGGCGAAAAGCGTACAGGATGTGCTCGACGCCGACCGACGCGCAAGAGATTATGTTCTGAAATCCATATAAGTATTCGGAGATGAATTTATGCTTCATATTTTGACCGTCATCGCTCTGATTGTAATCGGAATATTGCTTTTTGAGCTGATTATCTTCTTTCATGAAGGAGGTCACTTTCTTACCGCTAAGAAAAGCGGGGTACAGGTTAACGAGTTCGCTTTGGGAATGGGTCCGAAGCTGTTCAGCTTAAAAAAAGGGGAGACGACTTATTCTTTAAGGCTCTTCCCGATAGGCGGCTACTGCGCCATGGAGGGCGAGGACGAGGAAAGCGATAATCCCCGAGCCTTCACTAACGCGAAGGTCTGGAAAAGGATGATTATAATTGTCGCGGGCGCGTTTATGAATATCGTGCTCGGACTTATTATGATGTTCGTGCTCGTTGTGCAGAGCGCGTCTTTTTCCTCAACGACAATCGACAGCTTTCCGCAGAACTCCTTTTCCGCCAACTGCGGACTTATGGCGGGAGACACCATCACAAAAATAAATAACTACTCTATTTGGGCAGCGCAGGATATGTCCTTCGCGCTCGCTACCACAAAGTGCAAGGAGGTAAGCGGAGACTCGACGGTCATCTACAAGCAGGACTGCGCGATTGAGCTCTGCCACCTTTATGTGGATATGTTTGACAGCAAAAAGTACGACGAAAAGACACTTGATAAGGTTATCAAACTTCTGAACGAGGGCTGCGCAAAGATAAACACCGTAACGGATAAAACTGAGGCTAAGTCCGTTATGGACGATTATTACGCCAAAATGGAAAACGCCGCGGGCGTTAAAAAATATAAAATTCCCGAAATTGAAGTAAAAAAGACCAGACTTCGTTATCAGACGGACGTTGAGGTTCTCAGAAACGGGAAAAACGTCATCTTGAAGGACGTCCAATTCTACACTTATTTAAAGGACGGAAAAGACGAAACTCCCTCGGTTATGATGGACTTTTATGTAAAACCGATCGAGAAGAACGTCGGAACCGTTTTGCAGCAGACAGGTATACAGACCGTGTCCGTAGCGAGAATGGTGTGGTCGTCGCTGATCGGACTCGCGCAGGGCGCGTTCTCCATTCAGGATATCTCCGGACCCGTCGGGGCGGCGTCCGCGATTACTCAGGTCGCGTCCCAGGGACTCGAGAAGAGCTTCCTCGACGCGTTCAACAACATTCTTTATATGATGATGCTCATTTCGGTCAACCTCGGTATTTTCAATATGCTGCCGTTTCCCGCGCTTGACGGAGGACGCTTCCTTTTCCTTCTGATTGAGGCTATATTCAAGAAGCCGATTCCGAGAAAGGTTGAACAAATCGTTAACGGCGTGGGACTGGCGATACTGTTATTGTTTATGGCGGCGATAACCGTCAAGGATATATGGGTGCTTCTCCCATTCGGCAAATAGAAAGGCATAATTATGGGTAGTAAAATTCAGGTAAAAGCAGGTAATGTAAAAATAGGCGGCGGCGCTGAGGTCAGTATTCAGTCGATGCTCAATGTGCCCGCCGATAACATAGAGGACAGCGTAAAGCAGGCGGTGGCGCTTGAAAAAGCTGGCTGTGAGATTATTAGAGCCGCGATCCCTAACAAGGACGCTGTAAGGCTCATTCCCGCGATAAAAAGCGCCGTCAGCGTTCCGCTGGTCGCTGATATTCATTTTGACTATAAGCTCGCGCTTGAGGCGGTCGAGGCGGGAATTGATAAAATCCGCATCAACCCGGGAAACATCGGCTCGGACGACAGGGTAAAGGCTGTCGCGAAGGCGTGCGCTAATAAAAACATTCCAATCAGAATAGGCGTGAACAGCGGTTCTCTCGAGAAAGACATTCTGGCAAAATACGGCTCTCCGACGCCCGAGGCGCTTTGCGAGAGCGCGCTTTATCACGCTTCCTTACTCGAAAAATTTGATTTTAACGACATTGTTCTGTCAATGAAAAGTTCAACAGTCAAAACAATGGTCAGAGCGTATGAAATCACGGCGGAAAAGTGCGATTATCCGCTTCACCTCGGAGTGACCGAGGCGGGAACCGAAAGACTCGGTATAATAAAATCCTCCGCGGGAATCGGTTCGCTTCTGCTTCACGGAATCGGCGATACGATCCGTGTTTCTCTTACAGCCGACCCCGTAAGAGAGGTCTACGCCGCGAAGGATATTTTAAAATCTCTCGACATCAGAAAAGGCGGAGTACAGTTCGTTTCCTGTCCGACCTGCGGAAGAACAAAGGTTGATTTGATTTCACTCGCGAACGAGGTTCAGGAGAGACTTCGCGACTGCGATAGGGATATCAAGGTCGCTGTTATGGGCTGCGTCGTAAACGGTCCGGGCGAGGCAAGAGAAGCCGACTACGGAATCGCGGGCGGCGACGGCAACGGACTTGTATTCAAAAAGGGCGAAATCCTTTACAAGGTCAGCGAGGATAAGCTTGTTGACGCCTTGCTTGATGAAGTAGAAAAGGATTCATAATATAACTAAGGAAGTATAATGAAAAAATTTGAGGAAATCTTCGGAAAATACATAGATAAAAACAAAATAAGCAAAGATATCCTTGACAGTGAAATTGAGCGTGTTACCATCAATCAGTCGCTCAGAACCTGCGTAATATTTCTTCGTCCGTCGGTACTTTTGAAAAAGACAAGGCTGAGAGAAACCGAGAACAGTCTTAGGCTTTCTCCTTTAGCGTTTACAAAGGTCGATATTGAGACAACTTACCCTTCCTCGCTTTTTAACGAAAACTATTTTTTTGAGCTTGTCGACGAACTAAAGACAAAAATGCCCCGCATAAACGGAACCTTCCGTTCAAGCGAGGTCGTGCTTGACGACGATACTCTGATTATTTCCCTTAAAAACGGCGGAAAAGCCCTGCTCGACAGCATTGAGTTTGACGCTGCGCTGTCACGCTTGATTTTTAAGGAGTTTTCTCTGAATATTAATGTAAGATACAACGGCGTTACCGAGATTAATTCCGACAATCAGCAGTACATCGAGGCTCAGATCAATACAGAGAAACAGCTTCACCGAGAAAATCTCGAAAAAATAGCGGAAATGTTTGAGGAAGAGGAGACTAACGCCAAGGAGTCCGCGAAGAGCAGAGCCGAAAGCGTCACCGAGGAAATTGAAATCCGCGAAGGAAAATTTCTCACGCCTCAGATTATTACACGTTCGATCCGACCGCTGTACGGAAGAATGATTAAGAGCAAGCTTATGCCTGTCGGAAAAATCGAGTACGACACAGGCAAGGCAACCGTCTGGGGAGACGTATTTGACCTTGAAAAGAAGGTCACAAAGTCTGGCGACAAGAACATTTTCAATTTTGATATAACCGACTACACAGGCTCTGTAACGGTCAAGGTTTTCGGACCGATAAAGGCTACCGCAGTCTGTGACGAAATCAAAAAGGGCTCGACAATCGTTGTAAGCGGTGACGTTGAATACGATCGCTTTGCGGGCGGATTGGTGCTTAACGCGAGAAGCATCGGCACAGCCTCAAAGGTAAAGATTGTCGATAACGCTCCCAAAAAGCGCGTTGAGCTTCATCTTCATACAAATATGTCTCAGATGGACGCGATCACACCCGCAGGCAAGCTGATTGAAAGAGCCGCTAGCTGGGGGCAAGACCGGACTCGCCGCCACGCTGATCAACGCCATCCCGTTCAGCACCATGAACGTCGTCGTCGTGATGATCATCGCCGGCCTGATC
>JAFNSO010000102.1 GCA_017384945.1 Ruminococcus sp. | reverse complement strand
GTGTTGATGACGCAGGGGGTCCACCCGTTCCCATACCGAACACGGAAGTTAAGCCCTGTAGTGCCGAAGATAGTTGGCTGGCGACGGCCTGTGAAAATAGGAAGATGCCAACATCAGATAGTGAGTGTTCTTTTTTATTTAAAAGAATTTGTTTAAATGACAGGCGATGGCTGAGATGCTGTCGCCTGTTTGTTGTTTAGAGGCTCAGACGAAAAAGCTGTGTGGGCTAAACACCCTCTTAAACCTTGAATATACAGGGGTTGAGCTTGTGCTGCGGCGGGTTTTTGCAGCCGACGCTTTACCGTAATAAAAAACTGTCGAATATTTTAATAATTTTGTTGATTAACGTGAACAAAAATGATATAATTATAAAAATAATGAATGGTAAATGTGACAAATGTATAGATTAGGGAAAGGATTGGTATTATGAAGGTAAAAGCGGCATCGGTTCTGATGTGCATGATTCTCATGTTGACACTGTTTCCGCTTTCTGCCTCCGCGCAGTCCGACAGCAACACAAAGAAGGTTCGCGTCGGTTGGTTTGAGTCCGCCTTCAACAAGACGGATTCCTCTAAAAGAAGAACAGGCTATGCCTATGAATATCAGAGGAAGATTGCGTCATATACGGGCTGGACTTACGAGTATGTCGAGGGCAGCTGGGCTCAGCTTATGCAGAAGCTTTGCGACGGCGAAATCGACCTCATGAGCGGTGTTACCTACACTGAGGAGCGCTCAAAGAAAATGCTGTTTCCCGAGTATGAAATGGGCAGCGAGGAATACTATCTTTACATCTCTGCGAACAACGTTCAGAATTTTGAGCAGGACTATTCATATTTTAACGGCAAAAAAATCGGCGCCAACAAGGGCGCGGTTCAGATCGACTTTTTTAAGGAATGGGAAAAAAAGCGGAATATAAAAACCGAAATCGTTGAACTGACAACCTCGGAGGACGAGTCTGTTGAAATGCTTAAAAACGGCGAGCTCGACGGCTACATTACGCTGGACAACTCATCGTATACGGATGTTATGGTTCCCGTTGCTAAGGTCGGCTATTCCGAAATCTACTTTGCGGTCAGCAAGACCCGTCCCGACCTGCTCGCCGACCTCAACGGCGCGCTCCAGAGCATTCAGGACGAAAACCGTTTCTATAACAACAACCTGTTCGCGAAATACGTCAAGCAAGAGGGCTCTCACCTCTTTCTCAATCGCGAGGAAAAGAACTGGCTGTCCTCCCACGGGAGCATACGTGTCGGCTATCTCGACGACTACCTCGCGTTCTGCGCCAAGGACAAGCTTACGGGCAGTCTGACGGGAGCTCTCAAGGATTTTCTCGACGAGGCGTCGGGATGTTTTGTGAACGCAAAGATAGAATTCGAGACAACCGCCTATCCAAACATGGAAAAGGCTATGCGAGGACTGAAAAGCGGCGAGGTAGACTGTATATTCCCCGCAAATTTCAGTATATATGACGGCGAGCAGAAAAACATTCTTCTGACCCCTGAGCTGACGCAGTCCACGCTCTACACGCTGATTCGAAGCGACGACGAGCGAAGCTTTACGCCCGAGGACAAAATTACCACCGTAATTGAAAAGGACAACCTCAACTACGACTCGATCCTGAAGGACTTCTATCCAAAGTGGAAGTCAATTGAAAGCAAAAATATCCGAAAGGCGCTCAAGGCGGTGTCCGACGGCAAGGCCGACTGTCTTCTCATAAGCAGTTATCGCTACAACAATTTAAGCAAGCTGTGCGAAAAATACCACCTTATTGCGCTCGACACGGGCAACGACATCTCGTTTTCCATCGCCGTCAATGAGAGCGACACTCAGCTGTACGCAATTCTGGACAAGATCGTAAACATAATCCCCGAGACGACAATCAATATGGCGCTGACTCAGTACTTCTCCGACGATCGTGAGACAAGCGTCAGTCTGCTTGATTTCGCGAGGGAACATATGCCGCTCGTTATCGTGATTGTTGTGGTAATCGTCGCTATGCTTATGATGATTATTTTCCAGAGGCGGCTGATTGTGGCCAGGCAAAACGCGAGCAAGCAGCGTCAGCTCGCGGATGACCTGAGCAAGCGCGTTTATGTGGATGCGCTGACGGCTGTGCGCAACAAGGGCGGCTACACCGACTACGTCCGAGGACTTCAGGAGCAGGTGAAGAACGGCGAGGTAACTCAGTTCGCAATCAGTATGTTTGACTGCGACGACCTCAAGTACATAAACGATAAATACGGACACGACAAGGGAGACGAATACCTCAAAACAGCGGCGAGGCTGATTTGCAGGACATTCAGGCACAGCCCTGTGTTCAGGCTGGGAGGAGACGAGTTCTGCGCGATTCTGATCAGTGACGATTACAACAACGCCGAGAGACTTGAGTCGGAATTTGAGAAAAACAGCGAGGAGCTCAACAGCTCCGTCGAAAACGAATGGGAACGCTCTTACATTTCGATGGGCACAGCATGGTATGACCCCGAAATCGACAGCTCGGTGGACGACACCGCGTCGCGCGCAGACCGCATTATGTACGAAAACAAGCGGAAAAGAAAAGCGGGACGGACAGTCAGATAACACAAGAAAAATGCGGAGACGGGCGACCGTCTCCGTTTCTTTTGGGTGTCAAATCATATTATATTTCTATATCATAGTCCGTTAATAATGGCTTGAGCGCTGAGACAATAGCTTCGATATCATTGTTCAAGCTGTCACTATGGATTATCATATCATCAAATAACCTGTTAAGATTATCTTCGAATCTATTCGGTAAAATATCGCAATTATTTTTACAATATTCAACCAGACGTTTTTCGCCCGGATGAGTCAGCTTGTTCAATGCCAGAATAATATCAAAATACGACTCCAAAAAAGCGGCTGTTCTATGTATTATACTTACTCTGTCGTTCCTTCCCGACGCCTTCAGAATCTGGCGGGAATACGCAGGCATAGAAGCATATAAAAGATTAGCGTTTCTTTCAATAATGTTTTTTTGCAGTTTATCGGGATAAGCGATATTAAATCGGTTTTTTGCTTTTTGAAGAGCGCCTTTTTTGTCATAGATAATTTTGCATGTCAGCAGATTGTGCCACATACATGTTGTATAACCGTTATGCGCCCTTTTTTCTTCAACAACAAGAGAAACATCTTCGCAGAATGAATCCAAATCGCGGTATATTATGTCAATGTCGATACCGTTTTTAAGAATGCAGTTATCTTCAAGCTCCCAGTAATCGTTGCCTATTTCAATATAACCGCAATATCTGCTCAGTATATTTCTGCGGGTCTCCTCTTCGATTGGCGCGGAAATATAAACATAAATATCATAATCTGAGTTTTCGTCATATGTTTCCCCTGAACGCGAGCCGCCAAGCGCTATTGCTTCTACCTGTTCCAGCTTTGATAATTCATCGAATAGTTTATTTATCATTGTTGTATCACCTCGAAAAATTTATATTGATATTATATACTTTTTCGTTATTTACTTCAATAATAAGTTTTTCAATATTTTTTCAATAAAATATCTTTATTATAGGTTAAAAAAAATACAATACTTTATTTAAAAAACTGTGTTATAATTAATTCAATGATTAAAAGAGGTGGTTTTATGCGTTTGCTTTTGGTTGAGGACGAGAAAAGAATGGCTGAGGCTCTTGCCGCTATTCTGAGGAAAGAAAAATATGAGGTAGATATTATGAACGACGGGGACGAGGGGCTTTACGCCGCTCAGAGCGACGCGTATGATATTATGATTCTCGACGTTATGCTGCCCGGGATGTCGGGCTTTGAAATAGCGAAGAAGGTAAGACGCGACGGCATAAAAACTCCAATCCTTATGCTTACGGCAAAGGGCGAGCTCGACGACAAGGTCGAGGGGCTCGACAGCGGCGCGGATGATTACCTCACAAAGCCGTTTATGACAAAAGAGCTCCTCGCGCGGCTTCGGGCGCTCGAGCGCAGATATTCGGGAGTTAATAATGACAGCAAGCTTGAGTTCGGCGATATTGAGCTCAATACCGAGAGCTGTATGCTTATTTGTAAAACAAACGGTCAGTCCGTTCGCCTTAAGGAAAAGGAATTCAACATAATGCGTCACCTGCTTATCAACAAAAACCGTGTTATGGAGCGCGAGAGCCTCGCAATGAAGATCTGGAATTACGACAGTGAGGCTGAGTACAACAACGTCGAGGTTTACATATCGTTTACAAGAAAAAAGCTCAAATTCATCGGCGCGAAAACCGAAATTAAATCCGTGAGGGGAATCGGCTATGAGCTCAGATACGGAGGCTGAAAATGTTTAAAAAATCAAAAATAAAAATCATCGCCTCTATTATGACGATAATGACGCTGCTTTTAGCGGGTACCTTCGGCGTGATTTACTTTTCGAGCTATATTGAGATGTCTCAGAGGGACGAGCAAATGCTCGAGCGTTATACGCACATTTACGGACAGGAGGGCAATCCCTCGAAGTCCGACGAAAAAAGAATACAGGATGAAGGCGATAATCAGAACGACAACCGTGATGACGCTCCTCCGCCCAAGCCCGAGGACGAAAGAGAATACGACGCTGTGGCGTTCTACTCCGTATGCTTTGACAGCAAGAATAATGTAAAGGATATCGATAACGGCAGACAGTCGATGTCCGATTCGGATTTGACAGATATGGCGAAATCCGCGATTGATTCAAATGAGGAAAAAGGAAAGCTCAACGGTTATAATTATCTCGTTCAGAAAACGGATGATTACACTCTGGTTGTGTTTATGGACAGATCGGGCTTTGACAAAAATATAAGCACGCTTTTAAAATTCACTTTGATATTCGGAGCGGTTTCTCTGATGATTGTTTTCGCGTTGTCGGTACTTCTCGCAAATCTGATTATCCGTCCGCTTGAAAAGAATCATGAAGCTCAGAAGCGTTTTATTTCCGACGCGGGTCATGAGCTGAAAACTCCCGTGACCGTAATTTCGACTAACGCCGAGGTGCTCGCGGGTGAAATCGGCGAGAACCGCTGGCTCAGTAATATCGTTTATGAAAACGAGAGGATGTCGATTCTTATTAAACAGCTTATGACGCTTGCGAAAACCGATAAGAACGAGCTCAAGCTTGAAAAGGTAGATTTCAGCCACATCGTGATCGGCGAGATTTTACCCTTTGAGAGCATAGCCTTTGATAAAGGAATTGAAATTGATTATGACAAGGTTGAGGACGAAATATGCGTGAACGGCAATTCCTCACAGCTCAGTCAGCTTGTGTCGATTCTGATTGATAACGCTATTGAACATTCTACGGGCGGCGATATTGAGGTGAAGCTTTTAAAGAATCACAACAAGGCGGTTCTGAAAGTAATCAACAACGGCGAGGAAATACCCGAAGAAAAAAGAATTCTGCTTTTTGACCGGTTCTACCGCGTTAATGAGGCGAGAAACGATGACGGCGGCAATCACTACGGCTTGGGACTTTCTATAGCAAAGTCGATTGTTGAAGCTCACAAGGGTGAAATTACCGTTGACTGTAAGGACGGAAAGGTTATTTTTGAAGTGAGCCTGAGGATGGTTTGAGAGAAATGTTTCGCGCTTGACGAAGAAAAATAAAAAATTCAATGTTTCTTCAATAAATCTCCTGTATTATGTGGTTGTAATACAGGAGATTTCCGGATTTAACGGAAAACGATTGGAGGTCAAAAATATGAAAACCAAGAAATTATTCAGCGTAATACTCGTTTTATTGATGCTGCTGTCGGTATTTCCGCTCACCGCGAGCGCTTACTCAAAGGAGCAGGCGACGCTCACCTTCACGGAAAGCGGCATAACCGAAACCGTAAGCGGCTCGGGTTATTCGATAGACGGAGCATCGCTCAAAATCACCTCGGACGGAACCTACAGAATAACGGGCTCCTGCTCGGAGGGTACGGTTGAGGTCGCAAAGAGCTTAACAAATGTAACTCTTATTCTCGATAACCTCACACTTTCAAGCTCAAACACGGCTCCGATTATTGTCAAGAAAAGCTCCTCGGTTCTGATGAAGCTTGTCGGCACAAGCACTATCACAAACAACGAGGATGCTTCAAAGGAAACCACCGACCCCGATAATTTCGAGGGCGCGGCAATCAAGGTCAAGTCGGGCTCGAGTCTTTCAATCTTCGGCGACGGTACTCTGAACGCCGTCGGCAACGCGAAGAACGCGATAAAAGGCGGCGCGGAAAGCTCGCTCACCGTTGACGGCGGTACAATCAAGGCGACAGCAGTAAACAACGGCATAGGCTTTGACGGAAGTATCGTAATCAACGCGGGCACATTTGATGTAACATCCGGCAACGACGGCATAAAGTCCGAGCCTGACGAAGGCGACACAGCCTCCGCGGGTACAGTCACAATCAACGGCGGCTCCTTTACGATCAACGCTCAGGGCGACGGAATTGTAGCGGCGGAAAAGCTTACCGTTAACAACGGTACATTCGATATAAAAACGCTCGACGGCTACAAAAGCTCAGGCTTCAACAAGGACACAATGAGCTGCAAGGGCTTAAAGGCTTCGGGCAATAACAACAACGAAACCGCTCCGACTAACGAGCTCGTAATAAACGGAGGTACATTTAACCTCAACACAGCCGACGACGCGATTCATTCCGACGGCTACTGCGACATAACAGGCGGCACTTTTAAGATTTATACAGGCGACGACGGCGTACACGCCGACGCGACTCTTACACTCGGAACTGAGAACGGCTATGAGCGCGATCCCGAAATATATATCTACTCATCTTACGAAGGCTTGGAGGGCGCTGTTGTAAACGCTTATTCGGGCAAGTATTATGTAAAAGCCTCCGACGACGGTATCAACGCGGCGGGCGGCAGCTCAAACGGAACTCAGGGTCAGCAGGGCGGCGACAGTTTCAGACCCGGCGGGAACCGTCCGGGACAGGGCAGCTTTAATCCCGGAGGACAGAGCCAATCCACAGGCAATTACTCGCTCAATATTTACGGCGGCAGCTTTTATGTTGACTGCGAGGGCGACGGCCTCGACTCAAACGGAGCGTTGAATCTGCTCGGCGGAGATATAACGGTTCTTTCAATGAGAAGCGGCGGGGATAACTCTCCTTTAGACGCTGACGGTACAGTAACAATAAACGGCGCGACGGTATTTGCCGCGGGCTCACGGGGAATGGGAGTCAATCTCTCAGGCTCAAGTCAGAAAGCGTATACAAGCTCAAGCTCATATAACTCGGGAACGGTTATAAATGTGACGAGCTCGGGAACAACTCTAAGAAGTGAAAAGCTGGTCAGGAATATAAACTATCTGCTTTATTCAGCTCCGAGCCTCGGCAGCTGTTCGGTATCAACTTCCGCAAGCGTAGACAGCTGTAAGTCAAACGCCTTCGCGCACAATTGGGATGACGGTACAACCGAAAACGGCGTAATAAAATACACCTGTCAGGATTGTGGCGCGGTCGAGCGCAAGTCAATCGCGAAGTCCGCGACAGTTACGGAATACGTTGAGGATGATACCGTTATCACTCCTACGGAAAACACCACAGTTTACACCGCGACATTTAATACCGATGAACACGCGTCGATCGAGGTTTACTATACACAGGATTATAAAACAGCGAGCGAAACCAACGCAAAAACCGCGGTTGCCCGCAACAGCGACACAGGCGAATCCGACGGCACCGGCGAGGGTCAAATCAATTTCCGTGTAGTAACGGACGACGGATATAAGGTAGAAAGCGTAAATGTTGACGGTACGTACAAAAACCTTAAAGACCTTTCGCTCACAGAGCTTATCGACAACCTCTACCGTATCACAAAGGTAGCGAGCGACCTTACTATTACCGTTACCACCACCGCCGAAACAGGCGAGGAGGAAGCCGATAAGGGATATAATATTTCCTTTGTGACGGATGAAAACTCAAGCATAAACTTTTACTACACACAGGATTATAAAGCGGCGAGCGAAACGGGTGTAACTACAGCTGTTTCGAGAAATTCAACCTCGGGTGTACCCGACAGCACCGGCGACGGACAGGTGAACTTCGCCGTAGTAGCTGCCGACGGATATGAGATAGATACCGTAACGGTAGACGGAAGCTACAAAAACCTCAAAACTCCCGCCGAACTCGGCACTGAGAACATTTACAGAGTTACAAAGGTTGCAGGTGACTTAACGATTACCGTAAAAACAAAGGGAAAAACTTCCGAGGAAACAACGGAAGCTCAGACCATTGAGCCGACAACAGAGAGCTCGACTCAGGAGCCTGCAGAGACTTCTTTGACAAATCCCGTGACAGAAGCCACCGCGACAGAAGCCGCTGAACCGACTTCAACGGAAGCAACCAAATCTACCGAGCCTGCGACAACAGAAGCCGCCGAACCGACTTCGACGGAAGCAACCAAATCCACCGAGCCTGCGACAACAGAAGCCGCTGAACCGACTTCAACGGAAGCAACCGAAACCGCCGCGGCTTCCGTAACGGAGGTTACCGAGCCTTCCGTACAGGAAACAACACAGGCTCCCGCGACGGAATCCACAGAGCAGCCGACTTCTTCTTCCACCGAAGCAACCGAAGCAGCCGAAGCTCAGGCAAGCAAAGATGATTTTAAAACGGTTGACTCAAAAATCAAAACAAGTAAAACCGAGGAAATCGCGGGTTCGACCTTCGGCGCGTTAAAGGCAAGAGCAACGAATATAAAGAAACAAGCTCTTACTTTAAAATGGAACAAGATAAGCGGAGCCGTTAAGTATGTAATCTACGCCAATAAATGCGGTACATCCAATAAGTACAAAATGCTTGCGACAGTTTCAGGCTCAAAAAGCTCCGTTAAGGTCACAAACGTCGCGGGCAAAAAGCTGAAAAAAGGAACATACTATAAATTCCTTATAGTCGCGGTTGATAAAAACGGAAAGGTGATTTCTACTTCAAAAACAATTCACGTCGCGACAAAGGGAGGTAAGGTTGGAAACTACAAGAGCGTCACAACAGCCGCAAAGAATAACAAGGTAGCTTTAAAAGCAGGCAAGACCTTTAAGCTCAAAGCCAAGGCTGTCGCTCAGAGCAAGAAGCTGACTGTCAGGAAGCATCGGGGTATCAAATACGAATCCTCAGATAAAAAGATCGCGACGGTTAACTCAAAGGGTAAAATCACAGCAAAGAAAAAGGGAACCTGCTATATTTATGCTTACGCCCAGAGCGGAGCTTATAAGAGAATAAAAGTAACAGTCAAGTAATTGACATTCGCAATACGTTTCTCCTTCTTTATCGGCACTCGTGAAAACGGGTGCCGATTTTTTCGGCTGTTCTCTGTTTTAAAATCAATTTCGCAACAGTTCTATAGACAGAGGAATAATACTTTGATATAATGATAAAGAATTGTGAGGAAAAGAATGAGCCTGTTGGATTATCAATTTGGTTTGAAATATTACATAGTACTTTTGGTAAGGGGAGAAACTTATGGAGTTATATAAAGGCTCGCCGACAGACACTCAGGGTCGGCAGGACAGAGAAATACGGGTGTATGAATTTCTTGACAAGTTAGGGATCGAGTACGAGCGTACAGACCACCCCGATGAACCCGCGACAACAATGGAGGCGTGCGAAAAAATCGACGCTGTTCTGAACGTGCGTATTTGTAAAAATCTTTTCCTGTGCAATCGTCAGAAAACAAAATTTTATCTTCTCATTATGCCCGGCGATAAGCCCTTTAAAACAAAGGAGCTCTCCAAGCAAATGGGAATAAGCAGGCTTTCGTTCGCGGATGAATCATATATGAAGGAGCTGCTCGACCTGTTCCCCGGAAGCGTGTCCGTTCTGGGGTTGATGAATGACAGGGAAAACAAGGTTCAGCTTGTGGTGGACGAGGATGTTCTGAAGGAGGAATATTTCGGGTGCCATCCCTGCGTGAACACAAGCTCTCTGAAGTTTAAAACAAAGGCCTTGACTGACAAGGTGCTCCCCGCGCTGGGAGCAAGCCCGATCGTTGTAAGGCTGATTGGAGAGGCTTAATGTTTTCCGATTTTATAATCAAAAGCAAATCAGACCTGATTGAAGCTATAAACGAGTACGGATTTGTTCCGTTCTTTGAAAACTCAATCAGCGGCTTTTCGATTGAGGAGCACATCTCGCCCGAGTGCTGGTGGCACTCTGACTCAGGCGAGTGGAGCGCGTGGGAATGGAAGGGACCCGTAATACGCGAAACAGGCTGCGCTTACGGAAAATTCTTTGAGAAAAAGGCTTGCTACATCAGCCGCGAGTGGTTTTTCGATTTCGCGAATTATCGCCGCGACGGTTACGATTTTGACGCCCGTTTCGACGACGGACTCGCGTCTTACAGGGACAAGCGGCTTTATGATCTGGTCAGCGCCAACGCGCCGATAATCTCGAAAAGGCTAAAGGAGCTCGGCGATTACCGAAAGGGCGGAAACAAGGGCTTTGACACAATAATGAACCGCCTGCAGGCTCAGTGCTACGTCACAATAAGCGATTTTGTTTATATGAAAAACAAACGCGGAGAGCCCTACGGCTGGGGCGTCGCGGAGTACTCTACGCCCGAGAGGTTTATGGGCAGTTGTTTTGCGGATAACGCTTACAGACGTTCTCCCGAGGAATCGTATGAGAGAGTGCTCAGTCATTTTTGCAGGCTGTTCCCGAATACAGATATAAAGGAAATCAAAAGGTTTATAAAATAAGCATAAAGGAGAGTTATATGAGCTATAAGTCGGATATTACGGCGAATCCCGCGGGCTTTGTACTGCTCGGGGATTATGTGCCGAGCATAATTCAGGAAATAAGGTACTATTCAACCTACAATTTTATAGGGGAACGAATAGACGGTTATGAGGAGCCCTGCGCGCTTTTGACGAAGGAGGCGGCGCGTTCGCTTAAAGCGGTCAGTAATGAAATGCTGGTGCAGGGGTTCAGGCTGAAGGTTTTCGACGCCTATCGTCCCACCTGCGCCGTAAAGCATTTTGTGCTGTGGGGAATAGAGGATAAGGATGTGCGGATGAAGCCGTATTTTTATCCCGAGCTTGAAAAGCAGGAGCTTTTTGAGAAGGGATATATCGCGAAGCAATCGAGCCACAGTCGGGGAAGCACAGTTGATTTGACCCTGTTCGATATGAATACGGGCAAGGAGCTCGATATGGGAAGTCCGTTTGATTTGTTCTGCGAGACGTCCCACCCTGATTACAAAGGAATAACCGAGGAACAGTATGAAAACAGGATGATTCTGAGGCGCGCGATGACGCGCAACGGTTTTCAGCCGATTGATTGCGAATGGTGGCACTTTACTCTGGAGGATGAGCCTTTTCCGAATACATACTTTAATTTTCCCGTGTCCTCGGAGTATTTGAGGAAATAACGGGGTTTTGGCGGAAGGTTGCTTTTTTTGTTGACAAAAGCAAGTTGTTCTGTTAAAATAAAAAGTTAGGATGAGCTAACCATTGACTTTTGTTAATGGTCGGTTCAACTTGATTTATAGGTAGTTTACGGAGTAATGTGTATGAATTTAAACGAGTTGGAAATCGGACAGTCCGCCGTTATCAAGTCAGTCGGCGGCGAGGGTGAGCTCAGACAGCATTTTCTCGATATGGGCGTTATCCCAGAGATTGAGATCAAGCTTGTGAAGCTCGCTCCCATGGGGGATCCCATGCAGTTCTCGCTTCACGACTACGAGCTGACGCTCAGACGCGATGACGCCGAAAAAATCACGGTCGAGCCCTTGTCCGCGGAGAGCGAAAAGCCGCGCAGAAGGCTCAACAGAAGCAATCACCCGGGTCTCGGCGAGGGAGGAAGGTTCCATAAAAAGGGAAGCGGAAATCCTCTGCCCGACAGCGTTACGCTTACATACGCGCTTGTCGGCAACCAGAATTGCGGAAAGACCACGCTGTTTAATCAGCTCACGGGCTCTAATCAGCACGTGGGAAATTTCCCCGGGGTCACAGTTGACCGAAAGGACGGCGTGATCAAGGGATGTAAAAATACCCTGATTACCGATTTGCCCGGAATTTACTCAATGTCGCCTTATACGAGCGAGGAAATCGTCTCGCGTAATTTTGTGCTGGACGAAAAGCCGAAGGCGATTATAAATATACTCGACGCGACGAATATCGAGCGTAATCTTTATCTGACGATGCAGCTTTTGGAGATGGACATTCCGATGGTCGTTACGCTGAATATTATGGATGAGCTCACAGCGAACGGCGGTTCGGTGGACGTGAATACTCTCGAGGCGCTTTTGGGAGTGCCTGTCATACCGATTTCAGCGGCTAAGAATCAGGGCGTCGACGAGCTCGTGAAGCACGCTGTTCACATCGCTCACTATCAGGAAAAACCGCTGCGGCAGGATTTTTGCTCATGCGACGATAAGGGCGGAGCGGTTCACCGCTGTCTGCACGCCGTCAGACACCTTATTGAGGATAAGGCAAAGGAAGCGGATTTACCGCTGTATTTCGCGGCGAGCAAGGTGGTCGAGGGCGACAAGCTTGTGCTTAAAAGGCTCGGACTCGACGACGGCGAAAAGGAAATGCTCGAGCATATTATAGGTCAGATGGAGAGAGAACGCGGGCTTGACCGCAACGCAGCGATCGCGGATATGCGTTTTTCGTTTATCAGGAGGGTCTGCCATCAGACCGTCGTTAAGCCCAAGGAGAGCAAGGAGCATATCCGAAGCACAAGGATCGATAGGATATTAACGGGCAAATTCACAGCGATCCCGACCTTTATTCTGATAATGGCGGCTATTTTCTGGCTGACCTTCGGTGTTATCGGCGGTACGCTTCAGGGCTTGCTTGAGGACGGAATCGACAGTCTGACCGAGTTTACGAGGAGCGCTCTTGAGGGGATCAATGTCAACCCGATTGTTACGGGATTGATTACCGACGGTATTTTTACGGGAATCGGAAGCGTGCTGAGCTTTTTGCCGATTATCGTTGTGCTGTTTTTGTTTTTGTCAATGCTCGAGGACAGCGGTTACCTCGCGAGGGTCGCGTTCTTTATGGATAAGCTTTTGAGAAGAATCGGACTTTCGGGGCGCAGTATAGTGCCGATGCTGATAGGCTTCGGCTGTACCGTCCCCGCGGTAATGGCTACCCGAACACTGCCGAGTGAGCGCGACAGAAAAATGACGATCCTGCTCACTCCGTTTATGAGCTGCTCCGCGAAGCTGCCGATTTACGCTTTCTTTGTGAACGCGTTTTTTAAGGAATACAGCTGGCTCGTGATTTCGGGGCTCTACCTTTTGGGTATTGTTTCGGGCGTGCTTATAGCGCTGTTTTACAAAAAGACGATTTTCAGGGGAGAGGCGGTTCCGTTTGTTATGGAGCTTCCGAATTACAGGCTCCCCGCGCTGAAAAACGTCGCCAAGCTTTTGTGGGAAAAGGCAAAGGATTTTATACAGAGAGCGTTTACCGTTATATTTGTCTCGACGATTATCGTTTGGTTTCTTAGGAATTTTAATTTCCAGTTCAATATGGTCACTGACTCTCAGCAGAGTATACTCGCGCAGATTTCGGGCTTTCTCACACCCGTTTTCGCACCGATCGGTATGGGTGACTGGAAGATTGTCACAGCGATGATAAGCGGTTGTATGGCTAAGGAGAGCGTCGTTTCCACACTGGAGATTCTTTATAACGGCGGTATCGAGACGGCGATCACCTCGATTTCGGCTGTTTCGATTCTCGTTTTCAGCCTGCTTTATACGCCGTGTGTCGCGGCTATCGCTTCCGTAAAGCGTGAGCTCGGCTATAAATGGGCGGCGGGCGTTGTTGTGTGGCAGTGCGTTGTTGCTTATTTCGCGGCTACGCTCGCGCATCTTGTCTGCGTGCTGTGTACAATGGGAGGCTAGCGTGAGTACTGCCGATATTGTAATTGTAATCGTCTTGGCCGCGGCGGTGGTCACCGCTGTCGCGGTTATCATCAGCCGCAGAAAAAAAGGAAAGCGCTGCTCCTGCGACTGCGGAAACTGCGCTTTTAAATGCGATAAAAGAAAATAAACCGCGCGTCGGCCGATTTTTTCGGTCGACGCTTTTTGCAATATTAAATGAGCTTTCTTGCAAAATATATTGATTTTTGGGTGCTGTTGTGCTACAATAACTTGTATTTGATTTTAAATGGGGTACAAGACCCTTTTTTCGGTCGGAAGGTACCCTAAAGGAGTATAGATTTATGAATGATGTTATAAAAAAATTGGTTGAAATCGACGAAAAGGCAAAGGCGTTCGGCGAGGAGACCCAAAAGCAAAAGGAAGAATACGAGGAAAAAATAAAGGAAGAGTCAAAAAAAGTTTACGAAAAATATATGTCCGACGCGAAGGTTGAGGCTGAGACTCAGAAGAAGATTATCGAAAGCGAAAGCGAAAAGAAGTTTCAAAAAAATAAGGCGCTCAGGGATAAGCAAATCGAGGAACTGAAAAAGAGCTTCGACGAAAACGCGGACAAATGGGTAGACGAGATCGTCGGAGAAGTGCTTGCCTGAGTCTTAATAAATGATAAGTTGAGAGTTGAAAGTTGAATTATGCTCAGACAGGCGTACAACGAGCTTGACGAGTATCTGCATAGATGAACGTAACCTCCCGCAGCAGACCTTCATAGGGCTGAAAGGTAAGGGGGATATGAACGTTCAGACAGGCGAACAACTAGCTTGACGAGGAGAATTAAAAAAAATGAATACCAGTTATGCGGTTTATACGCGGGCTAAGGCGAAGTATGGAAAGCGGTTGAAGGAGAAGGACTATAAGGCGCTTCTTAACTGCGAGAGCGTGCCCGACGTTATGTCGTATTTAAAATCGAATACACATTATATAAACGCCTTCGGCGAGGCGAACGAGAGAGGAATGCGCCGAGGACTGTTTGAAAGTCTTTTGCGGCAGTACCAGATCAATGAGTTTGATACGCTTTGCAGGTATGAGCTGAGCGTCGGTGAGGATATCTCGGCGTATGTTGCCCATAAGACGGAGATAAGCGAGATCATAAGGATTCTTACCATGCTCAACTCGCGTGAGAAGAGACAGTATAACTTTACGGTTCCCGCTCATATCGCTAAGAAAACCTCGATTGATCTGAACGCTCTGGCGAAGGTCGAAACTTTTGAGCAGTTTTTGGAGGCTGTAAAGAAAACCCGCTACAGCGCGCTTCTCAGTAAGTATAACTCACAGGAGTATAAGCAGATCCCGATCACCGAGATTGAAAGCGAGCTCTACTCGAGACTGTATATCGAGCTTTACAAGGCAATCGATAAGTCGGGTAACTCCGACGAAAAGAGCGAGCTCAAGGGCTTTCTCGATACGATCATAGATTACAGGAATTTTTTAAATATAATTCGATTAAAGAAATATTATGACGCCGACGCAAAGACGGTCAAAAGCCACCTCATTCCGTTCGGCAACCTCAAGCCCGAATCGATCGACGCCATGTGCAACGCCGAGACCGCCCAGCAGGTTTACGACATAATGGCGGAAACAAGGGTCGGCAAGCTGATTGATAAGGTCGATTACGACAACCTCGACGAGCTCGAGATGAAGGTTAAGTACAAAAAGGCAAGGCACAATATGTACTACTCCGACAGCCCGTCAACGGTTATGATTTCCTACATCATATTGTGCGAAATCGAGCTGCACAATCTGATTTGTCTAACCGAGGGTGCGAGATACAGGGTTGACAACAGCGTTATAGAGCTGCTTCTTATATATTAATCTAAGGAGGTGATTTGAATGAGTGTTGAAAACATAAAGGCTTTCAGTATCATAGGCAGAAAAAACGCCCTAAACGACGTTTGTCTGATTCTCGGAAAGTCAAAGGCTTTTCAGCCCGACGAGGTCAGCAACTTCTACTCGGATATGGTCGGCTTCAACAGAGCCGCGCCGCAGAATATTTACGGCGAGCCGATGTCGAGGATCTCGGCGGCGCTTAAAATTCTATCTATTGAGCCGAGATATATCCACACAAAGAAGAAATTCAAGCCCGACTTTGAGACTATCGACGATTACTCCCAAAGGCTTTTGAGCAAGGTTCAAAAATGGGAGGACAAGCGGCAAAGTCTGATTGAGGAATACAACGAGTGCAAGCGCGCAAGGGAGGAAACAAGCCACTTTGTGTCCGTTGACGCCAATATCGAGGAGCTTCTCGATATGAATTACGTCAAGGCGGTTTTCGGACGCTTGCCCAAGGAAAATCTGAAAAAGCTCGGCACCGAGAATTTCAAGATGGACTACATTGAGTTTATCCCCTGTATGGAGGAGGGCTCGTATATGTGGGCGGTGTACTTCGTTCCGCTGACGATGTATGACAAGGCGGAAAGGCTTTTTTCGAGACTTTATTTTGAAAAAAGCTCCTTCGGAGATATGGATGAAGCGCCCGAAAAGCGTTACAAGCGCCTTAAATCGGACGTTGAAAAGCTGAAAGAAAAGCTCAATCAAATCAATGAGAAAATCGAAGCTTACTCTAAGGAAAAGGAAAAGAAGATTTTAAGCTACTATACCAAGGCTTCCGAGTACAATCTGTACCTGACAATCCGAACTCACGCCATGGAAAGAGGCGACAGCTTCTGTCTGACGGGCTGGGTTTCGGAGAAAAAGGCGGAGTCAATCAGAGCGAAGCTCGAAAAAATCGAAAGCGTCGAGGTGAGCGTGAGCAACGCAAAGGACGAGCTCCAGCTCAACCCTCCCGTTAAATTGAAGAATGTATTTCTCACCCGTCCGTTCCAGTTTTACACGGAAATGTACGGAGTGCCAAAATACAAGGAGATCGACCCGACAACGTTTATCGCGATTACATATTTTACGCTGTTCGGTATAATGTTCGGCGACGTAGGCCACGGTCTGTGCGTTATTCTCGCGGGACTGTTTATGTGGTTCTCGAGAAGAATGGCGATCGGAAAGATCCTGATTCCCTGCGGTTTTTCGGGAATGATTTTCGGAGCGCTGTACGGAAGCGTTTTCGGAATGGAAAACGGTATGGACTGGTTCTACAAGGGGATTCTTCATCTCAGGGAAAAGCCCATTGAGGTTATGTCTCCCGAGTGTACGAATCTCATTCTGTATGTTGCGGTCGGGATCGGTATGTCTCTTCTGTGTATAGCGATGTGTCTTAACATTTACACGTCGATTCGGCAGGGAGACGTCGGAAAGGCGCTTTTTGATACGAGCGGACTGTGCGGACTTGTGTTCTACTCAATGATTTGCGCGGGACTCGTCGGACTGCTGTTATTCGGTACAAACCTTTTCAGCGTTCCGTATATAATTGTGATCGCGCTCGCGTTTCTGCTTATTTTCCTCAGAGAGCCGCTTTCAAAGCTCGTCAACGGAAACAAAAGCTGGGCGCCCGAGAGCTGGGGAGGCTTTGTGCTCGAGAATGTGTTTGAGTCGATTGAGGTGCTTTTGAGCTACGTTTCAAACACAATGAGCTTTCTGAGAGTCGCGGCGTTTGTACTCGTCCACGCGGGTATGATGCAGGTTGTGTTCACGCTCGCTCAAACGGCAGGACCATACGCCTACTGGCCTGTTGTCGTGATTGGAAACCTGCTTGTATGCGTGCTTGAGGCGCTGCTCGTTTCGATTCAGACGCTCAGACTTGAGTATTACGAGATGTTCAGCCGATTCTACTCGGGCGAGGGCAGACCGTATGAGCCTGTCAGACTGAGTCTGGTAAAGAATTAAAGCTGTTTTTTCGGGATTATCCGAAGGCTTATAAATAAAGAAAATTGTAACGTCAATGTTTGACGCGGTAATTATAAGGAGGATTTTATTATGTTGTTAAATGCTGTTTTTATGGTAGTGCCTGTGGCGCTTTTGGTTTTGTCCGTAGCTGTCGCTGTAAAGAATTTTCAGAAAAAGGGTAACGCTAAGCGTTCTCTGCTTTTGCAGCTCGTTTCTTTCGGAGCCGTAGCTTCTCTCTGCCTTGTGTTCCCGTTGGTCGCGGGAGCGGCGGGCAATATGGAACCCATGGTTGACGCTTCGGCAAAGGGCTTGCAGTACCTCGGCGCGGCTCTCTCAACGGGTATCGCCTGCATCGGCGGCGGTATCGCGGTCGGTCACGGCGCTCCCGCGGCTATCGGCGCGGCTGCCGAGGACCCGAAGAACTTCGGTAAGGCTATCATCTTCGTCGCTCTCGGCGAGGGTATCGCGCTTTACGGAATGCTTATCTCAATCCTTATCCTCAACGGTTAATTATGAAATATTATCTGATAAGCGATAATGTAGATACCCAAATGGGTATGAGGCTCGCGGGTATCGAGGGCGTCGTCGTCCACTCCGAGGAGCACATCCGTCAGGAGCTTCTCAAGGCTATGGATAACCCCGAAATCGCGGTCGTGCTTATGACCGAAACCCTTGTTTCAAAATGCCCCGACCTCGTTTATGATTTGAAGCTTAACCGTAAGCGTCCTTTGATAGTCGAAATCCCCGACCGTCACGGCAACGGTAGAACTGCCGACAGTATCACAAGATACGTTCAGGAAGCAATCGGCGTTAAGCTGTAGGAGAGGTAACCTATGAGTGATTATAAGTCAAGCAATTTCCTTAAGGCTATAAAAAAGTTCAACGAGGAAGAAAGAAGCAAAATCATTTCCGAGATGGAGTCGAAGAAGGCTGAGGCTGTAAAAGACGCCGAGGCAAGGGGTAAGGCGGACGCCGACAGGTACGTCAAAAAGCTTGTTTCCGCCGAAAAATCCGAGATTACGGGAAGATACGCCGTAAAGACTCTTGAGGCTCAGGGCGAGGTTTTTAAGGTCAGAGCAAAAATGGTTGACGAGGTGTTTAGACGCTCCGCCGACAAGCTCCTCTCCTTTACAAAGACCGACGCTTACAGAGCGAAGCTTACGGACTATGCGAGGGAAATCGCGGATACATTTAAGGATAACAGCTGTGTCGTCTGTGTGAAAGAGGACGATTTAATGTATTCGGACGAGCTCAAGTCGGTATTTTCGGGCGAAGTAGAGGTCAAAAGCGACCTTACCATACGTATCGGCGGAGTAAGAGGCTATTGCGAGGCGATGAACATAGTAGCCGACAATACCCTCGACAGCAAGCTCAAGACGAAGAGAGAATGGTTCACGGAAAACATAGACTTAAAAATCAGCTGATAAGTGAGATGACACTATGAAAAACAATGTGATTTTCGGTATAAACGGCCCCGTAATCACCGTAAAGGGTAAAACCGAATTTAAAATGATGGAAATGGTACATGTCGGCGAGGAAAACCTTGTTGGTGAAATCATCGGCATTACCGACGAATATACAACCGTTCAGGTTTACGAGGAGACGACCGGACTGCGCCCCGGCGACCCGATTACGGGTACGGGCAGTCCGATGAACGTCCTCCTCGGACCCGGTATTCTGGACAATATGTTTGACGGAATCGAGCGTCCGCTCAAGGCTATCGAAAAGCAGTCGGGAGCCTTTATCAACAGAGGTTCAAAGGTCGACAACCTCGACTCGGAAAAGCTCTGGGACGTAACGATGAAGGTCAAGGTCGGGGACAGGCTCAGCGCGGGCGAAATCTACGCCACCATCCCCGAGACGAGAATTATAGAGCACAGGCTTATGGTACCGCCCTCAATCTCGGGCGAGATCACCGAGGTTATGCCCGACGGACAGTACAGGCTCTTTGATACAGTCGCTAAAATCAGGGACGAGCTCGGCAAGGAGCATAACCTTACGCTCTGCCAGCAGTGGCCTATCCGCTACTCGCGTCCGATTGAAAAGAGACTTTCGACAAACGTCCCGCTCATTACGGGTCAGAGAACGATGGATACAATGTTCCCGATTGCCAAGGGCGGCACAGCCGC
>JAFNSO010000101.1 GCA_017384945.1 Ruminococcus sp. | reverse complement strand
GAAGCAAGAATATTATCTTCAGCCCTGAGTTCCTTAGAGAGAGCAAGGCGCTTTACGATAATCTTTATCCCAGCCGAATCATTGTCGGAACGGATATGGACGATGAAAGACTTGTAAAGGCGGCTCACATATTCGCCGACCTGCTTGCTCAGGGCGCGATAAAAGAGAATATCGATACGCTCTTTATGGGATTTACGGAGGCTGAGGCTGTAAAGCTTTTCGCCAATACATACCTCGCTTTACGTGTATCTTATTTTAACGAGCTCGATACCTACGCTGAGATGAAAGGTCTTGACACTCAGAAAATAATTGAAGGCGTATGTCTTGATCCGAGAATCGGTTCGCACTACAACAACCCCTCTTTCGGATACGGCGGATACTGCCTGCCTAAGGACACAAAACAGCTTCTCGCGAATTACGCTGACGTTCCCCAGAATATGATGTCGGCTATCGTTGAGAGTAACCGTACAAGAAAAGATTTTATCGCAGACCGTGTTTTGCAGATGGCAGGTTGTAATAGCTATTCGGGCGGATATGTCGGAGAAAAAGAGGTAGTTATCGGCGTATATCGCCTGACAATGAAGAGTAATTCGGATAACTTCCGCCAGAGCAGTATACAGGGCGTTATGAAGCGTATAAAGGCGAAGGGCGCGATTGTGATTGTTTATGAACCGACGTTAAAGGATGGAAGTACCTTCTTCGGCAGCAGAGTTGTTAATGATTTAGAAAAATTCAAGGAACAGTCACAGGCAATTATCGCCAACCGTTACGACAGCTGTCTGAGTGATGTATGCGATAAAACTTATACCAGAGACTTGTTTAATAGAGATTGATGTTTTAAGGAGGTTTGCAAATGAAGGGAATAATTCTAGCAGGTGGCAGCGGGACAAGGCTTTATCCGCTGACTAAGGTAACGTCAAAACAGCTTCTTCCTATTTATGATAAGCCGATGATTTACTATCCGATGTCTGTTCTGATGAACGCGGGTATCAGAGAAATCCTTGTTATTTCCACTCCCCAGGACACACCGAGATTCGAGACTCTGCTCGGTAACGGACATCAGTTCGGACTTGAGCTTTCCTACGCTGTACAGCCGTCTCCCGACGGACTTGCACAGGCGTTTATAATCGCTCAGGATTTTATCGGCAGCGACAGTGTAGCGATGGTTTTGGGTGATAATATTTTCGCGGGTCATGGACTTAAAAAACGCCTTAAAAGAGCGGTTGAAAATGCTGAGAGCGGAAAAGGAGCCACAGTATTCGGTTATTATGTAGATGACCCCGAAAGGTTCGGAATTGTTGAATTCGACGAAAACGGCAGAGCGATTTCGATTGAAGAAAAGCCCGAAAATCCAAAGAGTAATTATTGCGTTACCGGATTATATTTTTATGACAACAACGTTGTGAAATACGCGAATTCGCTGAAGCCTTCTCCCCGCGGAGAGCTTGAAATCACCGATCTCAACAAAATATATCTCGAAAAAAACAGCCTTAATGTTGAGCTCCTCGGTCAGGGCTTTACCTGGCTTGACACGGGTACGCACGAGAGTTTGGTTGACGCTACGAATTTTGTAAAAACCATGGAAACACATCAGCACAGGAAAATAGCCTGTCTCGAGGAAATCGCATATTTGAACGGTTGGATATCCAGAGATGATGTGCTTCAGGTATATGAAGAGTTGAAGAAAAATCAATACGGACAATATCTCAAAGATGTAGTTGACGGAAAGCACCTTGACGCATTGCACTAAACAGATAAGTGAGGTTTTTAATATGACTATTATTGTAACAGGCGGAGCCGGCTTTATCGGCGGAAATTTTATCCATTACTATTTGAAAAAACACCCTGGCGACAGAGTTATCTGTCTCGATAAGCTCACATACGCGGGAAATCTTTCTACCCTTAAACCTGTAATGGACAACCCCGATTTCAGATTTGTAAGGGCGGATATTTGCGACAGAGAGGCTGTCGAAAAACTGTTTGAGGAGGAAAAGCCCGATGTCGTAGTCAACTTTGCCGCGGAAAGCCATGTTGACCGTTCGATCGAAAATCCCGAAATTTTCCTGCAAACAAATATTATCGGCACAGAGGTGTTGATGGACGCGTGCCGAAAGTACGGCATTACACGTTATCATCAGGTTTCCACCGATGAGGTTTATGGAGATTTGCCGCTCGACAGACCTGATCTGTTTTTTACCGAGAAAACTCCGATTCACACCAGCAGCCCGTACAGCAGCTCAAAGGCAGGCGCAGATTTGCTTGTGCTTGCGTATCACAGAACCTACGGTTTGCCCGTAACAATCTCAAGATGCTCCAATAATTACGGTCCGTACCACTTCCCTGAGAAGCTTATTCCGCTTATGATTGCGAACGCGCTCAACGACAAGCCTCTTCCTGTTTACGGCGAGGGTGTCAACGTAAGGGATTGGCTCTATGTTGAGGATCACTGCAGAGCTATCGATCTTATTATCCGTAACGGAAAGGTCGGCGAGGTTTACAATGTTGGCGGACACAATGAGATGAAGAATATCGATATCGTTAGGCTGATTTGTAAGGAGCTCGGCAAGCCCGAAAGTCTCATTACCTATGTTACGGATCGAAAGGGTCATGATATGCGCTACGCGATCGATCCGACAAAAATTCACAATGAGCTTGGCTGGCTGCCCGAAACAAAGTTTGCCGACGGCATAAAGAAAACAATCAAATGGTACCTCGAGAATAAGGAATGGTGGGAAGAAATCATTTCGGGAGAGTATCAAAACTATTACGAGAAGATGTACGATAAAAGATAATACAGAGGATAAGTTATGAAGGTTTTTGTAACAGGTGTTTGCGGACAGCTCGGATATGACGTTGTGAACGAGCTTTCAAAAAGAGGGTATGAAGCGGTCGGAAGCGACATTTTTGAGAAGGACAAGCTGTCCGAGGGCTTTTCCGCCGCTTATAAGCAGCTTGATATTACAGATAAAGATTCGACAGCTTCCGTGATTGAAAGTGTGAAGCCTGACGTTGTTGTGCACTGCGCGGCGTGGACGGCTGTTGACGCTGCCGAGGATGAAGAGAACAAAGAAAAGGTTTACTCAATCAACGCAGACGGTACAAGGAATATCGCTTTGGCGTGTAAAAAGATTAATTGCAAGATGATTTATATCAGCACCGACTATGTTTTTGACGGCGAGGGTACAACTCCGTGGCGGCCCGACTGCAAGGATTACGCTCCGCTTTGCGTATACGGCGACAGCAAGCTCAAGGGAGAGGCAGCTGTGAGCGGGTTGCTCGAAAAGTTCTTTATTGTACGTATTGCGTGGGTGTTTGGAAAGAACGGAAACAACTTCATCAAAACAATGCTCAAGGTTGGGAAAAAATTCGATACAATCCGTGTTGTTAACGATCAAATCGGTACTCCGACATACACTTTGGATCTTTCAAGGCTCCTTGTCGATATGTGCGAGAGCGAGAAGTACGGTTATTACCACGCCACAAATGAAGGCGGATATATAAGCTGGTACGATTTTACAAAAGAGATTTTCAAGCAGGCGGGCTATACGACAAAGGTTGTTCCCGTTTCGACCGAGGAATACGGCCTTTCCAAGGCAAAAAGACCGCATAACAGCCGTCTTGACAAATCAAAGCTCACCGAGAACGGGTTTGAGCTTCTTCCCGTATGGCAGGACGCGCTTTCGAGATATTTAAAGGAGATTGAGTACTAATGGGACAGATTACAGTTGAAAAAAACGTCGGAGGAATTGAGGGCCTCTGCGTTATAACTCCCGCGGTTCACGGCGACAACCGCGGATACTTCATGGAAACCTACAACGAAAACGATATGAAAGAGCACGGAATAGACATAACCTTTGTTCAGGACAATCAGTCAATGTCAACAAAGGGCGTTCTTCGCGGACTTCATTTTCAAAAGCGGTTCCCCCAGACAAAGCTTGTTAGAGCTATCAAGGGCTCTGTTTTTGATGTTGCCGTTGACCTCAGAAGTGGAAGCAAGACCTACGGCAAATGGTTCGGCGTTAATCTGACAGAAGAAAACAAAAAGCAGTTCCTTATTCCGAGGGGCTTTGCGCACGGTTTTCTTGTGTTGAGCGAAACTGCGGAATTCTGCTACAAGTGCGACGACTTCTATCATGCCAACGATGAGGGAGGACTTGCCTGGAACGATCCTGAAATCGGAATCGACTGGTTCTCCTGCGGAGTTAAGGGCGAGTATGACGGAACCGCGAATGCCGAGAGCTACACGCTTGAGGACGGAACTCCGCTTAATCTGAGTGACAAGGATCAGAAGTGGCAGGGAATCAAAGATACATTTAAGTTTTAATTTGAGGATATATTCGTTATGATTATTACAAGAACACCGTTTCGTATGTCTTTTTTTGGCGGCGGAACAGATATGGAGAACTATTTCAGGGAAAACGGTGGAGCTGTTTTGTCGACAACGTTTGACAAATATTGCTATGTCAATGTCAGACATCTTCCCCGTTTTTTTGAGTATACTACCGAGCTTACTTATTCCAAGTCCGAGCGCATCAGCAACGTTGATGACATAAAGCACCCCGCGATCCGCAACGCTATGAAAATGCTTGATATGCACGAAATCCGCCTCACATATGACGCGGATCTTCCCGCCCGCTCGGGCCTTGGTACAAGTAGTTCCTTTGCGGTCGGAATGCTGAACGCGTTTTACGCCCTCAAGGGGAAATACGCCGACAAAAAGAAGCTTGCCGATGACGCGATTTATCTTGAAAGAGAGCTTTGTGAGGAAGCGGGCGGCTGGCAGGATCAGATTGCGGCTTCCTTCGGAGGACTGAATCGTATTAATTTCAGTGAGGACGGATATGAGGTTTTACCAATTATTATTTCTCCTGAGAGAAAGCGAGCACTAAACGATAACCTTCTAATGTTCTTTACGGGATTTACCCGTTTTTCATCCGACGTTCAGAAGGCAAATTCCTCGAGCAGTCCTAAGGAAAAGAACGCGATGCTTAAAGAAATGCACAGGCTTGTCGATGACGCCGAAAAGGTGCTTACCGATAAGAATGCCGATCTTGATGATTTCGGCAGACTGCTTGACCATACGTGGAAGCTCAAAAGACAGACGGGCTCTGCGGTTTCCACTAACAGTATCGACGATTTGTACGCAAAAGGCGTTGAAGCGGGCGCGCTTGGCGGAAAGCTTCTCGGCGCGGGCGGAGGCGGCTTCCTGGTATTCTATGTTCAGCCCGAGTATCAGGAAAATGTCAGAAAAGCTATGAGTGATTTGATGTATATTCCGTTTGAGTTTGAAAACGGAGGAACAAGGGTTATTCACTATTCTCCCGAAAGCTACGAGCCGCTGAACTGAGGTATCGGTATGAAAACAGTAATTATGGCGGGAGGAAGAGGCACAAGAATCTCCTCCGTTGCGTCCGATATACCCAAGCCGATGATAGAAATTGAAGGCAAGCCTGTTTTGGAGCATGAAATCGAATGTCTCAGAAGACAGGGCTTCACCGATTTGATTATCACAGTCAGTCACCTCGGACACATTATTATGGAGCGCTTAGGCGACGGAGCTCGGCTCGGAGTAAAAATTGAATATTTTGAAGAAAAGGAGCCGCTCGGCAACGCGGGAGCGCTGTTCAAACTTAAAGACAAGCTGACGGAAGATTTTCTTCTTTTGAATGCTGACG
>JAFNSO010000100.1 GCA_017384945.1 Ruminococcus sp. | reverse complement strand
CATATATACAGCTTTCGCCCTCACCACGTCTGCGAAGTCTGTATTTTCCGTTATTATCAAACAGATAGGTCTGCTCAATTTCACAAGCAGAGCATACAAGCGTATCGAGATAATTCAGGTCGGGATATTTAATGAGGTATTTTCTCTCAATTTCAAGCGGTCTCGGGATTCCGAGGAAGCCTTTTACTTCTCTCAGAAGCAGGCTCAGCTTTTCATCAAAATTATCCTTAACGGGAATAAATCTGTAGTGAGGATTTCCGCACCATGCTCTCAGAGAACGCTCGTTTATTGAAGCCGCCTCTTCCCTGTTTTCGGTACGGATCGAACCCTTTATGTATTCGACATTTTCGTCCGTGGAAGCGCTGTCAAGATGGAACACAGCGTCGTATCTGTCTCTTAATTCAATGTCGCTGAGCTTCAAAATCCTTTTTATCGCGGAAAAATCATCGTCGTCAAGGTATACTCTACAATCCATCAATCCTCTGTCGCAGATTATTACGGATTTTCCCTCGATATTTTCGAGAGCGTCAAGCTCGTTTTCGAGCATAATCTGCATTTTCGCGATTTCGGTCTGAAACTCCAAAATCGGACGCGATCGGTCAAAGCCCGATTCAAGCACCCTTGTCGCGCACTCCTCGATTGTGTAAACCTTATAGCCGTACTCGGACAAAGCGCTTTGAAGGTATCTCAAAGCAGTGCTTTTTCCTCCGCCGGGTCCGCCCGAAAGTACAATTTTGGGAATAGTTTTCATTAAATCACCACCTGTTTACTATAGTATAATAAAAAATTAACACAAAATATTTCCAATAAAGAATAATAAACGAATATGAAACTTGACATACATATAAAACGGTGATAAAATTGATTTTGTAATTTATCATACTAAAGGAAGGATGATTTATATGTCAGCAAAAAACATTGATTGGTCAGAGCTCGGTTTCGGCTATATTCAGACCGAGAAGCGCTTTGTCGCTAATTTTAAAGACGGAAAATGGGACGAAGGCGGTATTGTGGACGACGCTAACATCGTTCTCAATGAGTGCGCGGGCGTTCTGCAGTACGCGCAGACTGTTTTTGAGGGTCTCAAAGCATATACAACAGCCGACGGCAACGTAGTAACCTTCCGTCCCGACCTTAACGCGGACAGGCTTATCACCTCCTGCGAAAGACTTCAAATTCCCGTAGTTCCCAAGGAAATGTTCCTCAGAGCTGTCGAAGAGGTCGTCAAGGCTAACATCGACTACGTACCCCCCTACGGCTCGGGCGCTACTCTATATATCCGTCCGTACGTTTTCGGAACGAACCCCGTTATCGGCGTTAAGCCCGCCGACGAGTATCAGTTCAGAGTATTTGTTACACCCGTTGGCCCCTACTTCAAGGGCGGCGCGAAGCCGATTACAATTCGTGTCTGCGACTATGACAGAGCGGCTCCCCACGGCACAGGTCACATCAAGGCAGGTCTCAACTACGCTATGAGTCTCTATCAGATCGTTGACGCTCACAACAACGGCTTTGACGAGAATATGTACCTCGACGCGGCGACTAGAACCTATGTTGAGGAAACAGGCGGCGCGAACTTCCTCTTTGTCACAAAGGACAACAAGATCGTTACACCGAAGTCGAACTCAATTCTCCCCTCAATCACAAGAAGAAGCCTTATGGTTGTCGCTGAAAAGTATCTCGGACTCGAGGTTGAGCACAGACCCGTAGCCTTTGAGGAGGTCAAGGACTTTGCCGAGTGCGGACTCTGCGGAACGGCTGCGGTTATATCCCCTGTCGGAAAGATTTACAACCACGGCGAGGAGATTTGCTTCCCGAGCGGAATGGACGAGATGGGACCGATCACAAAGAAGCTGTACGAAACTCTCACAGGCATCCAGATGGGCAGAATCGAAGCGCCCGAGGGCTGGATCCACAAGATAAAATAATAATTTTAAGGGGCTGTCGCACTAAGCCCCAAATAAAAACAAGACCGGGTAGCCCGAAAGGGTTGCCCGGTTGTTGCTTTCATTGTATAATTTAAATGCTAAGAAAACCACACAGAAAGCGGGTTAATTATACTAT
>JAFNSO010000008.1 GCA_017384945.1 Ruminococcus sp. | reverse complement strand
GCACCTTGAGGATGATGTCCTTAGCGGAAACGTAGGGTCTCAGCTTGCCCGTGAGATTTACTTTGACCATCTTCGGCATTGTGATGTAGTACGCGCCGCCGCCCATAGCTACGGCAACGTCGAGACCGCCCGCGCCGATCGCGAGCATTCCGATACCGCCGCCCGTCGGGGTGTGGCTGTCGGAGCCGATGAGCGTCTTGCCGGGCTTGCCGAATCTCTCAAGGTGTACCTGATGGCAGATTCCGTTGCCGGGACGTGAGAAGTATATTCCGTGCTTCTTGCAAACCGACTGAATAAAGCGGTGGTCGTCCGCGTTCTCAAAGCCCGTTTGCAGAGTGTTGTGGTCTATGTAAGCTACGCTTTTCTCGGTCTTTACTCTCGGAACGCCGATCGCCTCGAACTCGAGGTACGCCATTGTTCCCGTAGCGTCCTGTGTGAGAGTCTGGTCGATTTTCAGACCGATGTCTGTTCCGACGACCATTTCGCCCTCAACGATATGGTCTTTGATAATTTTCTGAGCAATTGTTAAACCCATAAATATTACCTCCTGAATTATATTACTTTATAGTATACGCCTATACATTGTTAATTCTATCACAACTTCGCCCGAAAGTAAAGAGATAACACAAAGTTGTAGTATTCGGCGCGAGTGTCAAAAAATGAGTTGAAATTCTCATATGATAGTGTTATAATTTTAACGAATATGGGTAAAACAAGATTTATTATGGAGTAAAAGGAACTGATTTGTATGAGTAAAAGAGAAAATTTGCGCAATATCGCGATTATAGCCCACGTTGACCACGGCAAGACGACGCTGGTCGACGAGCTTTTGAAGCAGAGCGGAATCTTCCGCGAAAACGAGGAGGTCAACGAGCGTGTTATGGACTCCAACGACCTCGAGCGCGAGCGCGGAATAACGATTCTGTCCAAAAACACGGCGGTAATGTATAAGGACACCAAAATCAACATGTCGATACCCCGGGACACGCGGACTTCGGCGGCGAGGTCGAGCGTATATTGATGATGGTCGACGGCGTTGTGCTTCTTGTAGACGCGTTCGAGGGCTGTATGCCTCAGACGAGATTTGTGCTCAAAAAGGCGCTCGGTCTCGGCAAAAAGCCGCTCGTAGTGCTCAACAAGATCGACCGCCCGGGCGCTAGACCCGAGGAGGTAGTCGACGAGGTGCTTGACCTCTTTATCGAGCTCGGAGCCGACGAGGATCAGCTCGAGTTCCCCGTTGTTTACGCTTCCGCGCGCGACGGCTACGCTTCTGAGGATCCCGACGTCAGAGAGGGCGATATGCAGCCGCTGTTCGAGGCGATTCTCAGAGAAATCCCCGCACCCGAGGGTGACCCCGACGCGGGCTTGCAGCTTCTGCTTTCCAACATCGACTACGACAATTTCATCGGAAGAATCGGAGTCGGAAGGGTCGAGCGCGGCACCGTCAGAAACGGTCAGCAGGCTGTGCTCTGTCACAGCGACGGCACCACCACCAACGTTAAGGTCGCGAAGCTATATCAGTTTGAGGGTTTGAAGCGCGTCGAGAGCGACAGCGCGACCTTCGGCGATATCGTCTGCGTGAGCGGAATCGGCGACATCAACATCGGTGAGACGATTTGTGACGTTGACAACGTTGATCCGCTTCCGTTCGTTAAGATAGATGAGCCGACCGTTACGATGAACTTTATCGTCAACAACTCGCCCTTCGCCGGTCAGGACGGCAAGTATGTTACCTCGCGTAACCTCCGCGACCGACTCTTCAAGGAGATTGAGACTAACATAGCCCTCAGAGTTGAGGAGACCGACAGCGCCGACACCTTTAAGGTTTCGGGCAGAGGAGAGCTTCACCTTTCGATTCTGATTGAGACTATGCGCCGCGAGAACTACGAGTTTCAGGTTTCGCGTCCGCAGGTTATCACAAAGAAAATCGACGGCGTCCTCTGCGAGCCGATTGAGTATCTTATGATTGAGGTTCCCGACAGCTACGTCGGAGCCGTTATGGAAAAGCTCGGAAGCCGAAAGGCTGAGCTCATCAATATGGGCACCCGTGAGAGCGGCACGACTCACATCGAGTTCAAAATTCCCTCAAGAGGACTAATGGGCTATCGTCCCGAGTTTCTGACCGACACAAACGGCAACGGCATTATGAACCACGTGTTTGACAGCTACGAGCCGTTCAAGGGCGAGATTATCACCCGTCATCAGGGCTCGCTCGTCGCGTTTGAGACGGGCGACAGCGTCGCCTACGGACTTTTCCAGGTTCAGGACAGAGGCAGGCTCTTTATCGGACCCGGCGTTCCCGTGTACGAGGGTATGATTGTCGGAGCGTCCCCCAAGAGCGAGGATATAGTCGTCAATGTCTGCAAGAAAAAGCACATTACCAACACACGCGCTTCGGGCTCTGACGACGCCTTAAAGCTCACTCCGCCCACAATTCTTTCACTCGAGCAGTGTCTTGAGTTCATCGCCGACGACGAGCTCGTCGAGGTGACTCCCAACAATATAAGAATGAGAAAAACTATTCTCTCAAAAGAACAACGAATGAAACAGCAATTCAGAAAGAAATAAAAATGGACTTAGTTATTTTAGATTTGGAATGGAACGGCTCCTACAGCAAGAAGGTTCACCACTATGTCAACGAGGTTATCGAGTTCGGCGCGGTCAAGGTTGGAGACGACCTTAAATACAAGGACAGCTTTTCAATGCTCGTCAAGCCCGAAATCGGTAAAAAGCTCTCGAGTCACATCGCCTCGCTGACCCACATCACCAACGAGGAGCTTTTTGAGGAGGGCATAAGCTTTATGCAGGCTGCGTATGAGTTTATAAAGTTCTCCGAGGACTGCGTTATTCTCACATGGGGCACGTCTGACATTCTGACTCTTATGGATAATTTCAACTACTTTACCTTGGACAGCAAGATTCCGTTTCTTAAAAAGTACTGTAATTTGCAGGAATACTGCGAGTATCAGCTCGACGCTCATAACCCGGCCGCTCAGCTCGGGCTCATAAACTGCGCCGAAATGCTCGGTATAAAAAGCGACGAGGAGGAGCTTCACCGCGCCTGCACCGACGCTCACCTCAGCCTTGAGTGCCTGAGACGCACCTTTGATAAGGAAAAGTTCTCGGAGTACGTTTGCGACGCGGACGACGATTTTTACCGCAAAATAACCTTTAAGAACAAGCAGATTACGGACATTAACAATCCGCTTATCGACAAAAGCCAGCTTTACTTTATCTGCGACGACTGTCACATCAGGGCGGAGCAGCTTACTCACTTTAGGGTCAAGAACAAAAACTTCGTCGCGAAATTCCGCTGTCCGAAGTGCCGAAAGGTGTTCAACGGCAGAATCTCAATGAGACTCAAATTCGACGGAGTTACAATGAAAAAGAAAACCTACCTAAACGAGCCCCCAAAGCTCGAGGATTAATTGAAAACTGAAAATTTCGGTCGGGCAGAGAAGTTCATTTTTATATGAACCTTTCTGCCCGATTTCTTCATTTTTAAATTTTAAAGTCCTGACAATCGGACAGTGAATATAAATAGAACAAATTTTCTAAAAATCCTTGTATTAGAACAAAAGTTCTGTTATAATTATATCAGAAGCTAAAGCCCCGGTAGCTTCAAAAACGAATGAAAGGACTTTTGTATGAACTATCACGATTGGTCGAACGAATACTTCCGCGACGCGGAGAAAATCAAAAAAACGCTCGAAAAATATGAAAAAATGCTCAGGGAGGGCAAATCGAAGAACAAGGAAAAGCTGAATACCACGGTGTTTGCTTACAGAAACATATACTATGAGCTGCTGAACACGGGCAGAATGCTGCGTGACAGAGCTAACGGAGTAATGGACAATGCGACGATATAGCGAGGTTTCCATCACTAAAAAAAACGAGAACTTGCTCACCTACAACGTGTTCGAGTCAGAGGAGGATAATACGGCGGATATTATCAGAATGAAGGAGCTTGCGAAAAAGGCGATACTTAACGAGTTGACCGACAAACAGCGCTACTGTCTTTGCCAGTATTATATTACGGGAAGGAGTATGAAAAGCATAGCGGCTGAGCTTGGCGTTAACCCTTCAACCGTAACGCGTCACATAAAAAAAGCAACTCAAAGGATTAAAAGAATAGCCGCCTACTATTAGTGAACAAGTTTTAGTACAAATATTAACGGCGGGTCTGTGCCAAAGCTAAGACCCGCCGTTTATAATTGCTCTGTTAAGTGTTTGCTTTGGGACTTTAGTTCTAAAACAAACCTAAGACCTGCCGTTGATGAACCTTTATGTCAAGCCAAGCTTTTCCAAAGGCAGCTTTGGCCCCCGCGGCTCGCGGGTGGGTTTACTTTTGGGGAGGGGTGTGGTATAATGACTTTGATTAATATTTAATGTAAAGTTGGGATATTATGGAGAATAAAATTTCACGCTTCAAGGCAAGGGAACAGGGCTTTTTGCTCATTTTTGAAAAGCTGTTTCACCCCGAGCCGATAGACGAGATTATCGAGAACGCCGCCGAGAGCCGTGAGCTCGACTTCGACGACTACGCCGTCAGCCTTGTAAATAACGTAGAAAGGGAAAAGGACGTCCTCGACAGCCTTATTTCCTCTCACCTTAAAAAGGGCTGGAGCATTTCCCGAATCTCAAAGCCGAGCCTCGCGATTATGCGTCTCGCGGTCTATGAGATGAAATTCGAGGACGGCGTACCCACGAGCGTCGCGATTAACGAGGCGGTTGAGCTCGCCAAGAAATATACAGTCGACGAGAGCGGCTTCATCAACGGAGTCCTCGGTGCGATTTCAAAGGAACTATGAGCTTCTTAGGAATCGACACAAGCAACTATACGACATCCGTCGCCCTTATGGACGGAGATAAGATTTTTCAGCGTAAAAAGCTCCTTCCCGTAAAGAGCGGCAGCGTCGGACTCAGACAAAGCGACGCTGTGTTTCACCACACTCAGCAGCTCTATGCTCTCTGCGAGGATTTGCTCAAGGACGCTGACACCGCGAAAATCAAGGCGGTCGGCGTTTCCTCGCGTCCGAGACCCGTCGAGGGCTCGTATATGCCCTGCTTCACCGTGGGCTTTGGTTGCGCGAAAATAATCAGCTCGGTCTTAAAAATCCCTCTTTATGAGTTCTCTCATCAGGAGGGTCACATCGCCGCGGCAATTTACAGCTCGGGAGAGGATAGACTGTTCAATGAAAAATTCCTTGCCTTTCACGTGAGCGGCGGCACAACCGAGGCTGTCCTCGCGACACCGTTTGAAAACGGCTTCAAGCTCGAACTCGCCGCAAAAACCCTCGACCTCAACGCGGGTCAGGCAGTCGACAGGGTAGGGGTTATGCTCGGTCTCGACTTTCCCTGCGGAAGTGAGCTCGAAAGGCTTGCCCTGCTTTATAACGGCGACGTAAAGGTCAGACCCACCCTCAAGGGCGCGGATTGCTGCCTGAGCGGGCTTGAAAATATATGTCGTAAAATGTACAAGGATAATTCTCCAAAAGAAAAAATATCCTATTATTGTCTTAAATACATCGAAGAAACAATTTGCGCCATGACCGACGTTTTGCTTGAAAGGTACGGAAAACTGAGCCTTTTGTACGCGGGCGGGGTTATGTCTAATTCAATTATCAGAAAATTAATTCAATCGCGGTACGAGGCGTATTTCGCGCAGCCTGAGTTTTCCTCGGACAACGCGGCGGGTATCGCGTATCTCACTTCAAGGAAGAATTATGCAGACACCAAGGATCGTTAAGCCGACCGTGTTCTCGGTTTCAAAGCTTAATTTCTACGTAAAATCTCTGCTCGACGGCGACGGAATGCTCAGAAACATCTTCGTCACGGGCGAAATAAGCAACCTTGTCGACCACTACCGAAGCGGGCACATCTATTTCAGTTTGAAGGACGAGGGCGCGCTCATAAGAGCCGTAATCTTCGCGGGAAACGCCCGCAACCTCCGTTTCAGACCGCAGGAGGGAATGAAGGTAATCGCAAGGGGAAGGGTGTCGCTTTACGAACCGACGGGCGGATATCAAATTTACATAGAGGATATGCAGCCCGACGGAATCGGCGCGCTCACAATGCAGTTCGAGCAGCTTAAAAGAAAGCTCACAGAGAAGGGCATATTCGCGTCTGAACATAAAAAGCCCATTCCTAAATTCCCGAAAACCGTCGGGGTAATCACTTCGCCGACAGGCGCGGCGGTCGAGGATATAAAGAGCATACTGCGCAGGCGCTGGCCTTTGGCGGATATTCTCTTGTGTCCCGTTCTTGTTCAGGGAAGTATGGCTCCGCCCCAGCTCATTGAGGCGGTCAACCTCTTCAATGAGTATGACTGCGCCGACGTAATTATAATCGGCAGGGGAGGCGGCTCAATCGAGGATTTGTGGGCTTTTAACGACGAAAACCTAGCCTACGCTATTTACGCCTCCAATATCCCCGTTATTTCGGCGGTAGGTCACGAGACTGATTTCACGATCTGCGATTTTGTGTCCGACCTACGCGCTCCGACCCCGTCAGCCGCGGCGGAGCTGGCCGTTCCCGATATTGTTGAGTTCAGAAATCTGCTCGATTCAAAAATGCGGTACCTGAACACTGCGATGAATTCAAGGTTGAGCAGGACTTGCTCGAGACTTGATAATCTCAGAGGCAGAGCGGACTATAACTCTCCGCCGAACAGAGCGGCGCGGAAATATAAGCAATTGCAGCTCAGCGTTGAAAGGATTCGGGGCTTTGTTAATACACAGCTTGTCTCAAACGCAGAGAGCGTAAACAAGCTAGCCTCAAAGCTTGACGAGCTCAATCCTGCCTCCGTTCTTAAAAGGGGCTTTGTTCTGGCGAAAAAGGACGACAAAATTGTTCATTCTTCAAAAGAAATAAAAAAGGACGATATTATTCGCCTGACCTTCCACGACGGCGAAGTTGATACAAAGGTATTATAGAGGAAAAAATATGTCATTTACCCACTTACACGTTCACAGCGAGTACAGTCTGTTGGACGGCGCGTGTAGGATAAAAAATCTTGCCAAGGCTGCCAAGTCCCTCGGACAGAATTCACTCGCGCTTACCGACCATGGCGTCATGTACGGCGCCGTGGATTTTTACCGCGCGTGTAAAAAAGAGGGGATAAAGCCGATAATCGGCTGTGAGGTCTACGTCGCTCCGCGCTCGCGGTTTGACAAGACCGCTGAGCTCGACAGGCACCCCTACCATATGGTTCTGCTCTGCGAGAACAATACGGGTTATCACAACCTGATAAAGCTCGTTTCGTCGGGCTTTACCGAGGGCTTTTACAATAAGCCCAGAATAGACGACGAGCTTCTTGAAAAGCACAGTGAGGGTCTGATTTGTCTGTCCGCCTGTCTCGCGGGAGAAATCCCGAGAAAGCTTTTGTCGGGCGACTATCTTGCTGCTAAGGAAAAGGCTCTCTACTATCAGAAGCTTTTCGGAAAAGAAAACTTCTTCCTCGAGCTTCAAAATCACGGCTTGCAGGATCAGCTTAAATTAAACCCCGAGCTCATAAGGCTTGCGGGTGACATCGGAGCCGAGCTTGTCGTAACGAACGACTCCCACTATATAAGCAGGGATGACTCAAAGCTCCACAGTATTTTGCTTTGCATACAGACGGGCAAAACAATCAACGACCCCGACAAAATGGAGTTCGACACCGACGAGTTTTACCTCAAATCCGAGGACGAAATGCGCGCTCTGTTTCCCGAGCTGCCGCAGGCGTTTGAGAATACTCAGAAAATCGCCGACAGGTGCAAGGTCGAGTTTGAGTTCGGAGTCAGAAAGCTTCCGAACTATCCTCTGCCCGAGGGGGTAGACCACTTTGAGTATTTCAAGGACGAGTGCCGAAAGGGACTTTTCGAGCGCTACGGCGATAACCCCGACGAAAGTCTTATAAAAAGGCTCGAATACGAGCTTTCCACAATAAACAGAATGGGCTTTGTCGATTACTTTCTGATTGTCGCGGACTATGTTCGCTACGCGAAGTCGTCCGACATTCCCGTAGGTCCAGGAAGAGGCTCGGGCGCGGGCTCTCTGTGCGCCTACTGTATGAAGATAACCGACGTTGACCCTATTAAGTACGATTTGCTTTTCGAGCGTTTTCTCAACCCCGAAAGGGTCAGTATGCCAGATTTTGATATCGACTTTTCCACCGAGCACAGGGGAAGGGTCATAGATTACGTAAAGAAAAAGTACGGAGCCGACCACGTCGCCCAGATTGTCACCTTCGGTACGCTCGCGGCGAGAAGCGCTGTCCGAAACGTCGGACGGGTGCTTGACATCCCGTACAGCGCGGTTGATAAAATCGCTAAGCTTATCCCCGAAACGCTCAATATAACTTTGAAGTCGGCGCTTGAGATTTCGCCCGACTTAAAAAATAAATACGACACCGACCCCGACGCGAAGAACATTCTTGACATAGCCGCTCAGCTCGAGGGTATGCCTAGGAACATTTCAATGCACGCCGCGGGAGTCGTAATCTGCGAAAAGCCCGTCTCGGACTACGTTCCCCTTACAATGAGCGAGGGAAACGTGCTCACCGAGTTTACCATGACCACGCTCGAGGAGCTCGGGCTTCTGAAAATGGACTTTCTCGGACTTCGCAACCTGAGCGTCATCGACGACACCGTTAAAATGGTCAGGCTCAAAAAGCCGGATTTTGATATAAACAGGATAGATTACACCGACTCAGCGGTATTTAAAATGCTTTCCTCGGGCTCAACTGAGGGCGTTTTCCAGTTTGAGTCGCAGGGTATGAGAAACGTGCTCACCCAGCTTCGACCCGAATCACTCGAGGACCTGATCGCGGTTATTTCTCTCTACCGCCCGGGTCCGATGGACAGTATTCCGCGTTATATAGACTGCCGTCACCACCCGAGTCATATCCGCTACAAGCACCCGTCGCTTGAAAGTATTCTAAAGGTCACCTACGGCTGTATCGTGTATCAGGAGCAGGTTATGCAGGTGTTCAGGAAGCTCGCGGGCTACTCGCTCGGAAGAGCGGATATTGTACGCCGCGCAATGAGCAAGAAGAAGCACGACGTTATGGAGCGTGAGCGTAAGATTTTTATTGAGGGTCTTTGCGACGAGAACGGCGAAATACTCGTCGAGGGCTGTCTCAGGCGCGGGATAGACCGCAGAGCCGCAACCTCGATTTACGACGAGATGGAGAGCTTCGCGTCCTACGCCTTCAACAAAAGCCACGCCACAGCCTACGCCATGATAAGCTATCAGACTGCCTACCTCAAATGCCACTACCCGAGGGAGTATATGGCGGCGCTGATGTCGTCCGTGCTCGACAGGCAGAACAAGCTCGCGGTTTATATAAACGAGTGCCACAGCTTCGGGATAAAGGTGCTTCCTCCCGACGTCAACACCAGCTTTTACGGCTTTACCATTGACGGCAAAAACATCCGCTACGGACTCAGGGCAATCAAAAACCTCGGCTATCAGCTTATCGACGCTATTATTGACAGCCGAAAGCTCTCGCCATACACGAGCTTCTACGACTTCTGTAAGCGGGTCTACGGCTCCGCTATGAACAGCCGTTCGCTCGAAAGCCTTATCAAGTGCGGCGCTCTCGACGGTCTCGGTCTGAACAGACGGCAAATGCTCAATATGTCACGCGCTGTGCTCGACGACATCGAATACGACAGCAAGAAGAATATGAAGGGTCAGCTTTCGATTTTTGATATGGGCGACGCTCCGAAGCAGTCAGCCGAGCCCGAGGCTCCGAACCTTCCCGAGTTTTCGCGCGACGAGCTTTTGTTTATGGAGAACGAGGTGTGCGGTATGTACCTCAGCGGCCACCCGATCGACGAGTTTGAGGATTATATCAAGGCTGTGCGCGCCGACAGAATCGGCGACATCCTCGACCGCGAGGATAACAGATACAAGGACAATTCCACGGTAAGGCTCGTCTGCATTGTCTCCAAGCTGAAAAATCAGATTACAAAGAACAACAAAATGATGGCGTTCGTCACCGTTGAGGACAGGTACGGCTCAATCGAGGCTATCGTGTTTCCGAACGTTTTTGCCGAGGCGGGCGCGTATCTTGCGCAGGGGAATGTTATTGAAATACTCGGAAGGGTCAATCTCCGCGAGGACGAGGAGCCGAAAATCATTTGCAGTGAAATAAAGCAGGTTGACAAAAACAGCGCGCCTGCGCCGCCCGTCCGTCGGAGAACCCCGAGCCGAGCGAAAACGCTGTACATAAAAATCGACAACCTCGAAAGCGAGAGCTACAAAAAGGCGTTCAGGGTGCTCGATATTTTCGAGGGCAACACGCCCGTAGTCTTTTATCTGACCGACAAAAACAAGCAGGTTATGGCTCCGAGAAGGATGTGGGTCAGCCTCAACGACGTTATGATTAAGGAATTAGTTTATCAGTTAGGTGAAAAAAACGTCGTAATAAGATAAAAAACGACAATTTCTTATAAAAATCTTTACGAAATTATTTGACACCTCCTATATAAAAATGATAAAATATAATTTGTGATTAAATATTTAATAAGGGTGATTAAATGAAACAACTAATGATTGGTAACGAAGCCGTTGCCCGCGGTCTTTACGACGGCGGCTGCGCTGTGATTTCCTCGTACCCGGGAACTCCGAGTACGGAAATTACAGAGTGCTTCTCTAAATTCGACGACGCCTACTGTGAGTGGGCGCCAAACGAAAAGGTAGCCACAGAGTCAGCCTTCGGAGCGAGCCTGCGCGGAAAGCGCTCCGCTTGCTGTATGAAGCACGTCGGTCTCAACGTCGCGGCTGATCCGCTGTTCACAATGTCCTACACGGGCGTCAACGGCGGTATGGTAATCTGCGTAGCCGACGACCCTGGTATGCACTCGTCCCAGAACGAGCAGGACTCACGTCACTACGCTATCGCGTCCAAGATCCCGATGCTCGAGCCCTCCGACTCTCAGGAGGCTTACGACTTCGCGCGCGCGGCGTTCGAGATTTCCGAGAAATTCGACACTCCCGTCCTGTTCAAGATGTGCACAAGAGTAGCTCACTCGCAGAGCATTGTCGAGACCCGCGAAAAGGCGACCGACGTTGAAAAGCCCTACGAGAAGAATCCGCAGAAGTACATCATGGCTCCCGCGAACGCTATCCGCCGTCATCCCTTCGTCGAGGAGAGAACCCGCAAAATCGCGGAGTTTTCCGAGACCTCAGGCCTCAACAGGGTCGAAAAGGGCGACGGCTCCAAGAATTTCGGAATAATCACTTCTTCAACCTCTTATCAATATATAAAGGAGGTTTTCGGCGACACGGTTTCGGTTCTCAAGCTCGGTATCGTTAATCCGCTTCCCGAAAAGCTCATCAAGGACTTCGCTTCCTCTGTTGAAAAGGTCTACGTTGTTGAGGAGCTCGACCCGATTATCGAGACCTTCTGCAAGAACATCGGTGTGGACGTTGTCGGCAAGGAAATGTTCTCGATCACCGGTGAGTTTTCTCAGAAAACAATCGCCAAGGCGTTCGGACTTTCCGACAAGGAGAACGTCAAAGTCGACGCTGAGATCCCCGTTCGTCCTCCGATGATGTGCGCGGGCTGTCCGCACAGAGGTCTTTTCTACGTCCTCTCAAAGAACAAGCTCACCGTTCTCGGCGACATCGGCTGTTACACTCTCGGCTCGGCTCCTCCGCTCAATGCCCTCGATATGACGCTTTGCATGGGCGCCTCTGTTTCGGGACTCCACGGTTTCAACATAGCGGGCGGCTCGGAAACCGAGAAAAAGACGGTATGCGTAATCGGCGACTCGACCTTTATGCACTCGGGCGTTACGGGTCTTATCAACGTCGCTTATAATATGTCAAACTCAACGGTCATCATTCTCGACAACTCAATCACGGGTATGACAGGCCACCAGCAGAATCCCTCAACGGGCTACAACATCAAGGGTGATCCTGCGGCAAGGTAAGCCTTGAGGCTCTTTGCCATTCAATCGGTATCAACTCCGTCAGAGTGGTCGATCCCTACAACCTCGAGGAATGCGAGAGGGTAGTCAAGGAGGAAATCGAAAAGGAAGAGCCCTCCGTAATTATCTCCCGCAGACCCTGCGTGCTTCTCAAGTACGTCAAGCCCAAAAAGCCGCTCTCGGTCAACCCCGAGAAGTGCAGAAGCTGCAAGCGCTGTATGAAGTTCGGCTGTCCCGCGATCAGCTTCAGGGACAACCACGCCGTAGTAGACCCGACGCTTTGTGTCGGCTGCGGAGTATGCGCTCAGCTTTGTCCGTTCGACGCGTTTGAAGGGGGAGAAGAATAATGGAAACAAAGAATATTATGATAGTCGGCGTAGGCGGACAGGGTTCGCTTCTCGCCAGCAAGCTTCTCGGCAGACTTCTCGTCGACGAGGGTTACGACGTTAAGGTCAGCGAGGTTCACGGAATGAGCCAGCGCGGCGGTTCGGTCGTTACATACGTCCGCTTCGGCGACAGGGTTTACTCGCCAGTTATCGAGGACGGCGAGGCTGATTTCATCGTTTCGTTTGAAAAGCTCGAGGCGGCGCGCTACGTTGACAAGCTCAGAAAGGGCGGCACCGTAGTCGTCAACACTCAGCAGATCGACCCCATGCCCGTCATTATCGGCGCGGCGAAGTACCCCGAGGACGTAATCGAGCAGATGGAGCAAAAGGGAGTTCACGTCGACCACCTCGACGCTCTCAGCTTCGCTAACGAGGCGGGCTCCTCAAAGGCCGTCAATATAGTGCTCATGGGCGTTCTCGCGAAGTATTTTGATATCGCCTACGACAAATGGATCTCTGCGATTGAAAAGTGCGTAAAGCCTCAGTTTATCGAGATCAACAAGAAGGCGTTTGAACTCGGATACAATTCTATGAAAGGGTGATACCGATGAGCAGATATTTTCAGCGTGAAATGGAGACAATGCCCGTTGAGCAGATAAAAGAGCTCCAGTCCGAAAAGCTTAGGATTCAGGTAAAGTACGTCTACGAAAACGTCGCCTATTACCGTGATTTAATGGACAAAAAGGGCGTTAAGCCCGAGGACATCAAGGGCATAGAGGATTTGCACAAGCTACCCATGCTCTGCAAGGATGACCTCAGAGAGGCGTACCCAATGGGCTTGCTCGCCACTGATTTGAAGAACTGCGTGAGGATCCACTCGACCTCGGGCACAACAGGCAGAAGAGTAGTCGCCTACTACACTCAGAACGACGTAAGCCTCTGGGAGGACTGCTGCGCGAGAGCGCTCGTCGCGGCGGGAGCATCCAACGAGGATGTATGTCACGTTGCCTACGGCTACGGTCTCTTCACGGGCGGCTTCGGACTCAACGGCGGCTCGCAGAGACTCGGCTGTCTGACTCTTCCGATGTCCAGCGGCAACACCGACCGTCAGATTCAGTTTATGATGGATTTAAAATCGACCATTCTCTGCTGTACTCCGTCCTACGCCGCGTACATTGGCGAGGTTTTGAAGGAGAAGGGCTACAAGCCCGAGGACAACCACCTCAAGGCGGGTATCTTCGGAGCTGAGGCTTGGACAGAGGAAATGCGCCGCGATATTGAGAAGAACCTCGGCATCAAGGCTTACGACATATACGGACTTACCGAAATCAGCGGTCCGGGAGTTGCTTACGAGTGCGAGGAACAGCGCGGAATGCACATCAACGAGGATCATTTCGCTGTTGAGGTCATCGACCCCGAAACGGGGGAGACTCTTCCCGAGGGCTCAAAGGGCGAGCTCGTGTTCACCTCGCTTGACAAGGAGGCGTTCCCGCTTCTTCGTTACAGGACACGCGACATCTGCGTGCTCTCAAGAGAAAAATGCTCCTGCGGACGCACCTTTATCCGTATGACCAAGCCGATGGGGCGCTCCGACGATATGATGATTATTAAGGGCGTAAACGTATTCCCGAGCCAGATTGAGACTGTGCTCATTAACGAGGGCTACGCTCCCAACTATCAGATAGTCGTTGACCGTGTGAACAACTCCGATACTCTCGACGTATACGTTGAGATGAAGGCGGAGGACTTCTCCGACAAGGTCAAGGACATCACCGTAAAGGAAAACAAGCTCCGTTCCGCCATCAAGACAATGCTCGGTATCAACCCGAAGGTACATCTCGTTGCACCCAAGTCTATCGAGCGCAGCGAGGGCAAGGCGGTACGAGTTATAGACAAGAGAAAGAGATTAGGTATTACGATCTAAGGAGGGTTAGTAATGGCTATAAAACAGTTATCGGTTTTTGTTGAAAACAAGGTTGGCTCACTCGTAACGGTAACGGACGCAATCGCTTCGACAGGCGTTGACATCCGCGCTATGAGTATGGCTGACACTCAGGAATTCGGAATCATCAGAATGATTGTGGATGACATCGACTCCGCAAAGGAAAAGCTCACCGAAAAGGGACTTTTCCTCTCCGTAACGGAGGTTGTCGGCGTAGCTGTTCACGACCGTCCGGGCGGACTCGACGAGGCTGTAAAGCTTCTCTCCGACAACAACATCAACATTGATTATCTCTACGCGTTTATTTCCGATTCAAAGAAGTACGCCTACGTGGTTCTCAGGGTTGACGACAACCAAGCCGCCGAAAAGCTTCTCAGCGCTCACGGACTCCAATTGATCACCGAGGACGACATCTCCAAAATGTAACCCGGAGCCCGGGTTGCCAAAGCCGCCTTTGGAAAGGTTTGGTTTTTTGGAAACGTTCATCAACGGCGGGTCGGAAGTCCCGACAGTCTTAACCGGTCGGGAGCCCCGACAGCCAAAGCCGATCGGGAGCCCCGACAGGCACATCCGCCTTTGGAGAGGTTTGGCTTTGCGGAAGTGTTCATCAACGGCGGGGCTGGACGTGGTTTTGGATTTTTGTTTTGAATAGTTTATGTAAAGCTCGTCTCTTTTTGAGGCGGGCTTTCTTGTGTAGTATGCACAAACACTTTGTAAAATTCTTGTACAACATTTTTTCCTGATTTATGTTAATATAAATATGTATAGTTTTTTAATCAGGAGGTATGATTATGAAAACCACAAAAGAATTTGCTCTGCGCTCAATTTGCGCGGTTCTTACAGTTTTTATTCTTCTGTCCGCGTTCACGGGGCTGAGCGTTTTCGCGACTATTCCCGCTGAGCAGAATTTCACCTGCGGTCACACTATCGTAACCGTTAAGTACGATTCTGAGTCGGACAAGTTTACAACGCTCGTAACCGCTATCCCTAACACGGACGGCAAAATGGCTGATTTTAAACCAAGCGACCCAAAAACAAAGTTCGGCGATTATTTTCTTACAGGCGAGCTTATCGTAAACGAGGGCGTTACTTATATCGGCGAATACGCCTTCGTCGGTGGTTTTGAGTCGGGTTACTACGGCTTCTCAAAAATCACCTTTCCGAAATCCCTGAAAAAAATCGGCGCCCACGCGTTCCAGAATCAGGGCAACAAAAGAGAACACGATTTGTGGATCCCCGCGTCCGTCGAGGAAATCGGCGAGGAAGCCTTCGCCAATTATCAGACGAACAACAGCGTCCGTTTCTACGACCTTCCCAACGGAGAAACCGCAAAAACCGCTTCGAGCCTCAAAAAAATCGGAAAAAGAGCGTTTTACGGCTCTCCGCTAAAGGTGCTGGGTTTCCCCGTAAACTGTACCGCTGAAATCGGCGAGGATGCTTTTTTGAACTGCGAATTTCTCGATTATGTCCGTCTGCGCGAGCATATGGGTCCCTTCGGCGCTCATTGTCTCGGCTATCAAAATCCGTATTTGAGCTCGGCTTACAATCTCGTAGACGGCTTCGAGCTTTCCGTTCCGAACAAATCCTGCCAGGCTTATTATTACGCTGTGAACAACGGCATCAACGTAAGCGTTACAAGCAAGGACGATTCGGGCGTAACGGGCTCGTGCAAATGGACCTACACCGACGCCGACAAAACCCTCGTGATCTCGGGCAGCGGCAATATGGCGACCTATTCAAAGCCCGCCGACAGACCGTGGAACTCCGTCGCGTCCGAAATTAAGGAGCTCGTTATCGAGGACGGAGTAAAGAACATCAGCAGCTACGCGTTCAGAAGCTGCACCGGGATAGAAAACGTGTCAATTCCCGACAGCGTGACCGAAATCGGCGAAGCCGCCTTCACGGGCTGTACCTCGCTTAAAAACATCAAGCTCGGTGATGGCTTGAAGAAAATCGGCGAGTACGCCTTCTGCGACGCTCCGTTCACCGAAATCACTATCCCCGACAGCGTCGAGACCCTTTCAAATTATTGCTTGGGCTTTAAAAACGACGAAAGAACTTTCCAATACGTTAAGGTCGAAGGCTTTACCATAACCGCGAAAAAGGGCTCCGCCGCGGAAGCCTACTCAAACAGCAAGGGCTTTGCCTTTAAGGCGATCGAGGATACGATCACGCCTGTTTATATCAACGAGGTCGAGCTTACCGTTGCCGAGCCTGTGTATGGCGAGGTTTGGAATTGTATTCCTTCCTACAACAATGAAAAAGGCTACGATGTGTTAGATACTAAAGTAACGTTAAACGAAGGAGACTTTGACACAAACGAGACCATAAAAGCGGGTGAATATCAAATTACTTTTACTGTTCACGCTAATTACGGCTTTGCGTTTAAAAGAGGAGAAACAATAGTTAAGCTTAACGGCAAGGGAGTGTCTCTGGAATTTTCCGGTAAGAATCCTGAGGATAAAATGTTTGTGTTTGGCAGCTTTGTCGTAGAAGAGCCCGCAAAAGAGACGACAGCCCCTCCCGAAACGACTACAGCTCCCGAAACGACCGAGCCCGTTGAAACCACAGCTCCCGAAACGACCGAGCCCGCTGAAACGACCGCGCCCGCGGAGACAACTGCTCCCGAGACAACTGAGCCTGCGGAAACTACGGCTCCCGAAACGACCGAGCCGGCTGAGACGACCGCGCCCGCTGAAACGACCGCGCCTGCGGAAACCACCGCGCCCGTTGAAACGACCGAGGCTGCGGAAACCACAGCTCCCGCGACGACCGAAGCGGCTGAAACCACCGCTCCGATTACTACCGAGCCGCAGGAGACCGCCGTGCCCGCCGAGTCTCAGACATTCTCCTACCTCCCGAGCGCCGAGCAGAACGGCAAAACCATAAAGCTCGTTATTCAGACCTCGGACAAAAAGTACTACACTTACGATATGACCGCTGCTCCGATGATTTTCGACGGCGTGCCCGTATATACGGCGAATGTGCCCGCGGATATCACTCCCGAGGTCGTTCAATTCCAGATTTTCGACGGCGACAAATGGCTGTCCCAGCTTACGCTTTCGTCCGCCGAGTACGAGGCTGTGAAGGGCAAGGTCATCACCTCCGACGGAACAGCCTACGGCGAGCAAAAGCCGACCGAGACCACAGTCCCCGCGACGACCGCCGCGCCCGAAAAGAAAGCGAACCCGATCAAGGTAGCGGCAAAGACCAAGACCGTCAAGGCGTCAAAGCTCAAAAAGAAAGCCCAAAAGGTAAAGGCGCTTACAATCAGCAACGCCGAGGGTAAGCTTAGCTGCAAAATCACAAGCGCGAAGAAAAACATCAAAAAGCTGCTCAAAATCAGCGCGAAGGGAGTTATCACAATCAAAAAGTGGAAGGCTCCCAAAAAAGCAACCTACAAAATCAAGGTAACAATAACCGCAAAGGGCAACGACGCGTACAAAGCGAAAACAGTAAAGAAAACGGTTAAGATAAAGATTAAGTAAATTGAAAAACTTTTCCGGGATGTCTTTTCCCATAGAGCAAGGTCGCAAAGGAGCAAAACGTATGTCGGCGAACTTTGTTTCCTTTGCAACGTCGCTGTAACAGACCGCTGCTCTGACACATCCCCCGAAATCAACGCTTGCGCTTACGCGCTAAAATTTCAACCCCATTAAAAAGGGGTGCAATTACAAGCACCACCCAATTTTCATCTTTCATTTTTTATTTTTAAAAGGAGGTTCCTATGAAAAAAACACTGCGGTTTATCGCCGCTATTCTTTCAGCGCTCATGGTTCTTTCGGCGTTCACGGCTCTGCCGCTTTCGGTCAGCGCTGCCTGCACTCACGAGAATTATTCTTGGAATACCGAAAGAGAGGCGGACTGCTCGACCAAAACCGACGGAATTAAGAATAAGTTCTGTTGGGACTGCGGTACGATTCTGGAGACAATAGTTATAAGATGGTATGACTCCCACGATTTTAATAAAGAGGTCTTAAAAAAAACACCTACCTGCAACGAAGAGGGTATCGTGCGCTATTTGTGTACAAAATGCGGCGAGGACGAGGGCTACGATTACTACAAACCAACTATCCACGAGCAGATTCTTAACGGTGTCAACGACGAGCACGCCGTATGGAAAACAGGCATACCCGCGACCTGTACCAAGGACGGCGAGCGTGAGCTTCACTGCAACGTCTGCGGTCTGCTCCTCAAAACCGAGTCTATCGACGCGACGGGTCACGATTTTTCCAACAATGCCGAATACTGTCTCAACGGCTGCGGCGTAAAGAACCCCAACCCCCTCATCGAGCTCAAAGGCGTCGGGTTGAAATGCGGCGTAAAGCTTGATTATAACACTGAGGAGTCAGGGATGGATTTGATTATCGGCGACGGCGGCGATGTTGTCGGCGAGGGCTGCAAAAAAGAAAATTCGTCCGATTTGAGGTATTATGAATACGGCAACTTTAAGCGCGCGGATAGCGAGGGATATATTGACCCCGAGCGAGATTATTACATTCGTTTCAGCGTTGAGCCGAAGGAAGGCTACTGCTTCCCGAAAAGCGTCAAAACCTGTACGAGTTACACCCCTCTTAACTCGTTGGGCTCGTTTCCCGTTACGTATGACGGAAAGGTTCGTGATGACGGATATATTAAGTACACCGCGGGAGATCCCGATTGTATTGAAATTTTGATACGCCCCGATTTTGAAGATACATTTGTGACCGAGACGCTTTCGGACGGAACGCTCAGAATCAAGCGCTACAACGGAGCTGACAAGGATCTTGTTATTCCCGAAGAAATCGACGGCAAAAAAATAACCGAAATCGGCGAATCGGCGTTTAAGGAAAATCCGTGGCTCGAGACCGTTACGATTCCCGATACTGTGAAAGTAATCGGTGAAATAGCCTTTGCGCAGACACTAAGACTCAAGTCCGTCACGATTCCCGACTCTGTTGAATCAATCGGAGAAAGCGCGTTTGAGGAATGCATTAGTCTTGAGACGGTCGTTCTCGGAAAAGGCTTAAAGACATTAGGCGAATTTGTGTTTTATTACTGTAAGGCATTAAAGAAGGTTGTTATTCCCGATGGCCTGACGGTGATTGGTGCAAAAATGTTTAAAAGTTGCGACGCGCTTGAGGAAATAACGATCCCCGACAGCGTAACCAAAATCGGAGAGTATGCGTTTGGTTACGATTATGCCCTGACATCGGTAAAGCTCGGCAGCGGAATAACAAAAATAAGTGATTATTTGTTTTTTGGCTGTGATGCTCTTGAAGAAATAACGATACCCGACAATATCATTGAAATCGGGGAATACGCGTTTGGAAGCTGCGTCAAGTTGGGAAAGGTCAGCTTCGGCGATAATCCGAAACTCGCGCGAATCCACAGATTTGCATTTGCTGCAGCCGGATTAAAAAGCTTTTATATTCCCGAAAGCGTTATAATGATTGACGAGGGAGCTTTTGTTGATAGTAATATAGAGCGTCAGGCAATCCCCGCGTCTGTTCAGAAAATCGGCGCGAACGCGTTTGGTTACAGATATTCAGGATATAATGAAATCCCCGTTGAAAACTTCACTATCCTCGGCGAAAACGACACCGTCGCCGAGACCTACGCCAAGGACAACGGCTTCAAGTCTATGGGTGAGTATGAGTATAATCTCACCGACGACGGCGAGGGTACGGTAATCACCAAGTACAACGGTAATTCCTCGACCGTTAAGATTCCCTCGAAGCTCGGCGGCAAGAAGGTTGTCCTCATAGGCGCGGACTCCTTCGCCCGCAACGAGAGCATAACGGAGGTAAGCTTTAAGGGCGCCCCCGACATCGACGGCTACGCGTTCAGGGACTGCCCGAACCTCAAATCCGTAATGATCTCTGCATCAAATATGATAGGAGAGTGCGCTTTCCAGAACTGCGCGAGCCTCGAGAAAATCGGCTTCGATAACAGAGTTAGCACAAAGGAAATCGGCAGCTTCGCGTTCTTCAACTGCCCGAGTCTAAAAACGGTCAATATTGAGATGTTTGTTCAGAAAATCGGCATTTTCGCCTTTGGTTATATCGACCCGAATACAAAGGTAGACGGCTTCAAGCTCATTGTAAGGGATGACCGGGACAACGAGGGTCTCTTCTACGCCAAGCAGAACGGCTTCTACGTTGAGCCTACAACCGCTGCGACGGAAGCTGCCGAGTCGACAACATCGGACGTTACGGCTGACGCCACCTCCGAGACAAAAACGACCGAGCCTGCCGAGACTACGGCTCCCGAATCCTCAAAGTCGACAGAGCCCGCCGAGTCAACGGCTCCCGACTTCTCAAAGCCGACCGACCCCGCCGAGTCAACGGCTCCCGACTTCTCAAAGCCGACCGACCCCGCCGAAACAACCGAACCCGACACAGGGGAGACAAAGACTCCTCACTCCGAGGAAACAACCGCGCCCGCTAAGACCCAGACCTTCTCCTACATCCCGAGCAAGGAACAGCAGAGCGGCACAATCAAGGTCGTAGTCCTCGACAAAGGCGGTCAGTACCACGCCTTCACGATGACCGCGTCCCCGATGATTGTCGACGGCATGCCTGTCTACTCGGTTGATATCCCCGCGGATATAACTCCAGTCTCTGTTCAGTATCAGTTCTTCGACGGCGACACGTGGAAGAGCCAGATAACCCTCACCCCCGAGCAGTTCGGAAAAATCGTGACCTTCGACGGCAAAATCTACGGCGAGACCCCCGCGACCGAAGCGACGACCTCCGCTTTGACGACCGAGCCCGCGACAAAGGCTCCCGCAGTCGTGTCGGAGAAAAAGGATAACCCGATCAAGGTCAAGGTGACCGCGGCTAAGAAGGTTAGCCTCAAGAAGTTAAAGAAAAAGGCTCAGACCGCCGCGACCTTCAAGGTGACAGGCGCAAAGGGTAAACTCAGTTTCAAAATCAAATCCGCTAAAAAGGCAATCAAAAAGTACCTTTCGATCTCAAAGAAGGGAGTTCTCTCCGTTAAGAAGTGGAAGAAGGCTAAGAAGGGCACATACACGATCAAGGTAAGTATAACCGCCAAGGGCAACGCGGATTATAATTCAAAAACCGTTAATAAATCAGTTAAAATCAAGCTTAAATAATCCTTCGGGCAGAAGCGTCGCGCTTCTGCCCGAAATTCATTTTTAAATTTTTATGTACAAAAGTCAAAAAAAGTCAAAATACACTTGATTTTTCTAAAAAATGGGTCTATAATATATTTAGCACTCAGGGAATTAGAGTGCTAATCTTTAGGTACATTATCATAAGGAGGACTATATATGACAATCAAACCATTACTTGACCGCGTAGTGCTCAAGGTTGAGGAAGCCGAGGAAAAAACCGTAGGCGGACTTATCCTTACATCATCAGCGCAGGAAAAGCCCCAGTTCGCTACAGTTGTGGCTGTAGGTCCCGGAGGTGTTGTCGACGGAGAGAAGGTTGAAATGTTTTTAAAGGTCGGCGACAAGGTTATCGCGTCCAGATACGCGGGCACCGAGGTCAAGCTCGACGGCGAGGAATTTACAATCGTCAAGCAGTCTGACATTCTGGCAACGGTTGAAGATTAATTTGAGTTAATTCAGTAAAAGAGGTAATTAGTATGGCTAAACAAATCGCATACGGCGAGGACGCCCGCAAGGCGCTCAAAAAGGGTATTGACCAGCTCGCCGACACAGTTAAAATCACTCTCGGCCCCAAGGGCAGAAACGTAGTGCTCGACAAAAAGTTCGGCGCTCCGCTTATCACTAACGACGGCGTTACAATCGCCAAGGAAATCGAGCTCGACGACCCGTTCGAGAATATGGGCGCTCAGCTCGTAAAGGAAGTTTCAATCAAGACAAACGACGTTGCGGGCGACGGCACAACAACAGCGACTCTGCTCGCTCAGGCGCTTATCACCGACGGTATGAAGAACGTAACCGCGGGCGCTAACCCGATGGTTCTCAAAAAGGGAATTCAGGGCGCTGTTGACGCTTCCGTTGAGGCTCTCCACGAGAACAGCCAGCAGGTCAGCGGCACAGAGGACATCGCCAGAGTCGCGACAGTCAGCTCCGCCGACGAGTTCATCGGCAAGCTTATCGCCGAGGCTATGGACAAGGTCAGTACCGACGGCGTTATCACCGTTGAGGAAAGCAAGACCGCCGAGACCTACAGCGAGGTCGTCGAGGGTATGATGTTTGACAGAGGTTACATCGCTCCTTATATGGTTACGGATACAGAGAAAATGACAGCCGAGCTCGACGAGCCGCTCATTCTCATTACAGATAAGAAAATCAGCTCGATCCAGGAGCTTCTTCCGATTCTCGAGCCTGTTGCTCAGAGCGGCAGAAAGCTTCTCATTATCGCCGAGGACGTAGAGGGCGACGCTCTCACAAACCTCGTACTCAACAAGCTCCGCGGCACACTCCAGAGCGTAGCTGTCAAGGCTCCGGGCTTCGGCGACAGACGCAAGGAAATGCTTCAGGATATCGCGACGCTCACAGGCGGTACGGTCATCACATCCGAGCTCGGACTTGAGCTCAAGGACGTAACTCTCGACCAGCTCGGCACAGCCCGTCAGGTCAAGGTCGACAAGGAGAACACGATTATCGTCGACGGCGCGGGTGATCAGGACGCTATCAAGGCAAGAGTCGGTCAGATCCGCTCACAGATCGAGACTACAACCTCAGACTTTGACCGCGAAAAGCTTCAGGAAAGACTCGCGAAGCTCGCCGGCGGCGTAGCTGTTATCAAGGTCGGCGCCGCGACTGAGATTGAGATGAAGGAGAAGAAGCTGCGCATCGAGGACGCTCTCGCTGCTACAAAGGCGGCTGTCGAGGAAGGTATCGTAGCAGGCGGCGGAATCGCTCTTATGAATACGATCCCCGCTGTTGAAAAGTACATCGAGACTCTTGACGGCGACGAAAAGACAGGCGCTCAGATCGTTCTCTCTGCGCTCGAGGCTCCGCTTCGTCAGATCGCGCTCAACGCCGGTCTCGAGGGAAGCGTTATCGTCGAGAACGTCAAGAGGTCGGGCAAGGTAGGCTACGGCTTCAACGCCCTCACCGAGGAGTATACCGATATGGTAGAGGCGGGTATAGTTGACCCTGCGAAGGTAACGCGTTCAGCGATTCAGAACGCCGCTTCCGTAGCTTCGATGGTTCTCACCACAGAATCACTCGTAGCTGACATCAAGGAGGAGACCCCCGCGGCAATGCCTCAACCTGATATGGGCGGAATGTATTAATATATTTAGTAACAGGGCAGGAGCAATGCGCTCCTGCTCTTTTTTGCGTTTATTCCGTTAAAAATGAATAATTACTTGCATTTTTGTTGATTTTCCGTTATAATTGACATAACTTTTCGACAAAAAACGGGGGATTAGTAATGCTTGACTCAATATTTAACTTTTTTAACGCTGTGGACGACGTGATGTATTATCCGATACTCATAATCGTTCTCGCGGCGGCGGGCTTGTTCTTTACCTTCCGCACGCGCGGCGTTCAGATTCGTCTTTTCGGCGAGTCGTGCAGACTGATTATGGAAAAGCCCTCGGGCGATCAGAAGGTCTCGTCCTTTCAGGCGTTGATGGTGTCCACTGCCTCGCGTGTCGGTACGGGCAACATAGTCGGCGTTTCCACGGCGATTTGTCTCGGCGGCCCCGGAGCGTGCTTCTGGATGTGGCTGATGTGTATTATCGGCGCTTCCTCGGCGTTTATCGAGAGTACGCTCGCGCAGATTTACAAGCGCAGGGACAAGGACGGCAACAGCTACGGCGGTCCCGCTTATTACATTGAGCAGGCGCTCAGAAAGCCCGTTATTTCGGTTATATTCTGTATATTCCTTATCGCTACTTACGCCTTCGGCTTCAACCTGCTTTGCTCCTACAATTTGCAGTCGTCCTTTGAGGTCTACGGTTTCTACAATGAGACATGGACTCCCGTTATCGTGGGCTTGATTCTCGCGTTGGCTGTTGGAATTTGTCTCTTCGGCGGCGGAAAGAGAATCATCAAGCTCACCGAAAAGGTCGTGCCCTTTATGGGACTCGGCTATGTTCTTGTTTCGCTGATTATCATTTTTGCTCATATTCCGAATATCCCGAACACCTTCGCGATGATTTTTAAGGACGCTTTCGATTTCAGGGCGATTTTCGGCGGACTCAGCGGTTCGTGTATGGTTTACGGTATCAAAAGAGGTCTCTACTCAAACGAAGCGGGCGTCGGCTCTGCGCCTAACGCCTCCGCGTCAGCGGACGTAACCCACCCCGTAAAGCAGGGCCTTGTGCAGACCGTTTCCGTTTATATTGATACAATGCTCCTTTGCACCGCCACAGCGCTTATGTGCCTTACCTCGGGCGTAGGCATCAGCGAGGAGGTTTCGGGCGCGCCCTACGTTCAGTCGGCTGTTTCGACCGTGCTTGGCGACTTTGGCCCGATGTTCATTACCTTCGCGATGGTGCTTTTCGCGTTTACAACTCTGATTGGTAATCTTTATTATGTTGACAACGCGCTCGCGTATATGAACAAAAAGAAAAAGCCCTCAAAGAAGTTTATGAGCTTCTTTTACGCGGGTTGTGTAATTGTTATTTTCCTCGGCGCTCTTATGCCGATGAGCTTTGCGTGGACAATGGCGGACATTACAATGGGCGGTATGACACTTATAAACATTCCGTGCTGCGCGATTCTTTCGGGTATAGCGATAAAGGCGCTCAGAGACTACGAAAAGCAAAAGAAAAACGGACTCAATCCGCATTTTAAAGCAAGGAATATAGGGCTCGACGATTCAAAGTTGAGCTTCTGGAAGTAAGTAAAGGCTGACCAAAAACGGTCAGCCTTTTAATTTGGTAATAAACTCTTTGATTTTGCTTTCGTTTTCCTCGCTCGGCTTATCCTTGGGGTCAATCAGGGTTACCTGTGCCGTAAGACTATCGACTCCGAGCGCCTTTTTGAGCTTTTCCGTGACTTTGTCGGTTCCGCCTCCGCTGCAGCACATAATCAGCGAAAAGTCTTTGCCTTTAAGACCGCCGCGGTTTTCCTCAATAAAGGTTCTCAGCGGCGGCGCGAAGCTGCTTGCCCAAACAGGCGTGCCGAAAATCACTCTGTCGTACTTATCATACTCAAAGCGATAGGGAAGAAGCCTCGGTTTTTCACCCATAACGGCGCTTTTTCCTCCCCAGAGGAATTTTTTGAAGCCCTTGTCGGGGTAAGCCTTCTCGGGGGTCAGTCTGATTACGTCGCAGTCTATCGCGTTTTTGATTTTGTTAACAGCGTAATCGGTGTTGCCGAGCATAGAGTAATATACAATCGCCGTTTTCATCAGAATTCTTCCTTTACATCACGCATAAAGAGCTTTCCGAGCTCGTCGGTGATTTCCTTTTCGTTGAAGAGAACGTTGTATACTCCGTTTACGATCGGTAAATCCACGCCGTAGCGGTCTCCGAGGAGCTTTAACGCCTTTGAGGTCATAACGCCCTCGGCAAGCTTTTCAAACTTTTTGCCCCGCGCGAGATCCTCGCCGTACTTTCTGTTGTGGCTCCAGGGGGAGAAGAGCGTCGCTTCGTAATCTCCCAGATGGCAAAGACCGTAGGCGCTCATTTCATTTCCTCCGCAAGCCTTTATCAGTCTGCCGATTTCCCTTGTTCCTCTCGACATCAGCGCGCCCTTCAGCGAGGTCATATTGAGACCGTCCAAAAAGCCCGCCGCGATACCGACGACATTTTTCGCCGCGGCTCCGAGCTCGTTACCGATAAGGTCGGTGCCTATGTAGAAGCGAATCAAATCCGAGCTGAACTCTTTAACGAGTTTTCTCTTTACCTCTTCGTTTTTGCTGTCGATTACCATACAGTTCGGAATACCTCTGACGTAATCCTGCGGGTGGCCGGGTCCGACCCAGACGGCTACGGGAGTCTTTTCGATATCGACAAATTCCTCCATAACCTCAGAGAGCCTTTTGCCCGTTTTTACGTCGACGCCCTTCATACACAGCACAAAGGTTTTTCCGTCGAGGTTATACTTGCTGATTTCTCCCATATAGTCGCGCAGATGCTGGGACGAAATTGATATAATAATAACCTCAGCCCTGCTGACAGCGTACTCAAGGTCAGACGTGACCTCGATTGAGTCGGGGAAGGAGAGGTAATCGTTTTTGTGAGTTTTATAAAGCTGCTGAAAATCGGGCGCGGACTCGATTCCGCGGGAAACAACCTCGTTGCCGATTCTGTCAAGGTACCAAGCGATGCAGCTGCCCCAGCGGCCTGTACCCAAAACTGAAATTTTCATATATACTCCTCAAATCAAAAAAATTAAAAAAATCCCGCCTGAACGTAAGCAATACTGAATAACCTGCCTACAGAAGGACAGGTGGGCGCCGCCTTTTTGTTTTAGTACTCCCAACTTCCCGTAAGGGGAGGTCTGCACACCGCAAAAAGAGATAAGCTCCCGATTTAAAAGTTGTAGGGTTATTTTAATTGCATACACGTATCAGGCAGGAAATATACTAATCATTATAAAACATAGAGTCGAATCTTTCCTCGAACAATCTCGAAAGGCTGAGCCTGAGCTCTTCGTCCTCGACCTCGCAAAGTTCCTCGTCGGTGTCCGTGTCGAGCGCCTCAAGGATGGTATACTGACCGTCGGAGTTGAGCATATCTCCGCCCTTTTCAAATATAGGCATCAAGGCGTAAAACCTTCTCGAGTCCCTTTCGATAATATCCAATATTTCAAAATCATGCTCCCGACCGTCCTCGTCCAGAAGGGTGATAAGGTCGGGCGAAAATGAGTTGTTCATATTCGGTCTCCTGCTTTTCTTTAATTCAATTTTACACCAGATTTTTCTCCGCGTCAAGCATTTTTACCGTTGAAATTTAATAGATTTTATATTTTTTTTTGAGCCTTGAAATATTTTACAAAATAAAATTGTATTCCCTCAAAGACCGATTAAATCTGGGTTTTTTCGACTTTTTGGCATAGTGAATATAGTCTACATTTGGGTATTTTTGTAAATTTAATGAAAAATTTATAAAAATTTGCAGAAAACCCTTGACATTTTATTATTTTATGATAAAATATACTCAAGACACGAGAAGAAAAGTTTTGATTACTCCATAAAATTACCTAAGAAAGCCGACGGCGAGAGCCGTCGGTTCTTTCTGTTTTATCGCAGGAATCTTTATCAATAAAAAATCGTTATGTAAAAAATCTTGTGCAAATTTACAGAATATAAGGTATTATAAGAAAATCACTTGAAATAATTCATATTTTGAGCTATAATTTGTTAGACTATCTAATATGGATTACTATGGAATATTGTTGTTTTGGAGGAGTTTATGTTACTTCCTTTTGATGAACTTCCCGAGGAGTTTCAAAATGACGCCGTAAAGAAATATTACGACATTCTAAAAACTAAAAAACGCAGTATAATAATAAAAAGAACTTTTGATATAGTTATGTCCGTGATTCTTTTGGTTATACTTCTTATTCCTATTATTATTCTCGCTCTTGCGGTCAAGCTGACTTCGCGCGGACCGATTTTTTACAAGCAGGTAAGAGTCACGACCTATAACCGTCAGTTCAGGATTCTCAAGTTCCGGACTATGGTTGAAAACGCCGACAAAATCGGAACGCTCGTAACGACTCTGGGCGACCCGAGAATAACCAAAATCGGCGGCGTGCTCAGAAAGTACCGACTCGACGAGCTTCCGCAGATTTTCAACGTTCTCAAGGGCGATATGAGCTTCGTCGGAACAAGACCCGAGGTTCCCAAGTACGTTGAAAAGTACACGCCCGCGATGTTCGCGACGCTTCTTATGCCCGCGGGGATTACGAGCCTTGCGAGCATTAAGTTCAAAAATGAGGACAGAATGCTCGAGACAAGTACAAACATTGACGACGATTATATCAGCATTATTCTTCCCAAGAAAATGCACTACAATCTTCTCTATATAAAGAGCTTCGGCTTCAGAAACGACATTTACTTAATGGTCAAGACTATTAAGGAAGTATTATTCCATTGATTCTATTTTCCTTCAAAGGGAGGTGAGACAAATGTCAGGCTTAAAGAATACACTCAGAAATCCGTCCAAATTCAGATTATCGTATCTGATCGTTCTGTTTTTCTGCAACATTTCCTTTATTCAGATTCCTGCCTATGTTTGTCTCGCTTTTATGTTTTTCTGGGGAGTTTACATAGTATATTACAAGATAAAGTATCAGCATATCTTTGACGGCTTTCGGTTCGGAATATGGCTTTTGGCGTTTATGGGTATCAATTTTATAACGATGCTCGTCAATCTCTCCGAGGGTCTCGTCTATAACGTTATTATGCTGTTCCACCTCAGTATATGCTTTTTTATATTCTACGGAATCCATTCCGAAAAGGACATAAACCCCAAGGCGGAGCTTTATAAGGTTTGTAAGTTTATTATTTACTCCACAACGGTTTTCGGCGCTCTGGGCTTTGCTTTTATGATGTTCGGAGTAAAATTCGAGTGGTACTGGATCAAGTTTATTATTTTTGAGAACCGTTTTACGGGCGTTTACATAAACCCGAATATACTGGGATTTATCTCGGTTGTGTCGATTGTGTGCTGTCACATAATCTCAAAGCGTGATTTTCTCGTTCAGGCAAAGCGCGGCAGGATCAGCCGAATCTGGCTTGCGGTTTGTCTTTCCGTCGATATGTTCTCACTGCTTCTGTGCGATTCGAACGCTTCGATCGTGCTTTTTGTGAGCTATGTTGTGTTTATACTTGTTTTCTACGCCTTTTCGATGTCGGCGAAAATCAAAAAGCGTCAGGCTGCGCTCAAGGTTGTCGCTCTGGTTCTGGCGACGGCTTACGTTATCGGCGCGGCTCTTATGGTGAGAAGCATTTCGCAAAAGACAGTCTCTCACCTGATTAATCCTAAGTCCGCAAATTCACAGGCGGCTATCGGTATTCAGGAAATCTCCGGCAGTGAGGCGATTACCTTTACTCACCAGAATACCCACATAGACAGCGGAAGAATGAAGCTCATTAAGGAGAGCTTTAAGCTGTTTCAGCTTTCGCCCGTGTTCGGAATAAGTAACGGAAATATTATCGAGTACAGTCAGAAGTACTTAAACGGCACTCTGAGCCTTAGCTACCATAACAACGATATACACAACGGTTATCTGACGATTCTTGTCTCGACGGGAGTTATCGGCTTTGTTTTGTTCGCGATTTTCGGAATAAAGCTGTTCAAGCACATCGTCGTGAATCTTTTCAGGCGTCAAAACGCGGGTTCGCAGGATATCCTGCCGTGTCTCTTCGCTTTTTGCTGCGGGTATCTCGTTTACTCGCTGTTTGAGAAGGCGCTGCTTTACGATATCAGCTTTATGGTAATGTGGTTCTGGTATATGATAGGAATGACGAGCGTTTATCTCAACAAATACGAGCCGATTATGGGCGCGCTGTATACGGGCAGGACATATCGTTTGCCGAGACATATGGTTTGATAATCAGTATTACATAAATCTGCCGATAATACCAATAATATCAACGGTGATAATTATGAAACGGTATATTAAACGGGACAAAAGCGCCGAAAATAACCTGTTTTTGATATATGACGAGCTTGGATTAGAGCTCTACAGGGTTTTCAGACAGAAAAACAACGTTGTTTTGTCGGATACGGAAGGGAAGAAGCTTTTGAAAATCAAGACTCTGCCTCTTCCTAAGCTGTGCGCTTACTCGATTTCGGACGGAAAAAACAGTATTAAGCTTATAATAAATCCGCAAAAGTGCAGCTGCGGGTTCTACGGGACGCCGTGGCAGATAAGAGGAGAGCTTTTTTCGGGCTCCTTCGATATAATCGACGCGGACAATTCCCTCGTATGCTCTCACGAGCGCTCTTTTTCAAACGGAAAGAGCTGTTATCTCGCGGAAATCGAGAGCTCTCACAACGAGCTGTTGTGTCTGGGAACGGCTGTCTGCGCCGATATTCGCCAAAAAGCGGACAAATTGTGTGTACAAACAGTATAAAGGAGGTCACTATGGATAAATTACTTGAATTATTGAGCGAAAACAGTTCATTTACAAACAAGGAGCTGGCGTTGATGCTCGGCGAGCCCGAGGATTATATCGCGGCTCAGATAAAGGAGTACGAGCAGAACGGTATCATCAAGGGCTATCAGGCGCTTGTAAACTGGGAAAAGGTTCCCGACGCTATGGTAACAGCCATAATTGAGCTCAAGGTTACTCCCAAAAAGGAGACGGGCTTTGACGAAATCGCCGAGCAGATCATGGCTTTTGAGGAGGTCAGCTCGATGTACTTAATGGCGGGCTCATTTGATCTGAGCGTGTTTGTCAACGGCAAAACCATGCAGGATGTTGCCTCCTTTGTAGCGAGAAAGCTCAGCTGCATCGACGGCGTTATCGCTACCGCCACTCATTTTATGCTCAAGGCGTACAAAATCGGCGGCGTAAGTCTGACCGACGATGACTCTTCCTCCGACGAGAGGGGTATTGTGCTGTGATAGATTACAACAAGTTTACAAACGAGTCGATCAAGCAGGTCAAGCCCTCGGGTATCAGAAAGTTTTTTGATATCGCGGTGGAGATGGACAACGTTATTTCGCTGTCCATAGGCGAGCCTGACTTTCAGACTCCATGGCATATCCGCGAGGCGGGAATCCGCTCGCTCGAAAAGGGAAAGACTTGGTACTCTCCGAACCGCGGATTTTCCAAGCTCAGAGAGGAAATAAGCAATTATTACAAGCGGCGCTTCAATGTGTTCTATAAGCCCGAGGACGAGGTGATCGTCACCGTAGGCGGCAGTGAGGGAATCGACCTCGCGCTGAGGACGCTTGTCGATAAGGGCGACGAGGTTCTGATTCCTCAGCCCGCGTTCGTTTGCTACGACCCGCTTACATATATGGCAGGCGGAACGCCTGTGTTTATCGAGACAAAGGCTGAGAACAACTTCCGTCTCACAAAGGAAGAGCTCGAAAACGCGATTACGGAAAAGACAAAGGTGCTCGTTCTTCCTTTCCCGAACAACCCGACAGGCGCGATTATGGAGAGGGAGGATCTGGAGGCGATTGCCGAGGTAATAATAAAGCACGATTTGTTCGTCATATCCGACGAGATTTACGGCGAGCTTACCTACGGCGGTAAAAAGCACGTCAGCATCGCGGAGCTCGACTCGATGAAGGAGCGCACGATAATCGTCAGCGGCTTTTCAAAGGCATACGCCATGACGGGCTGGAGACTCGGTTATCTTCTCGGACCCGCACCCGTGATGGATCAGATTTTAAAGCTTCACCAGTACGGAATAATGTCGTCCCCGACGACCGCCCAGTACGCCGCTATTGAGGCGCTGAAAAACGGCGACGACGACGTTACTATTATGCGTAAGGACTATGATATGAGACGCAGGCTGATTGTCGGCAGGCTCAACGAAATCGGTCTCGATTGCTTCGAGCCGCTCGGAGCCTTCTACACCTTCCCGTGTATCAAGTCAACGGGTCTTTCAAGCGACGAGTTCGCGACCCGTCTCGTAAAGGAAAAGAGAGTAGCCGTTGTTCCGGGAACGGCGTTCGGAGACTGCGGAGAGGGCTATGTAAGAATCTCCTACGCTCAGTCGCTGAAGAATATCAAGACGGCGCTTAAGAGGATCGCCGAATTTGTTGAGGAAGTAAAAAATGAAAATAAAGGTTAAGGCTCCCGCGAAAACCAATCTTTCGCTCGACGTATTAAGGCGCAGACCCGACGGCTATCACGACGTAAGTATGGTTATGCAGAGCGTTAGCTTGTACGATTATGTTGAGGTCGAGCAGACCGAGACGGGTCAGACGGAAATCATCTGCGATTACGAGGGAGTTCCGTGTGACAGCAGAAACATCGCCTATAAGGCGGCGGAGAGCTTTTTTAACTTCACAAGAAAGCAAAACTGCGGAATAAAAATCACGATTGATAAAAACATCCCGACTCAGGCGGGTCTTGCGGGAGGCTCAGCAGACGGAGCGGCTGTCATTGTCGCTCTCAACAAGCTGTTTTCCGCCCACCTTACAGAGGACGAGATGTGTGAAATCGGCTCAAAGGTCGGCGCGGACGTGCCCTTCTGCATTATCGGAGGAACAAGGCTCGCGAGCGGAACGGGAACCGATTTAAAAAAGCTTATCTCGATCCCGAAGTGCTCGATGGTGATTTGCAAGCCCGATTTCAGCGTTTCGACCGCCGAGGCGTACTCGAGAATCGACAGCTCCAACCTCAGCCACCCCGAGTTCACCGCCGAAATGGTCAAGGCGATTTACGCGAGGGATTTGTATATGGTGGCGACCTCAATGCTCAACGATTTTGAGCTTGCCTTAAACCTCGACAGCATAAACGAGGTCAAAAAGATTATGCTCAAAAGCAAGGCTCTCGGCGCGTGTATGAGCGGTTCCGGTTCAGCGGTTTTTGCCCTGTTCAACAGCGACAAAAAGCGCGACAAGTGTATCGAGAAGCTTAAAGAAAAATATAATTACGTTTTCGCCTGCGCTCCAGTAAAGGAAGGCTGCGTTGTAATTGATTAAAATACTAAAACCTGCCAATAATTGAGGTATCAGTTAAAGGCAGGTTATTTTTATGAAAATTTTCGCAAAGGCATTATTTATCTCGTTCGTCATTTCGGTTGTGTTTTCAATGATCCCGTTTTCCGCTCAATGTAAAAATCTCTCCGACGAGGTTTTCAGGCTCCACATTCTCGCCGATTCGGACTCTCAGCAGGCTCAAAGTCTGAAAATAAAGGTCAGAGACTCGGTTCTCGCTTACACTCAAAGGCTCTACAAGGGCTGCGACAGCGCCGAAGAAGCCCAAAGGCTTACATCACTTAATCTCAAAAGCATAGCGGATAAGGCGAAACAGACGGTTGCGAAAGAGGGCTTTGATTTGCCCGTAAAAGCTGAAATCAGACGGATGTATTTTAATACTCGGCACTACGGCAAGGTCAATATGCCCTCGGGCTTTTACAACGCGCTCAGAATCACAATAGGAGAGGGAAAGGGTCACAACTGGTGGTGCGTTATGTACCCGTCCCTCTGCGTAGGAGCCTCGACGAACTACAAGGAGCTCAAAAGCAAGACCTCAAACGACGAGTACAGGCTTATGACCGACGAGGGGTGCGAGTTTAAGCTCAAAATCGTCGAGTATTTTCAAAATATTTGCTCAATTTTTTCATAGTCCTTTTTTCGGGACAACAAATGTGCTATAATTGAAGCATCTACTTATTTGAGGTGAGTATATGCTTCATTTTATTCTCGGAAAAAGCGGCAGCGGAAAGACCCGCGAGGCGCTTAATATAATCACAAGCCTGAGAAAAAGCGGGAACAAGCGGCTTATGCTTCTCGTTCCCGACCAGAGCTCGTTTGATACCGAGACAGCCCTGCTTCATAAGCTCGGAGCGCTCGAGTCGCGGGATGTGCTTGTGTTCGGCTTTAACAGACTGTGCGACTATGTTTTTAAAAACACGGGCAATATTCCTCAGAACGTCATCGACGACGGCGTAAGAAAAATAATAATGAGCCGCGCGATCGACGAGGTAAAGGACAGGCTCAGCATCTTTTCGGGAAGCAGCAAGCGTAAATCCGTATTGGATCTTATGCTTTATTCTCTGCGCGAGTTCAGAAAGGACCACATCTCGACAGAATCGCTTGTTTCCGTCAGCGGAAATGTCGAAAGCGATATTCTGAAAAACAAGCTTACGGAGACCTCGCTTGTGCTTGACGCTTATGACGCTCTGCTCTCGTGCGCGTACATCGACCCGATCGAAAACCTTGACAGACTAAGTAATATTCTTTTAGAGAATAATATGTTCTCAGGTTATGATATAGTGCTCGACTCGTTTTCGGGTTTTACATACCAGCAGCTTTCTGTCCTCGAAATACTTATGAGGGATTCAAGTGAGTTTTACGTAACCCTCAATCTCGACGTCGAGTCAAAAAGCCTCGAGCTGTTCGAGACCACGAACCGCACGTATAATCAGCTAAAGCGGATGGCAAAGTCCAATTCGGTCGAGCTTGGAAAAGAAAAAATCCTTTCGGAATTCAAGCGTTCCGACAGAGAAGATATTTCTTTTTTGGAAAATAACATCTATCGTCCGAAAAAGAATCAGTTTCCCGAAAAGGCGGAAAATATTACAACCTTCATCGCTTCTGACATATACGGCGAGGCGGAGTTCGTCGCGCAAAAAATACTGGAGCTTGTCAGCTCGGAGGTGTATTTTTACGGAGACATAGCCGTTGTTAACCGAAATATGGAGAAATACGACGGTATTCTCGATACCGTTTTTGATAAGTACGACATTCCTTATTACAAGGACGACACCCGCGATATATTTACAATGCCCGTAATAAGATTTATTTCCTCGGCAATAGACGCGGCGCTTATGAGCTTTGACCGTGAGGCGGTGCTTTCTATGCTCAAAACGGGTATGACTCCTTTTTCACCGTCTCAGATAGCCGAATTTGAGAATTATCTCTTTGTGTGGAGTCTTGACCGCTCAAAGCTCAAAAAGCCTTTTGTAAACAATCCCTCGGGCTTTGAAAAGCTGACCGACGAGGACGAAAGAACGCTCAAAAGGCTCGAGAAAATGAGGGAGAGCCTGATTTCTCCGCTTGAGGAGTTCTCGAAAGTCTGCAAGGACGCTGACGGGCTTGAAATCTCGCGCGCCCTGTATTCGCTTATGGAATCTTACAGGGTTGCGGACGCCGTTGACGCTTATTATGACGCGAGACTGGAGCAGGGTATGCTTTCCGAGGCTGACGACGCCGTTCGGAGCTACAACGCTTTGACGGAAGCGCTCGACAAGCTCGTATCCGTTATCGGCAGTGAAAAAATCAGTCTCAAAAAATACAGGGAATACCTCGACTTTCTCATTTCGGACATAAGACTCGGAGAGATTCCGAGATATCAGGATCAGGTAAACATCGCCTCCGCCGACAGGGTAAGGCTCAGAGACGAAAAGGTTGTGTTTGTGATCGGCGCGGTTGACGGTGAGTTTCCCGCGGTCGCTAGGACGGCGGGAGCCTTTTCGGAGCACGAGAGACGAGTTCTGATAGAAAACTCGATCCCGCTCGTCGATACACTTGAAAAATTTGCCGCTCACGAAAAGTACTTAGTGTACTGCGCGCTGACCTCCGCCTCCGACAAGCTGTTTGTAAGCTCTTACGCGGGTGACCTTTCGGGTGAGACCTACAAGCCCTCAGAGATTTACGGCGAGGTTGAAAGGCTTTTCCCGAAGAGGACTCACCTGACTCAGTCGGATTTGATTTCGGCAGACAGGCTTTGCAACAGACGGCAGGCGTTTGAGTTTCTTTCCCGAAGCTTTACCGAAGGCGACTCAAAAACAAACGCCCTGCGCGCCTACTTCAAAGCCGACGCGCGTTATTCTCCGCTTGTTGAGAAGCTCGACAAGGCGGTTAAAAAACTGCCGTTTCATATTAACAGCAGGGAGATTTCCGAGAATTTGTTCAAAAAACAAATGAAAATCTCCGCCTCTCAGGTTGAGGCGTATAATATGTGCGCTTTCAGATACTTCTGCAACTACGGACTCAGGGCGAAGGAAAGAAAAAAAGCTGAGATCGACCCGATTCAGTTTGGCAACATTGTCCATTTCTTTATGGAGCGGTTTTTGAAGGAGCACGAAAAGCGGGCTCTTAATTCGCTCTCCGACAGCGATATCAAAGGCTCAATTGACTCGATTTTGCTTGAATACGCGGACGAAAAGCTCGGAGGACTCGACGATAAGCCCGAGAGCTTTATGAACCTTTTTGAAAGATTAAAGGAAAACATCCTCGAGCTTATAAAGCACATCATAAACCAGCTCGGCTACAGCGATTTTATTCCCTGCGATTTTGAGTTCGGTATCGGTTCGGATACAAAGCCCTACAAGCTCGAGCTTGACGGTGAGCGTTCCGTTTCCGTCACGGGCTATATCGACAGGGTCGACAGATGCGATAAGAACAGCGACGAGACTTACATCAGGGTTGTCGATTACAAAACAGGCAACAAGGAATTTAAGCTTTACGAGATACTATACGGAATAAACCTGCAAATGCTAATTTACCTGCGCGCTCTCGAGCAAAACGGCGGTGAGTATTACAAGAGCAGGGTCATTCCCGCGGGGGTTCTGTATATGCCCGCCTCGCTCGAGATTATTGATTCCGAAAAGTACCCCACCGAATCAAAGGTAAAGGCTCAGCTCGGCTCAACGCTTCGAATGAACGGACTTGTACTCTCCGACGAGGAGGTTCTGGAGCATATGGACAGGCTCGGCAAGTTCATAAAATTCAGCAGAAACGTCGAGGACGGAATGTACTCGGATTCCGTCGCCTCGGGCGAGCAGTTTGTAAAAATCTTTGAGCATATCGACAGCGTTCTCAGGGATATGGCTGATAACCTTCATATGGGCAACGTCGAGGCAAAGCCTCTGAAGGGAGCGGTGAACGGCTGCGCGTATTGTCCGTATGACAGCGTGTGCCTGAGAACCTACGAGGACGACTATAAATTCAGAAAAAAGGCGTCCCCAAAGGAAGTATTCAGGGCTTTGGAAGAGGAAGGAGAGATGCCTGATGAGTGATATTAAGTGGACGGACGCCCAGCGCGACGCGATAGACTCACGCTCGGGAAGCGTGCTTGTCTCGGCGGCTGCGGGCTCGGGAAAAACCGCCGTACTCGTCGAGCGAATCATTCAGGCGGTGTGCGATCCCGTTGATCCGATTCCCCTCGACAGAATGTTGATTGTAACCTTTACCAGAGCCGCCAGCGCCGAAATGCGCTCGAGAATCGAAAAGGCGCTCGACGACAGGCTCGCCTCCGACCCGCGCAACAGCTATCTTCTTAACCAGAAAAGACTTCTGTACAGCGCGAGGATCTCAACGATTGACAGCTTTTGCATTGATTTTGTGCGTCAGTACTTTTTTAAGCTCGATATTCAGAGCGATTTCAGGATCGCCGACGAGAACGAGCTCGCCGTAATGCGCGACAAGGCGCTCGACAATACTCTCGAGTTCTTCTATAAGCAGAACGACAGGGATTTTCTTAGGCTGATAAGCTCGGTCTGCTCGTATAAAAACGACGACAGAATCAGAGATTTTATAAAAAAGACGTATTTCCTTTTGTCCTCGATCCCTTTTTCCGAAAGGTGGTTTGACGACGCCCTCGGTCTGTACGATACCGATAAATACAGCTTTGAGGACACCCCGTATTTTAGCCTGCTTTTGCGGTACGCGATGGACAGCGTAAGGTTTGCGATGGACATAAACCTTACGGCGCTTAAATTTGTTCAGGAAAATGAGAATATCCCCGAGGACAAGAAAGCGGGCTACGAAAGCCGTCTTGTTGACGATTCAAGGGTTCTTCTCGATCTGTACAATTCCCTTGAAAACGGCTCGTGGAACGATATAAAAGCCGCCTTTGAGGGCTATGCGTTCGGTCGGCTCCCGGCTGTCAAAAAGGGGATTTGCGATTTAGAAAAGGAGTACGTGCAGAATTCGAGAAAGCAGGTGAGCGCCGAGGTAAAGGCTTTGTCCGCTCTGTTCACCGAGACTCTGGAGGAGCTGGATTCAAAGACAAAAAACGCCTATCCCGTTGTGAGGGCGTTTATGAACTGCGTAAAAAAATTCAGAGAGGAGCTTTTCTCAATAAAGCTCGAGAAAAACGCCTTTGGCTTTTCGGACATTTCCTCGTTTATGGTTTCGCTTTTGTACGATTACAGCGACGGCGAGCCGAGGCTTACCGATACCGCTCGGGAAATTTCACAGCAGTTCGACGCTGTTATGGTTGATGAATTTCAGGACATCAACGACATTCAAAACATCATATTCAAGGCGGTCACAGCGGACAGGAATAACCTCTTTGTTGTAGGCGACGTAAAGCAGAGTATCTACACCTTCCGTCAGGCAAAACCGCAGATTTTTATAAATTATAAGGAAAAATACCCGATTTACTCGAGACAGGAGGAAAACTACCCCTCAAAGATAATCCTCGACCGCAATTTCAGAAGCGCGCGCGGAGTGACCGAGGCTGTCAACGACATTTTTAAGGTTCTTATGCGCTTGGATACGGGCGGAATCGAATACAACGACGAGGAAAAGCTTGTGTGCGGAACCGATTACCCCGAGTCGGACAGCCCGTGTATGGAGCTTATGCTCATATCCTCGGAAAATCTGAACGAGGAGAAAGGGGAGACCGAGCTGTCCTTGGAGGCGGTGAGGGTAGCCGAGAGGATCTATAAGCTTATTAACGAGGATAAGCTTATGATAAAGGACGGCAAAAAGCAACGTCGGGTCGAGTACGGCGACATCGCGATTCTCATACGAAGCCCCAAGGGTATGACACGCCGAGCCGTCACTTTTATAGAGGTCCTGAACCACTACGGTATTCCGACGGTTTCCGACGAAAAATCGAGCTTTTTTGACCAAAATGAAATCAAGGTTATGCTGAACATCCTCAGAGTGATCGACAACCCGATTCAGGATATCCCCGTTTTGTCAGTCGCGCTCAGCCCGATGTTCGCCTTTACCGCCGACGATATTGCCGAAATCCGGGCGAAATACAGGAAAATGCCGATATATAACGCGATTCTTAAAGCGTCAGCGGAAAAGGCGGTCTGCCGTGATTTTATAGCTTTTGTCGATAAAATGAGGGCGCTTTCCGTTATGACGACGGTTGACAGGCTTATCGGCGCCGTTTTGGAGCTTACGGGCTTCGGCGCGGTTACGTCGGCGCTTTCGCCGACAGGGGTAAAGAACCTCAATCTTTTGAAGGAATACGCACGCTCGTTTGCATCAAACGGCTATAAAACTCTCGGACAGTTCATAAGCTTCATCGACAGAATCCGTGAAAACAATATCGATTTGAACGCGGGCAGCGAGATTACCGACGAAAGCGCGAACGCCGTACATATAAAGAGTATTCACAAGAGCAAGGGGCTCGAATACCCCGTATGCTTCCTCTGCTGTACCGCGACGGAATTCAACCTCGACGACGCGGGTGAGGATTTGATTGTCGACAGCGACCTCGGAGCGGGCTTCAGACTAAGAAAGGACTATGTCAAATACGAGTCGATTCAGCGCAAGGCGCTTTCGATGAATTTGAAGGACAACAGCGTTTTTGAGGAAATAAGAGTGCTCTACGTCGCTCTGACAAGGGCAAAGCAAAAGCTGATTGTTTCCTGCGTAAAGAAAAATCCCCTCGACTATCTCAGAAAGCTCGAAGCGAAAATGCCCGTTTACCCGATTCCGAGCTACGTAATAAAGAAAACAAGAACTTTCTCGGATTGGTTGTTTATGTGCGCGCTTGCGAATCCGAACTGCGACCTTCCGAGACAGAACATCGAGCCGGATTTCCTCGGCTTTGACAGGGAGCATCAAGCTTGGGGCTTTTCGATAGTTGACGGACCGTATATGAAGCTGTCAAATCAGAGCGTAAAGAAAACTCAATCTCAGCCCTCCGATAAGGTTGACGTGGATTTTCTCAGGGGATTTGAGAAAAAGCTCAGCTTTGAATACCCGAAAAAGCCGCTTTCAAGGCTCCCGCAGAAGGTCAGCGCTTCCGACCTTTCGCATAAGGACAACAAGATTTTCAACAAATTACTCCGCAAGCCCGTTTTTGTAAGCGGCGAGAGGTCCGACGGAGCCGAAAGGGGCACAGCCTTTCACACCTTTATGGAGCGGTGCGATTTTGTGTCCGCCCGCGAGGATCCCGGGGCTGAGGCAAAAAGACTCGCAAAGCTCGGCTTTATTTCGGAAAGGCAGCTTAGTCTGCTCGATTTTGAAAGGCTTTCGGGCTTTTTGAGCAGTCCTCTGTTTGACAGAATACGAAACAGCGATTGCGTCGAAAGGGAGTACACCTTTACGATTGAAATAAACGCCTCCGATTATGATAATGAAATCGAGGAGGAGTTCGGAAACGATAAGCTTGTAATGCAGGGCGCGGTGGATTTGTTCTTTGTTGAAGCTTCACAGATAGTCCTTGTCGATTACAAGACGGACAGAGTAGGGGACAGCTCAAAGCTCGTTTCGATGTATCACAAACAGCTCGAGCTCTACAAAAGAGCGCTTGAGGAAATTCTAAGCCTCCCCGTAAAGGAAATGATTATCTATTCCGTTCACAAAAATGAGACAATAAGTATTAAAGGCTGACCCTCGGGTCAGCCTTTGATTTATTCTATTGCAACGTCGCAGTAGTCGCAGCACAGCCTTCCGTCCTTTTTGTAGAAGTAACGGGGAAGGTAATATTGCTGCGGGTCGTTCGTGATACATTTTTCGTTTTTGCACTTGCGCGACGGCTCCATAACAGGGTCGGGGGTGTCAAAGGAGAAAGCGTTTTCCTGTCTGAGCAGAAGCACGATAAGCGCCATTCTGCTGTACATTCCGTACTCTGCTTGCTTGAAATAGCACGCTCTGGGGTCGTCGTCGACCTCAATCGCGATCTCATCGACTCTCGGAAGGGGATGGAGGATGACCATATCATCCTTCGCGAGGAGCATTTTTTCAGCGTCAAGCACAAAAACTCCCTTTTGCTTTTCGTAGTCCTCTTCTGTTTTGAAGCGTTCTCTCTGGATCCTTGTCATATAAAGTACGTCGAGCTCGGCGATAGCGTCCTTGAGGTTGTCGATTTCCTTGTAGGGACAGCCCGCCTTGTCCATTATGTCCTTTATGTATTGCGGTACGGATAATTCTTCTGTAGAAATTAAAACGAAGCTGTTGTTTTCAAAATGGCTCATTGTTTTTATCAGCGAATGGACGGTTCTGCCGTTGAGCAAATCTCCGCACAAACCGATTCGCAGATTATTGAGTCTGCCCTTTTCGTAGTAAAGCGTTACGATGTCGGTGAGGGTCTGGGTGGGGTGGAAGTGGCCGCCGTCTCCGCAGTTGATAAGCGGAACCTTTGCGTATATGGACGCCGCCTTTGCCGAGCCCTCGGCTGGGTGACGCATGGCGATTATATCCGAGTATCCGCTGACCATAAGAATTGTGTCCTTCAGGTTTTCACCCTTCGCCACGGAGGAATTCATCGGGTTGTCAAAGCCTATGACCTTTCCTCCCAGCCGCATCATCGCGGTCTGAAACGACATCTGTGTTCTTGTTGACGGCTCATAGAAGAGCGTCGCCATTATTTTTCCGTCGCACGCTCTCTTATAAACCTCGGGCTTTGACTTGATAACTCCCGCGAGGTTTATAATCTGTTTGAGCTCGTCTTTTGTGAGATATTCCAAATCGATCAGATTTTTGTGCTTCATCATAATCTTCCTATCGTAAAAATTTTTTCTATTGTACCAAACTTCGCCGTTTTTTGCAAGAGAAAAGAGGGGATAAGCTCCCCTCTTTTACATAATGGTTTAGTTAACTTTTGTTTTCGCTGTTGATTTGACTGTTTTAAACATATCGGTATATCTTACGGATAATGTTGTTTTTTTACTAAGCTTCTTAACATTAAAATTGAGAACGAAGGTGTTTTTTGCCTTCTTAACGGTCTTTTTGTAGCTGTTTGTTCCTGTATTAAGCGTAACAATATCGCCGACCTTCGAATTTGTAATTCTGATTCTAATTTTCTTTGCGGATTCTTTTATTGTTCCGACAAAGGAGACCTTGCCTTTTGCCTTTTTAACCTTGATTGATTTTTGTTTACTCATTTTGGAGGGCGCCGTAACCTTTACGGTGATTATTTTACCTGCGTTAACAGGCTTAATTTTTTTTCTGAAAACGCCTTTTTTGTTTGACTTGCATTTGTAGGTTTTTTTGCCCGCTTTGATTTTTACGGATGAGTTTTCTCTCGTTTTTCCGCTCAGTATAGTGTCGCCCGCGTAGAATGTATTAATTTTTATTTCGGGCTCAACGTCCTCTGCCTTGACGGTATCCTCGTAAACATATCCGCTTTCGGTCAAAACAGTGAGCTTTACGCTAGAGTTATACTTGATTTTGTATTTTGCCTCGTAGATATAGGCGTACTCAAAGCTCTCCTCGTCGTAATCCTCTCTGTCCTCTCCTGTGAAGTTCTTGTAGTTTACCTTCTTTCCGTTAACGGTCAGGGTAATGCTCTTTGCCTTGTCTGTGTCGCTGAGATAATAGAACACGGCGTGATTTACGTCACAGATATCAATTACCGCTTCGTCGGGACCTTCTTCGATCTCCTCTTTTTCGGTGATATCGGTTCCGTCAGTCATTATAAAATGCATCTCAACCGTATCTCCCATTTTCGCGGAAAAGCTTGACTGAGCGATTACGCAGTTCTCAAACGACTGGTCGGGGGAATCAAAGAAGTCGAGGAAGGTACTCTCGTATTTTTGACCGTTGATTACAACGTAAGCTTCCTTGACCTCGTCGATTGTAATTTCGTTTTGGTCAATGCAATATACGATGCGGTTGGGGTAAAGCTCGGCGACAGTAACGGTGACCTCGATTGTTTTGTAAACGGTGGTGGTTGAATTGTCGTCCTCGACACCGTCAAAATATTTGTCCTCGTCCGTAACGCCTGCGTTTTCCTTCGCGTTCTCCGCGTCGTCGTTGGTGACCTCGTTATTGGTCTCGTCTTCGTTATCATCGTCCAGTATAGTGTTAACGTCTGTGGGATTTTGGTCATCCGCCGCGAAAACAATAATACTACCCGCTGATAATATGATTAATAAAGACAGAAAAACACATAATACTTTTTTCATAATAAATCACTCCTTCTCCAGTTTATATTATTCTACCATTTTATATAATATTTGTCAACAAAAATTATACCTTTTATGAGTATTGTTCAATAGACAAATAAAAAATTATGTGTTAAAATAATAAGGTTAAGAATTTGAGAGGAGAAGAAATATGAAACGCTCCGATTATATAAGCTGGGACGAGTATTTTATGGGGGTTTCCCTGCTAGCCTCAAAAAGAAGCAAGGATCCAAACACCCAGGTAGGCGCCTGCATTGTTGATGATAATAATATAATTCTGTCCACAGGCTACAACGGTTTTCCGTTCGGCTGCTCTGACGACGACTACCCGTGGGAAAGAGACGGCGGCGACACAAAGTACAAGTATGTTGTCCATGCCGAGCTCAACGCGATTTTGAACGCGAACGGCAAGTCCTTAAAGGGCGCGCGCATTTATGTTGATTTATTCCCGTGCAACGAATGCGCGAAGGCTATTATTCAGTCGGGAATAGCGGAGGTCGTATATCTGTACGACAAATACGCCGATACCGAGGAAACAAAGGCGTCAAAAAGAATGCTTACCTCAGCGGGAGTAAAGCTGAGAAGGTTTGAAACCGACAGAAAAAGGCTTGAGTTGGAATTTAAGCGATAACATACTTGATTTTTCAAAAGAAGTATAGTATAATATACGAGCATCAGCCGGTGTGATGGAATTGGCAGACGTAGCGGACTCAAAATCCGCCGGTAGCGATACCGTACCGGTTCGAGTCCGGTCACCGGCACCAAAAAAATCACCGTCCTCAAAGGACGGTGATTTTTTTGGTGCCGAAAAGTGGCCG
>JAFNSO010000099.1 GCA_017384945.1 Ruminococcus sp. | reverse complement strand
TCGTGCCAGTGATGGGGGATCCCGCTGATATGCTCGGGCAGGATCCCCGGATAAACGATATAGGGAAAGCCGGGCGTTCCGTGGATCTTTGTTTCCTGATAAGCTGACATTTGATCGCCTCACAATCGTTTTGTGTTAAAAATTAAGTTGATTTATGCTAGTATTATATAATAAAAAATCGTATAATACAATTATAATAAGAAATTTAATGTATATGTGATAAAAATGAAAAAATTAAAGCTGTTCAGCCTTGCGTGGCCGATTTTTATAGAAACCGCGTTGTTTATGCTGCTCGGATTTGTGGATGTATATATACTGAGCCGCTACGACGACCTCGCGGCATCCTCGGTCAATACAGCAAACCAGGCTGTGTCAATCGTTACAATTGTATTTACGGTAATCTCCTCGGCGAGCGCGGTCATGATTTCGCAGTACCTCGGCGCCAAGAAGGAAACATCAGCCTCGCGGATTGCGGCTTTGTCGATAGTTCTGCACCTTTTTTTCGGTGTGATAATCAGCGTAGCGTTTCTGCTGTTCAATCGCCCTGTGCTCGCGTTCATAGGCGCTGAGGCGAAGATTCTGGATTTTGGCAGTCAATACCTCTCAATTGTCGGCGGAGTGATTTTTCTGCAGGCGCTGATGAGCTCGATGTCCGTAATAATCCGAAACCACGGAATGACGCGCGCGTCAATGTTCGTAACTGTCGGGATGAACATCTTCAACACTGTTCTCGATATTATTCTTGTACCTCACATGGGTGTCGTCGGCGTGGCGATTGCCACGAGTATAAGCCGCGCGCTCGGCACAGCAGTGCTCGCCGTTGTGCTGTTCAGAAGGGTTGAGAAGCTTTCGATTTTCAAACTGCTTAAGCCGTTTCCGTTTGAGGACGTTAAAAACATTGTTAAAATCGGTGTGCCGTCCGCTTTGGAAACCTTTCTGTATAACCTTTCGCAGCTTGTTATAACGTCGATTGTACTGAACTTCCTCACGGATTCCGAGCTGATTGCCAAGACCTATGTCCAGAACATCACGATGTTTTTCTACATATTCTCTGTCTCAATCGGACAGGCATCACAGATTATAACAGGTCACCTCGTCGGAGCGGGAGAGCAGGACAAAGCGTACAGCGGCTGTCTCAGGTCGTACAGGACGGCTCTCGGAATAACGGCGCTCGCGTGCGCTCTCGGTATTTTCTTCCGGGTGCCGCTCCTGGGATTGTTTACGGACAATTCAGAGGTAGTCGCCCTCGGAGCAAATGTGCTTTTGCTCAATGCTTTTCTCGAGGTCGGGCGGACGACAAACCTTGTGGTTATAGCCTGCCTGAGAGGCTCGGGCGACGTATATTTCCCGACAGTGTGCGCGGTGTTTTCCAACTGGGCGCTCAGCGTTCTCGGCTCGTATCTGCTCGCGGTAGTCTGCGGAATGGGTATTTACGGCTTGTGGATTGCGCTCGCCGCCGATGAATGCTTCCGCGGAGCTCTGATGCTCCTGCGCTGGAAAAGCGGAAAATGGCGCGGAAAAGCTATAGTAAAATCAGAAAACTGATATAAATTTAGGAGGAATTAACGTGAAAAAACTAACAGCAATCCTGCTTGCGGTGCTTATGCTCGCGTCAGTATTTACGGCAATGAACGTCAGCGCCGAGGAAGCAGACCTCGGTTCTCCCACAGGGTTTGAAACCGGAAAAGCACTCTATGCCCATGCTGTCCTGAATTCCGCCGATACTCAGGCGTGGCAGGAATGGCAGAGCATCCACGACGAGAAATACTACGAGGCGAATCCGATGGAAAAGTTCTTTTTCCTGCCGTCGTCCGCCGACGCTGAGAGCGTTGACATTTTCAACGGCTTTGACGCGGCTGTAACGGTAAACGGTGTTTCAATCGCCTCGGGCAAGACCGCGAACGTTCCGTACAAGACAGGCAAGACCTACACCGTCAAGGCAGGCGGAAACAGCTTTACGCTGTCAATTATGAAGTCAACCGCCGAAGCCGCAATTTTCGTGAACAACAGCAACGCCGACGGCGAGGGAAGCGAGCTCATAAGCTACCTCAACTCGGACAAGAGCCTCAGCGCCAAGGCGACAGGAGCGATTGTCACCCCCGACGGCGCGGTTGACAACACCTCAATCAAGAAAATCAAGGGCAGGGGAAACACTACCTGGCAGAAGGCGAAGAAGGCGTACAATATTACCTACGACAGCAAGGTCAGCGTCGCGGGAATGACAAAGGCGAAAAAGTACTCGCTGCTCGCGAACTACCAGGACGATTCGCTCTCGCGCAACCGCTTCCTTTATGATTTGTCCGACGCGGTCGGTATGCCCTACGCCTCCGATTCGCGCTATGTCGATTTTTACTCGAACGGCTACTACTGGGGCTCCTTCCAGATGGCTGAGAAGGTTGAGGCGGGCTCCTCAAGCCTTGTCAAGGACTTTGAGGAAGAGGACTATCTCGACGCTGAGGGAAATGTTAAAGAAGATTTCCCGTTCCTCTGTGAGGTTGACGCGAGCGCCGTTGACGGAGAGGATTATTATGTTTCCGTAAACGGCGGAATCAAGCTGACAATCAAGGCTCCCGAGCTTTCCTCCGAGGACAAGGGCTACAACGAGGTCAAGGAGTATGTCAAGAAAAAGTTCAATGAGTTCTACGACGCTACGAGCAGCACGTCAAACGACCTCTCGGCGTATGCCGACGTCGATTCAATCACCAAGCTCTACCTCATAAACGAGCTCGGAAAGAACTGGGATTCAGGTGTATCCAGTCTGTTCTTCACCTACAGACAGGACGGCGACGGAAAATACAAGTTCTACGGCTCGCCCGTCTGGGATTTTGACAACTCCCTCGGCAACGCCACGGGCGTAATCGGAGACCTCGAGAATATGGGCGTCACGGACTATGAGGACTACACAGGCTGGTGGTGCCGCTATAAGGGTAAATCCCAGCGTGACAGACGCTCGTCCAACATAATGAACAGAATTTCCCAGAACAAGGGTGTGCTTGCAAAGGCGCAGACAATCTGGTTTGAGCAGTTTGTCCCCGCAATCGACCATTTCTCCGGCAGAGTTACAAGCGAGGAAATCAGCAAGGAGCTCTATACCGCCGACGAGTATTACGCGCTCATCAGCGGCTCGGCTGAGATGAACTACAAGAGCGGCTGGCTGCTCAATACAGGCAGCTGGATTGCCGACCATTCAAGCCTTACATGCGCTTACTATGATAACGAACTGAAAACCTACAATATCTGCAAAACAGCGGACAGCTACAAGAGCGATTTTGAGGGTATGTTCAACTACGCCCGCGACTGGATGATAAGCCGTGCGGCATGGCTCTCAAAGGAAATGAGCGCCGATGAGGTTCAGACGGTTGAGTTTGAGCGCGCTGTTCCTGAGCCCGAGCCGGAACCCGAACCGGAGCCTCAGCCCGAGCCTAAAACGACAGTCACTCTCACAAAGAAGTCGGCTGCGGTTTACCGTCTCGGTACGGTTAAAATCTCCGCAAAGGTCGAGAATAAAAAGGGCGCTACAACCTTCAGCAGCTCAAATCCGAAGGTTGCAAAGGTCAGCTCAAAGGGCACCGTCAAGGGACTGAAAAAGGGAACAGCGACAATCACAGTCACCAACAACGGCGCTGTCGCAAAGTTCAAGGTGACGGTGAAGAATCCCAGACTCAGCGCGACAAAAAAGACCGTGAAGCTCGGCAAGCGATTCAGAATAAAAATTTCCGGAAAGGTCGGAAAAGCAAAGTTCACCGCGTCCAACAAGCGAATCAGAGTCAGTCAGACAGGCTACGTCAGGGGACTGAAAAAAGGCGCGGCAAAGGTAAAGGTTAAAACCAACGGAATCACACTCACCTGCAAGGTGACTGTGAAATAACTTACATTAGCAAAGAGGATGGCTCATAATCAACGTGAGTCATCCTCTGTTAATATGCTGTAACAACGGCTTGAAGCGGAAATTGATAAAT
>JAFNSO010000098.1 GCA_017384945.1 Ruminococcus sp. | reverse complement strand
GGTAGCTTCAGCTTTTTGTCTTGCCATAGTTTTAGAAAAAGAAACCTTACGATTTTCGTATTTGCCTTTGTAACATTTATCTCTATGAGGGCATCCTTCGCAGCTTTCACATATGTAGTAACTTTTTATGATTTCATAATCATATTCAGCTTTAGAGATAGTGACAGTTTCACTGTTGTTCTTACTCAAAAACGCCCAACTTTTCTGCTTTATTCTATGTGTTTATTATACCACAAAAGCGCCGAAAAACCCAGTGTTTATGCGGATTTATGAGCGATTATCCGAACTTTATTTTCTCCATTTTCCGGTGTGCCTTCGGCTGCTGAATACTCAATCCTTCCATCAGCCAGCGGTACTGTTGAGGAGTAATGCTGAGCGCCTCATTCTCACTGCGCGGCCACTGGAACTTGCCCTTTTCAAGTCGCTTGTAGAGTAAGAGAAAGCCGTCGCCCTTCCAGTAGAGCGCCTTGATTCTGTCGGTTCTCCTTAATGATTTGTATGCCTTTTGACATGCTTCCACCTCGTGCGATCGTGTTCGATTGTAGCCGTTCGAATACAATGGGCTAAAACCGCGCACTTTGTTTTTGCTTATATTTTCGCACATTCTCAGGGTGGATGGCAATACGGTGGTTTATTTGACGGTTACTTTTCAAAATCTAATATACAGCATTTCACATAGCTCGTTGCTGTCACATAAAAACGCAACTTCTGTTGCGACACAATCAAAAGCGCAAGCGCGGTTTCCGTTATTTCGGAACCGCGCTTGTGTTTTTGTTCTGATTATTAATTTGTACATATCAATTATCAAGCTTTTTGTTGTTCAGCCAGCTTATCGGGGTCTTGCGGTAATGCCATAGCCGAAACCTGATTGAAGCTGCACAGACATCCGCCGAAGTACATATTCTTCTTGTAATCGTTGTAGAATACTCGAAGCTTTCCGTTGGCGTCGTAGTAACGGATATACGATCTTGCATCAATTTTCTTATCTTTCTTGTCGCTTGATTCGCCCTCATAGGTTACAACAAGAGTGTAAAGCCTGTAATTCGTAAAATTCCTGTGGTCATCTTTAATTGTACCCATAGAGTTTGTAGTGCCTCTGGTACAGTTCACGTTGGTAATGTAGCGGTAGTCGTTATCGACGTTGAGTTGGTCTTTAGGAAGATCATTTCCGTTCTCGTCTTTGCGCAAGGTGTTTACACCATTTACATTTAGGCCCTTATATTGAAGCTTATACTTTGAAGTATTAGAAATGGTCTCCTTGTAGTTGTTAATAAAGGCATTGATATTATCCTCAAAACCGACAGCGTAACCGTATTCTACGTTCACTGTACCCTCGTCCGTAGTTATCGTATTTGTTGAAAGGGCGTCGATATCTGAAAGAAGGCTTTCTTTCAGCGAGGTGACAAAGCGCATACCGCCAGGAGTTCTGTCATCCTCATTATCTACGTTAGTGTTATAGTTTGTATCGAACATTTTCGGATCGCGAATCTGAACGCCCGCAAGTCCGAAGCCTCGGTAATTGCCCTCGAGAATATTGGCGTCATCGCTATCTTTGCTGACCGTACCCACTTTAATCCACTTGGCGTAGAGGTGGTAATCCTCGCCGTCGCCGCGATTCGGGTACTTATCATTCTCGAAATTCGCGGGAGTAGTTTCGTTGGGAGTTTGGGAGTAGTCCGCGTTATGGAACCATCCGCCAAAAACATACTCGTCGCCTGCCCACTCGGGGATATCGTAGAAGTGAGTAATACTTTTATCCTCGTTGAGGTCAAGTGGCTCATAAATTTTAAAGACAACGTTCTTGTCGTTGATTTCGGGGTTATTCTCGTGGAATATAACCTTATACTTAGGCTCGTTGACCATTTTTACAACATCGGTCTTTTCGCCGTCGATATAAACGAAGCCCTCGGTATCTATGCGGAACTTAATGTCCGAAGCCTTTTTGTATATGTCGTTATTGGGAGTGCTTATTTCACGAAGAATGTACTTGCCCGGCTGAATCGAGAACGAAAGCGCGCTGCTACCCGAGTTAAAGTTTGTAACAAGATTGTTGTTTGCGTCGTGAATATCCGCCTGAGTCTTTTCAGCGTCATCGTTGAGGATGGTAAGCGTTGCTCCCGACAATGGCTCATCCTTGGAATTAACCTTGAGGATTCTTACCTGCGGGTCGTCGATAACGTGGTAGTTGGTGTTACTCTCAACATCAGGGAAATCAACACCGTTTACCTTGGTAATCTTAGCCTGGTTTGTGATTTTCTCGTCCTTATCACCCGTAACGGTAACTGGAAGGATTATCGAAATAGTCTCCCCTTGGTCGAGCGATTTAATTACGGCTTTGAAAATGTACTTTTTATTCGCTCCTTCGCCCTCAGAGGTGATTGAGTAGGATTTGATATGAACGCTCTTGTTAATATTGGTCGCGTCGCTGTCGCCCAGCTTTACGCGAATGTTAGATTCATCGACCTTAACCTCGGAAGCGTCAAGCGTGTCTTAAACTTCGATATCGGTCATCTGAACCTCGGAGTCGGGATTCGTGATTTTAAGCGTATATTCAAGCACACTGTTCTTAACAACAGTCGCGGGATGGTTTTCGTCCGCTCCCGATGACGGGAAAGCTGTTTTAACAAACTCGGGAGTGCTGTAGTGAAGCAGTACGTCCGTCTGAGTGTGCTGAGTAACTCTAGTGTTTGTTTCCTCCATAGTGAATCTGATGACAGCCTCGTTGTATGTGAAAATGTCGTTATCCGAGGCGTCACTTGTGGAGTGCATATTAATATTGAAGCCAATCGTGCTTTCGGGAGCAAGCTGGAAGGGATCGCCGTTTGTGTCTTTTCGGCAGTCTACAGCGATAGCTGTTACGTCGTCAAGATTCTCGGGAAGCTCCGTCGTCCAGAAGGTGTTTTTAGAAAGATTAAAGTCGTCATTCTCGGTATCGTTATCAATCACAAAGCTGTCCTTCGGCTTCGCGTTGTCACCCGTTTTAACCGCGTACCAAACAACAGGAGCGCAAGTCGTATCTTTATTAAGGTTTTTAACATTTCTGAGAGATGATACGTCAACGCCTCTGAAGCTTCCATGCCATTCGGACTCAAGTCCGTCAAACCTGTGCTCGATAACGTCATAGAACACAAGGTCGCCTGTAACGGCTCCGGTGCCGCTTGCGTAGGTTATATAGTATTTATAGTCAGTGTTGATACCTACAGTCTGGTGCTTTGCGAAATGCTCCTCAGCATGAACTGTCGAGTCAATACCCGCCTCGTGGATCGGAGGCTTGTTACAGTCGGTATTAGCCGAGGAATATGCGGTACTGTCGCTGTCAATATCCTCAAAGCAATACTTGTAGTTGGGGTCAATAGCGTTGTCCTCAAGGGTGCTGACTCTCTTTTCGGGCGGGAGGATACTCTCCGTATTATCCTTATACGCCGCCATATTCTTCTGGGTCGTTCCGTTTGTGTAGATGTTGGAGTACGGCGTGCTCATCTTGAACCAGATGTTTACGCCTGTGGCAAAGACTGAGTCGGGTACATTGACCTTAACTATCATCATAGTCTTGCCCGAGCCCTTCCAGTCGTTCTCGAAGCTTACCGAGTAAGAGCCCTTCGAGAGTGTGTCTGAGGCGGTCTCGGCGTCGTACTTGTCAGCGGTGATTTTCGCATCCTCGTACTGCGTTTCTGTCCAGTTTTCCGTAATCGGTTTAACAAAAATACTGCTCCTGATAACCGAAAATCCCGTGGGTAAAAGGTCATAGAACTCACCCGAGGTAAAACGCTTTTTATTACCCGAGTTGTTATAGTTCCATCCCGAGATAACAACGGGCATTACCTCGCTCATCGTCGAAGGATCATCAACAACCTTGCTCTTAGTCGCGCAGCTTTTTCTCATAAACTGCTGTGACGCGGCTATATCAAGCACATAGGTCGCGGGCCAGGTGCTGTTGGAGGAATCGTAGTTTGTGCTCCTCTGTCCGCACTCAACGTTGAGCTTCGCCTTGTTCTTGATGAGTGTTTTGTCGCCGTTTTCAATATCCTTCGCGGCTTTTATAGCTAGGTTCGAGGTCGGCTTGAGGCAAAGATTGGTCTTTACAAGTATATTTGTGAAGAAGAACTCGGACTCGTGGACAACCTTGTATCCCACTGTGTCGGCAGGCAAAGAAACGGTTGTCTCGGAAGAAATCACCAACTCCTTGTGGAGCGTGAAGGTATCGGAATTCATCTTGCGAACCCAGATCTGAGTTTCGCCGTAATCACTATAGTTCGTGTGCTCATAGGGATTTGACCAGCTGTCGCCGAGCTTGGTCGCGTCAGATTCCGTAACAGTGATTTTGAGGCTGTCAAAGTAATAGTCGCTGTCCGCGAGGGCGGTACTGCCCGCCCAGCTGTCGGAGGGGTAGTAGCCGTCGTTCGAGGAGATCACAACATCCCCCGCTCCATATTCTCCGTCCGTCAGCGTCATAGTACGCTTTTTAGCGGTATATCTTGACGTATGAGAGTTCCATTCGGGGTTGTCGGCGTTCGCGGATTCGGTGTAGCTGACCTCGTAGGGAAGTATCGGCATATTATCCGCCGCGCGGTCGGTGATTTGCTCCTGACCGCCGTGCTTAAAGTGAGCGTCGTTGTTGTTCATATTGGGAACGACTTTCTGGAAGTTAAAGCCGTTTCCGCCCGAGGTGGGTATATACGCCGTTGTAGAGGCGGAGGTTCTGAACTGTTCGATATATCCCGACTGCCACTTGACATTGAGAATAGCCTCGTTGCTTACCGTAGCCCACTGATCGCCGCCCGTGGGGCGCGCGAGATCACGGCGGTGCTTTGTGACAACGGTGTAGGACTTTGTACCGTTCGACTGCAAGCCCGTCCATTTTCCCGCTGTATCTCCGTGGGAAACATAATCGCTCGCGTAAACAACGGTTCCGTTGTCTCTGACGGTATTCTCATCCCACATAAGCTTGAATCTCTGGCTGTAGTTTTGGTAGGCGTGAGTCGAGTTGAGCGTCCATGTTACATAGAAGTAATCGTCCGAGTCAGCAGGCTTTTTTCCCCACTTATTATCCCATGTAAGAGAAACGCTGGAGCGGAATTTGGATACTTTTGTGTCAACCTTGGTATGCACCTCGGTGGCGAGCGTCTTGCTGTAATCTGTCTCAAGGTTGCCGTCGCCGTCCATATCAACCTGTATTTTTACATTGACGTTGTTGTTTACATAATAATCGCCCTGATAGTAGCCGTTCTCGTCGATATATCCGCCGTTGACGTTCAAGGGTGAGAAGGTATAATTGATCGTAAACACTGTATCTGAGCCTGAAAGCGGCACCTTATTGGTATAAATATAATAATCGGGATCCGAGGTCTTGTCGAGCGTAATATTATTGGAAGCTCCCGATTCGGCGTTGTTGGTAGTAATAGGTTTTTCGTTCCAATCCTTAAATATATACTTTGGCACCTTGATTTTAAGACCGCCCGTAGGAACCGCCGCGCCGGTTCCGTCGGTCTGGAAGAATATCTTTAAGTCCGCGGACAGGTTATCGCCGTTGAGCGGGTGGAAAACAAGACGGTCGCCCGTATCGGATACGCTGCTGGTGGACACAGTATCCCACTGAGCATAGTAGGAATACTTGTATGTATTGTCCTTTATCTCATTATCTACCCAGTATGCGTAATAAGTAGTGTTTGCGTTAATGACCGTATTGCTTTCAAGCTTGGTGCCCTGACCGTTCGGCTGAGGATACCATCCGCCAAAAGATTTACCTGAACAATTCGCTCCGGGAAGGCTCGGGATGGTTTTTCCCGAAGCTACCTTAACAGTCTTTGTTTTAACTTCATTATCCTTAGTGCTGCTGTCCATAAGACCTTCGCCCGCGTCGAAGGTGACTGTAAGATTCTTTTTAGTCCACTTCGCTTGGAGGGTAACGTCCTCGTTGAAGGTACTTTCTATGGTGTATTTTGTATTGCCTATATACCAGCCCTCGAAGTCGTATCCTTCTCTTGTGGGAGTAGGCAGAGCGGCAATAGCCTTGCCCTGATAGACCTTAATCGGATTTATTGTACCCGTACTGAAGCTGCCGCCGTTTTTGTCGAGCGTGACGGTAACATACGGCTTCTGCTGCCAGATTGCTTTGATCTTATTATCGCCCGCAAGGTTAACCGTTACTCCCGCCGCGGGGAAAGTCTGCCCTGTTTGCCATACCCAGTCGTCGCCGTGCTTCCAGCCGAGGAAGGTAAAGTTTTCTTTTGAAACAGTCGGCAATGAGGTAATTTTATAAGTTGAAGATGACTGAGGATCATATCCGGGCATCGCACCCGATACAACGCCTCCATCCGTATCAAAATACGGTACATATCCCCAATGCGCTGTAAGGGTAACGTCCGCTTTCACAACGTATTCCGAAGTAACGAGATTGTTGTTAGGGTCGTACCACCCGAGGAATGACGCCGAGCCGTTTTCGGGCGTGGGCGTAACTCCTATATAACCGTTATATTTACAAACCTTATTTGTTGTCTTTTGGGTTATGTCGTCGTCAAAGTAACCTTCGCCCGCGTCGAATGTAACTACGGGGTTTATCTGCCAGTGAGCGTAGAGCGTGCAGGAATCCGTAACAGGCGTATCGTCCTCAATGAGAGTACCGCCCTCTGCCTCGGTGAACCAGCCGAGGAAGGTATAGTTTGTACGGTGAGAATCACTTAGCACACCAAAAGGCTCCGGCAGGTTGTCAAAGTGCTTGTCCTCTACGGCGGAACCGCCCTGAGCGTCAAACTTTACGATTGCCTGTGGGGCGTACCAGATTGCGTAGAGCGTAGTCTCACCGCCGTTTTGGGACGTAAGCATACTGACGGAATCGTCAGCGGCGTATGATTCGCCTGTGCCGTCCGCTCTGGTGTTCCAGCCGACAAGAACCTTTCCTCCGTCGTTTACAAAGGCGTTCTTGTCCAGTTTTTTAACCTCGGAATATTTGACATTATTGTACTCGATTTTAGTATCGTTTGAGCCGTCTATATATCCGCCGTTGGCGTTAAGAACCAACTTATATGTATTATCCGTCCAATGGGCATAGTATGTCCACTGATTAGCTGTGTCGCCGCTTGAGAAGGGAGTGTTCTCGGTTCTGTCCGTGTGCCAGCCGTTGAAGCTGTAGCCCTCACGCGTGGGCTCCACAATGGATGAAGCGTAGTTGAGCGCGTTGCCCTTTGTGCCGCTGACAAACTGAACCTCTTTTTCTTCGTCCCCTACAGTCGCAGTGCCGCCGTTGGCGTTGAAGCCGAAATCGGCTACAGCCGACCATGTGCCCGCGTACTTTGCCTTGAAGTTTTTGAATAATTCTGTGTTTGAAAGCTCTCTTCCGACTTCGAACTCTTCCTTCTGAGAGACCTTCGCCATCTTGACCTTTTTCCATGTTGTCTTCTTAGGAACCCAATCATAACCCGCCACCCAGTTTGGGGTGAGAGCGACATACGAAAGATTATCCGTATCGGCAAATATGTTGGTGTTATATTTATTATTTGTCTTTTTGGCGTCCTCAAGATAAAACTCACGCAGCGAAACACATCCCGAAAAAATACCGCTGAGTGCGTGGTCATGGGATTCGGCGGCCTGCGCCTTGGCGAAAACGGCCTTCGTATTGACCCCAAGCTGCCTCCGGAGTGGAAGAGCCTTTCCTATCAGATCTGGTACAGGGGGGAAAAGCTCGCAGTATCCGTCCGCAGAGACCAGGATGGCAGCCAGGAGACACAGGTTCGGAATCTCACAGGG
>JAFNSO010000097.1 GCA_017384945.1 Ruminococcus sp. | reverse complement strand
TCGAGCTCAAGGAGCCTCGCGAGGCGGTTGTTACGGTTGATGACACGTCTGTACAGATCGTTGAGGTCGGAGGTCGCGAAGCGTCCGCCGTCGAGCTGTACCATCGGACGGATATCGGGAGGAATTACGGGAACCTCGGTGAGGATCATCCACTCGGGACGGTTGCCCGAGGAACGGAAGCTCTCGATTACGTCGAGCTTCTTTATAAGTCTGCCCTGCTTCTGACCTGTAGCGGACTCGAGCTCCTCGCGAACGGCTGCCGCCTGCTCGTCGAGGTCAATCTGCTTTAAGAGCTCCAGAATCGTCTCGGCGCCCATACCCGCCTTGAAGTCGTCCTCGTACTTCTCGCGCATATCCATGTACTCGCCCTCGGTGAGACACTGGAGTCTTTCGAGCTCACGGCAGTCGCCGGGGTCAGTTACGATATAGCTTTGGAAATAGAGAACTCTTTCGAGGTTTCTCGGGGAAATATCGAGGATAAGGGCGATTCTCGAGGGTGTGCCCTTGAAATACCAGATGTGCGACACGGGAGCCGCGAGATGGATATGACCCATTCTCTCGCGTCTTACCTTCGCGCGGGTTACCTCAACTCCGCAGCGGTCGCAGACCTTGCCCTTGTAGCGAATCTTCTTATACTTTCCGCAGTGGCACTCCCAGTCCTTTGTAGGTCCGAAAATGCGCTCGCAGAAAAGTCCGTCGCGCTCGGGCTTGAGGGTTCTGTAGTTGATGGTCTCGGGCTTTTTGACCTCGCCGTATGACCACGCGAGAATCTGTTCGGGAGAAGCCAGGTTAATTCTTATTGAATCAAAAACATTGTTTTCCATAACGCTTTCTCCTCCTTATCAATAATCTTCGTCGTCGGTATCGAAGAAGTCATCATCATCGATAAGCGACTGTTCGTCAAACATATTATCCTCGTTGTCGCTGTCCTCGTCGAGGGTGAAGCTGTCAAGCGAGGTTGACGTCATAACGTTCTTTTCGTCAAATTCGGAATTGTCAACGGGAAGGTCGTCGTCCTCCTCGAAGTGCTGCTTGAGGTCGATTTCCTCGCCGTCGTAGTCAAGCACACGGACGTCGAGCGAGAGCGACTGCAGCTCCTTGATAAGAACCTTGAAGGACTCGGGGATTCCCGGGGACGGGATGTTCTGACCCTTGACGATAGCCTCGTAGGTCTTTACACGGCCGACAACATCGTCGGACTTGACCGTGAGGATTTCCATAAGTGTGTAAGCCGCGCCGTAAGCCTCGAGCGCCCAGACTTCCATCTCACCGAAGCGCTGTCCGCCGAACTGAGCCTTACCGCCCAGAGGCTGCTGGGTTACGAGTGAGTACGGGCCCGTTGAACGCGCGTGAATCTTGTCGTCAACGAGGTGATGCAGCTTGAGATAATACATATAACCGACCGTAACGGGGTTGTCGAAGTACTCGCCCGTTCTGCCGTCTTTAAGTCTTGTTTTACATTCCATCGAGATGCCGTTCTGACGGACGCACTCGCCGAAGTCGATGCCCGTTACCTTTGAGCGCTCGGGGTAGTCATCCTTGTGCATCATCATATCGAACGCCTCGAAAATGTCGGACTCGTGAGCTCCGTCGAATACGGGAGTCTGAATCTTCCAGCCGAGAGCCTTCGCGGCGTAGCCGAGGTGAACCTCGAGCACCTGACCGATGTTCATACGTGAAGGTACGCCCAAGGGGTTGAGCACGATGTCGAGCGGAGTACCGTCGGGCAGGAAGGGCATATCCTCAACGGGGAGAATACGCGAAACGACACCCTTGTTACCGTGACGTCCCGCCATCTTATCGCCGACGGAGATCTTGCGCTTCTGCGCGAGGTATACTCTGACGATTTTGTTAACGCCGGGCTGGAGCTCGCTTCTGCTGTCCTCGCGGGTCTGAATCTTTACGTCTACAACGATTCCGCTCTCGCCGTGGGGAACTCTCAGGGAGGTGTCTCTTACCTCTCTTGCCTTCTCGCCGAAAATCGCGCGGAGAAGTCTTTCCTCGGCGGTGAGCTCGGTTTCTCCCTTGGGAGTTACCTTGCCGACGAGGATATCGCCCGCGTGAACCTCGGCTCCGATGTGGATGATACCGTTTTCGTCAAGATCCTTGAGGAGCTCCTCGCCGACATTCGGGATGTCGCGGGTGATTTCCTCGGGACCGAGCTTGGTATCACGAGCCTCGGTGTCGTATTCATTTATATGGATAGATGTGTAAACATCTTCTCTTACGATTTTTTCGCTGATAAGAACCGCGTCCTCGTAGTTGTAGCCCTCCCATGTCATAAAGCCGATGAGAGCGTTCTTTCCGAGGGCGATTTCGCCGTTCTTTGTAGCGGGGCCGTCAACGAGAACGGTGCCCTTTTTGACCCTCTCGCCTCTTTCGACGACGGGGACCTGGTTGATACATGTACCCTGGTTACTTCTGAGGAACTTGATGACGCTGTAGTCCTTGACCTCGCCGTCGTCGTAGAGCACTCTTACGTGCTCCGCGTCAACGGAAGCGACAACGCCGTCGCCCTCCGCGAGCACGCAAACGCCCGAGTCTGTACCCGCGCGGTATTCCATGCCCGTTCCGACGATGGGTGCCTCTGTGATCATGAGCGGCACAGCCTGACGCTGCATGTTCGAGCCCATGAGCGCGCGGTTCGCGTCGTCGTTCTCGAGGAAGGGGATCATCGAGGTAGCCGCCGAGACAACCATTCTCGGGGATACATCCATAAAGTCAAAGCGGTCGGGGGTATACTCAACGAAGCCGTCGCGGTATCTGCCTACGACCTTCTTGTGCAGGAAGCGACCCTCCTCGTCGAGGGGCTCGTTCGCCTGCGCTACCGCGAAGTCATCCTCCTGGTCGGCTGTCATATAAACAACCTCGTTGGTGACAACGCCTCTTTCCTTGTCGATTCTGCGGAAGGGAGCCTCGACAAAGCCGTACTCGTTGATCTTCGCGAAGGTCGCGAGGTAGGAGATAAGTCCGATGTTCGGTCCTTCGGGAGTCTCGATAGGACACATACGTCCGTAGTGAGTGTAGTGAACGTCACGAACCTCGAAGCCCGCTCTGTCTCGCGAGAGACCGCCGGGACCGAGCGCCGAAAGACGTCTTTTATGAGTAAGCTCCGCGAGGGGGTTGTTCTGATCCATGAACTGGGAAAGCGGCGAGGAACCGAAGAACTCTCTGATCGCGGCGGTTACGGGTCTTATATTTATAAGTGTATTCGGAGTCATTGTCTCGGCGTCCTGGTTCTGGAGAGTCATTCTCTCGTGGATAACCCTGTCGAGACGGCTGAAGCCTATTCTGAACTGGTTCTGAAGCAACTCGCCTACGCAGCGGATACGACGGTTTCCGAGGTGGTCGATGTCGTCCGTGTTGCCTACACCCTCGGCGAGACAGTTCATATAGTTGATTGAAGCGAAGATATCGTCGACCGTGATGTGGTTGGGGATAAGCTCCGCCTTGCGCTCTCTGAGCATTTCCTTGAGCTGTTCCTCGTTCTCGGCTGAGTCGAGGATCTCGCAAAGGACGGTGAAGCAGACGTTCTCGTTGATTTCGCACTCCGCCTTAGCGTCGAAGTCGACGTAGTTTTTGATGTCGACCATACCGTTGGAGATAATCTTGACGATTTTGTTGTCCTTCTCGGGGAGCTTGACAAAAACGGTGTTTACGCCCGCGTTCTCGATTTTAAGAGCGAGCTCGCGGCTTACGATCTCGTCGCGGTTTGCGAGGAGCTCTCCCGTTCTCGGGTCGGCTACGGGCTCGGCAAGCATTCTGCCCGAAAGACGGTTTGAAATACCGAGCTTTTTGTTGTATTTATATCGTCCGACGCGGGACATATCGTAGCGTCTCGGGTCGAAGAAGAGGTTATTTATATGAATCTGCGCGCTCTCTATAATTGAAGGCTCTGAGGGACGGAGCTTTTTGTAGACCTCAAGCAGACCCTCCTCGACGCTCTTTGTCGTATCCTTCTCGATAGTCGCCTTGATACGTGTATCGTCGCCGAAATAGTCGAGAATCTCGGCGTCGCTGCCGAGTCCGAGCGCGCGGATAAAGGTTGTGATGGGAACCTTTCTGTTTTTATCGATATGAACGTAGAAAACATCGTTGACGTCGTTTTCGTACTCGAGCCACGCGCCGCGGTTCGGGATGACTGTTGAGGAGAACAGCTCCTTACCAGTTTTGTCGTGGTCCATCTTGTAGTAGACGCCGGGAGAACGGACGAGCTGAGAAACGATAACACGCTCCGCGCCGTTGATGACGAAGGTGCCGCTGTCGGTCATGAGCGGGAAATCGCCCATAAATACGTTGTTCTCCTTGATTTCTCCTGTTTCCTTGTTCAAAAGCCTTGCCTGAACCCTGAGCGGAGCTGAATATGTAGCGTCGCGCTCCTTACACTCGATCACGCTGTAGTTGGGGTGTTCAACATCCAGCTCGTAATCGAGAAAGTCGAGTACAAAGTTGCCTGTGTAGTCCGTGATGCCCGAAACATCCTTGAAAACCTCCTTGAGGCCTTCCTCGAGGAACCACTGATAGGACTTCTTCTGAACTTCGATAAGGTTAGGCATATCGATAACTTCATCGATTTTTGCGAAACTCATACGTTCAGTTTTGCCGAGCTGTACGGGTTTTACATTAACCATAGGCTTATCAACTCCTTCTGAATCAGTTTTATACATCTGACAATTTTATGAAATTTCTCCGAATTAGAACTTGACAAATAAAAAATACTGTGCTAATATTTCATTTTTATTTTGTAGTCTGTTTTTGAAAAAGTCGGAAAAATTCCCATTATCGATTAGTTTATCATTTTATTACACTTTTGTCAAAATGTCAAGCTTTTTTACTGATTTTGTTACAGAAATATTTATATTTTTTTCATTTCGGGAATTTATACCCCGAAACACTCGGGTCTGTTGGTAAATATAAAAAATTTATGAATTATTCCCAAAGTTATTTTCCAAAGATTGTGCACTTTTTTTGTGCCGCCTTCGGAAAGGCTTGGTTTGAGTGAAAGTTAATCAACGGCTGCTCGGGCAGCTTGCAATATTTTCCTGTTTTTCGGCGTTATCTTATGAAGAAGTAAATTATTCCCCACAGGGTCGCGGCGAGCGTTCCGTAGACGAACACCGAGCCCGAGATTACGAACATCTTCGCTCCGAGTCCCAGAACGTAGCCCTCGCTTTTGAATTCCATCGCGGGCGACGCCATCGAGTTCGCGAAGCCCGTTATCGGCACGAGCGTTCCCGCTCCCGCGTGCTTGGCGAGCCTGTCGTACAAGTGGAGGGCGGTAAATAGGATTCCGAGAAACACAAGCGTCACCGAGGTCAGGGTTTTTGACAGCTCTGACGAAAGCCCCGTCGCCGAGTACAGCTCGAGTATCCCCTGCCCGAGCGCGCAGATTCCCCCTCCGACCAAAAACGCCTTAATGCAGTTTACGGGAGTATTGCTGTTCGGGGAGTTTTTCTTTACGATTTTAGAGTATTCCTGTTCATTTATCATAGTATCACCTTTTTTACCATTCCCAAGATTTTTCAAAATAACCTATTTATTTTTTTCGTTATATATAGTATAATGGATTTGTATGTGATTTAATAATTTACTATTTGGAGAAGATAGCTTGGAACATTATCTGGACAACAGCGCCACAACGCACGTCAGCGGGACTGTCGCGGAGAAGGTCATGGAGCTCATGGTCAAAAACTACGGCAACCCCAGCTCGCTTCACACACTCGGAATAAGAGCCGAGAACGAGCTGACAAGGGCGCGCGAGCTTATTGCCGAGGCGCTCAAGGTGAAAAGTGAGGAAATCTGCTTCACGAGCGGAGGCACCGAGGCGAACAACCTTGCCGTACAGGGCGCGGTGAAATGGCTCAGAAAACGCGGAAGCAAAATCGTCACAACCGCAATCGAGCACAGCTCGGTGTATGAGACGATGAAAGACCTCGAAGAAAACGGCTTTGAGGTAGTTTTTATACGCCCCGACAAAAGCGGACATTTTCAGCTCTCGGATTTCGAGAGGAAAATCGACGAAAAAACCATCCTCGTATCGCTCATGGCGGTCAACAACGAGATCGGAACGATCCTTCCGTTTGATAAAATCAAAAATATAATCACGAATAACAACAGCCCCGCTCTCCTGCACTGCGACTGCGTTCAGGCGTTTGGCAAGCTCCCGCTGAGACTCGGCAAATCGGGAGTCGACCTCGCCTCTGTGAGCGGTCACAAAATCCACGCTCCAAAGGGAGTCGGCGCGCTTTTCGTCAGAAAGGGTCTGCACATAAAGCCGCTTGTTTTCGGCGGCGAGCAGGAGAAAAAGCTCCGTCCCGGCACCGAGGCTCTTCCGCTGATCGCGGGTCTCGGACAGGCGGTAAGCGAGTTCGACATCAGCCGAAACTACAAGCTTGTAAGCGAGCTGAGCGCCTATGCCAAGCAAAAGCTTTCTTCCCTCGGGGACATCGAAATCAACTCCCCCGACGACGCTCTGCCCTACATTCTCAACTTCTCGGTCAGGGGAATCAGGAGCGAAACCATGCTCCACTTCCTCGCGCAAAGGGAAATCTACGTTTCATCGGGAAGCGCCTGCGCCAAGGGCAAGCCGAGCCACGTACTGAGCGCCATGGGCTTTGACAAAAACAGAGCCGACAGCGCGCTGAGAGTGAGCTTTTCCGCCGAAAACACAAAAGACGACGTTGAAGCCCTCGTCGGCGCGATTTCCGAGGGTAAGAATAAATTAGCGAAAAGGTAGTACATATGAAGGAAATAATCTTAATCAAAATGGGCGAAATCGTCCTCAAGGGCTTAAACCGCCGTCAGTTTGAGGACAAGCTCATAAAGAACATAAAGAAAAGCATCAAAAAGCTCGGCGACTTCACTGTAAAGTTCGCCCAGTCGACGATTTACGTCATACCCGAGGACGAGTTCATCGACCTCGACGAGGTTTGCGACAAAATCGGAAAGGTGTTCGGAATAGTCGCCTACTCGAGGGCGATTATGTGCGACGAAAAGAGCCTCGAATCGGTGCTCAAAACCGCGCCCGTCTACCTTGCCGAGCAGCTTAAAAGCGTAAAGACCTTCAAGGTCGAGTCTAGAAGGAGCGACAAAAAGTTCCCGTTCAAGAGCCCCGAGATTTCAAAGGAAACGGGCGGCGCGATTCTCAGCGCCTTCCCCCACCTCAAGGTCGACGTTCACAACCCCGAGCTCACGGTTATGGTTGAGATCCGCGACTTCGGCGCGTACGTTCGCGGCGCGGCAATCAGGGGCGCGGGCGGAATCCCCGTCGGAACGGGCGGCAAAGCCGCAATCCTCATAAGCGGCGGACTCGACTCACCCGTAGCGGCGTGGATGATGGCAAAGCGCGGCGTAAGACTAACGGCGATCCACTTCGCGAGCCCTCCGTACACCTCGGAGAGAGCCGAGCAGAAGGTCGTAAAGCTGCTTAAAAAGGTTGCCGAGTACAGCGGCGATATGACGATGTACACCGTACCTTTCACAAAAATTCAGGAGACGATCCGTGAAAAATGCCCCGAGGACTACTTCACCCTCATTATGCGCAGGATTATGATGAAGATTTCCGAGCGTATCGCGCGCGACAAAAAGTGCTCGGCGCTCATAACGGGCGAAAGTTTAGGTCAGGTCGCGAGCCAGACGATAAACGCAATCGCCTGCACCGACGAGGCGGCTTCAATGCCCGTTTTCAGACCGCTTATCGGAATGGACAAGCAGGAAATAGTCGATATTTCCTACAAAATCGACACCTACGAGACCTCGATCGAGCCCTACGAGGACTGCTGCACCGTATTCACGCCCAAGCACCCGCGCACCAACCCAGTGCTCGAGCGCGTAAAGGCGGCGGAAGCCGAGGGCGGCTTTGACGAGATGATCGAGACGGCTCTCAAAAACCTCAAAATAACCTACATAAATTAAAGGAGACAACCTTTGAACATACAAGTTTTATCGCTTTCCAAAAAGCGCGAAAATGATAAAACCGAATACATCCCTTTTTCCTTTATGCTGGAGAGAAGGCTCAAAAAAGCGGCTGGGAAGAATCCCGACCTTATCATAGTCGAGAACAGCTTTTCGGGCGGCGAGGAGGGCTTCAAGTCACGCTTCGCCTTTATCATAAGACACGCCGAGAGCAAGGCTCAGAAGCTCCCGAAAACCCGCGTAAAGACTGACTTCAAGGGCATTTTTAAGGCGCTCAAGAACAGGGAAAAGCCGCCGTTTCATCAGCCCGAAACGGTCACCTACGAGCGCAAGGGCGTGCACGTCTTTTCTATTAATATACTGGAAAAGAAGGCGTACACCTTCAACCTCGGGAGCACCCGCGTTCTGGCTCTTCCGCGCGGAATGAAAGCGTATCACCGTGAGGAGCTGTACAGAAGAGTCTGCTCCGTTTTCGAGGAAAACAGCGCGCTCTACCCCGACGGCTACTCTATTTCCGAGCGGACGCTCAGGGTCACGACCTTCTTTGAAAGACATATCCCCCTGCGCCGCGACTCAAAAAGCGAGCTTGTCAGAAAATCCGTAATGCTCGCGGCAATCTGCGTATTTGTCGTCGCGGGTTATATGTTCCTCGACAACATCCTGTTCGCGCCTTTGCAGAACGCCGCCGTTCAGAGTGAGATCCAGACTATCGCCTATCAGCAGAACGGCTCAAAGTCCTCGGGCTCAAAGAAGCTGCAAAAGCTCAACTGGAAGGGGCTCAAGGCGACAAACAGCGAAATCCGCGGCTGGATACATATGAAGGACACCCAGATCAACTACCCGATCGTCCAGAACAAAAACGACAACAAGGATTTCCAGTTTTATCTGCACCACAACTTCAAGAAGGAGCCCTCGTCCTACGGCGCGATTTTCATTGACTACCGAAGCAAAAAGGGTATGAAGAGCAAAAACGTCGTAATTCACGGTCACAGCATGGACGACGCGAGTATGTTCGGCGATTTGCTCAAATTCGGCAGAACCTCGATCGATATGGGCTTCTACAAAAAGACCCCGACCTTCAAGATAAGCACCCCCGACGGAAAAACCTCGACCTACAAGATTATTTCCGTCTTTAAATCAAACGTTTACACGCATCAGGGCGAGTACTTTGACTTCTACTGCGGAAGCTTCAAGAGCAAGGCGCAGTTTATGAACTATGTTTACAACCTCAGGATCCGCTCGCTCGTCAACTGTCCCGTAACCACCAACGAGCGCGACCAAATCGTGTCGCTCGTCACCTGCTCGTATGAGTTCGAGAAGTTCAGAACCGTGGTCGTCGCGCGCAAATGCCGCAAGAACGAAAGCGAGACGGTCGACGTCGGCGCCGCGAGTCCCAACGGCTCGGCGGTGTGGCCGCAGTGCTACTACAGCCGCTACGGAGGCACCCGCCCGACGATATCGACCTTCAAAAAGGAGCTGAAAAACGGCAAAATCAATTGGTACGACGGCAACAAAAAGCTCCTCAAGGGCAGCGAGCAGCTCCCGACGACGGTGACCGTTCCGACCGAGCCGACCACCGCTCCGACAACCACGACTCAGCCCACGACCACAACAAAGGCTACCGAAAAGCCTACGGTCGACCCGAAAAAGCAGAGCTATAAGATTCAGGTCAGGGTTCGCGGCAAGTACGTAATCAACAAAAAGGTCAAGTACAACACCAAGGTCAAGCTGCCCGAAATCAAGAGCTTCAAGCGCGGAGGCTTCCTCTACAGCCTGCGCAAATGGAAGGTCAAGGGCTTCGGAAAGCGCAAATACCTCAGCCGCGCGGTTAACACGATTATCGTTTGCAACGACGTCAAGCTCGCGGCGGTCTACAAAAAGACGAAAATCAAGACCGCCTCAAAGCCAAAGCCGACAAAGCCCGCCCAAACAGTGACCGAGGCTCCGACCGAGGCCGACGAAGGAGAAGAAGAATGAACTGTGAACTGATTTTTTACCTCGCATCCAAGACGAGCATATGCGAAAGAGCGCTCGAGAGCGCGATTTCGGACACCGAGCTCAATTTTCACACCTCGCTTTTCGCGACGACCCCCGAGTCGCTCGGGTCGCTTATAATCGACGCCTTTGACAAAACCAACGTCGTTTTCGTAATCGGCGGACTCGGGATTTACGAGGAAAACGGAATTGAGAACGTACTTTCAAAGGCGCTCGCCAACAAAAACCCCGACGACCTCAAAAAGCTCAAAAACCCTCTGTCCTCCGCCGACGGCTACCTCATAAGACAGGGAGGTCAGCTTCTGATCGTTCTCCCCGACGAGCCCGAGGAAATCAAAGCGATGCTCTCGGGAGCGCTCAATAAGTATATCTCCGACTTCTCGAAGGTGTAAAAATTTCAATGTTACCAAAAAACAGCGGGTATTTTTATGTATTATTACAGTAGAAATATCGCTGTTTTTTTGATACAATTAATATAATAACGGCTTTCTATGCTTAATCAGGAAAGCTAGTAATTTGAAAAGGAGAGATTTCCATTGAAAACATTTAAAAAGAGCATGGCTGTTTTACTTGCTGTATTAATGCTTGCGTCATTATTCACGGTAGCAGCTTATGCCGACGGCACTCCTTACACAGAGCCCACCGTTACACAGCCGCTAACTAACCCTGACGGCACTCCCTACACACAGCCTCTCACCAACCCCGACGGCACACCCTACACAGAGCCGCTCACTAACCCCGACGGCACTCCCTACACAGGACCTCAGGGTGAGACAATGTACACAACCTCGGCAATCGAGGACGTAACAACAGCCGCTACCGACGCTCCTGTTGATACAACAGCTCCCGCTACAGAGGCTCAGGAGACAACTGCTTCCACAGAGGCTCAGGAAACAACAGTAGCCGATACAACAGCCGCGACCGCCGCTCCTGTTGATACAACAACAGCTCCCGCTACAGAGGCTCAGGAGACAACCGTTGCCGATACAACCGTTGCCGAGACAGCCGCAGCGGACACAACAGCTGAGACAACCGTTCCCGTTGCTTCAATGACAGGTCCCTACACTCCCGCGGAGAGAGAGTCAACCTCTCCCGAGACAGTAGCCGAGGGCAAAGCAAGAGTAGACATCACCTCCAACATCTCCGCTGTCCGCTCCGAGACATATTCCGTAGGCGAGACCTTCAAGCTCGAGTTCACACTCAAGACAGCTCTCAGCCTCGAGGACTGCCAGGGTACTCTCAGATATGACGGCGAAGCCCTCCAGCTCGTAAGCTTCGACACACCCAACCTCATCAACCCCGTTTACAACACAGAACTTGTAAACCTAGTTAAGTTCAACTCAAGCACAGCCAAGGAGAACAAGGCGTTCACAGACGGCGCTGTACTCGCGGTTGTTGAGTTCAAGGCTCTCAAGGGCGGCGCTACAACAGTCGACTTTGACGTTCAGGAGCTCAACGCGGGCAAGGACGGCGAGGACGTCGCTCTTATCACAGACGGCGCGACAGTTTCTCAGGACTTCTCAACCGAGGTAGCTCCCTCTCAGCCCTCAGCCGAGCCTGTAACAACCGAACCCGTTACAACCGAGCCCACTCAGGCTACAGAGGCTACCACATCCGCTACAGAGGTTACCACATCCGCTACAGAGGCTACCACAGCCGCTACAGAGCCGACCACAGCCTCAAAGACTAAGAAGGCTAACCCGATGACTGTCAAGACGTCAAACAAGAAGTCAGTCAAGCTTTCAAAGGTCAAGAAGAACAAATCAACAAAGCTCAAGGGCGCAATCACAATCAAGAAAGCAAAGGGCAAGGTCACCTGCAAGGTTTTGAAGAGCTACACAACAAAGAGCATCCAAAAGCTCGTCAAGGTAAGCTCAAAGGGCGTTATCACAATCAAGAAGTTCAAGAAAGCCAAGAAGGGAACCTACAAGCTCAAGGTCAAGATTACTGCGAAGGGTACAAAATCCTACAAGTCAAAATCAAAGACAATCGAGCTTAAGTTCAAAATTAAATAATCCTTCACGGGGCTGACCGGCAAACGGTCGGCCCCGTTGTATTTTTAACCAAAAAAACATTACATTTTATAACTATTTTGGAGCCTAATAAATTCGTTTGACCCATGTTTTTACAAATAGTAAATATGTAACAGCAAACTACACAAAAAATACATAACAATTTGACTATTTTGCCAATAGCAAAATCAGTATTACTTATGGTAAAATAGGAATGTAAATTTAGAAGGAGGATTGTTTTATGAGAACATCTTTTAAGAAATTAACAAGCATCTTCTTAGCGGTGCTGATGGTACTTTCCGCTTTCTCTGTAATGGGGATCGCCGCATCAGCTGCTGAGACAGACAAGGTCAAAACAGGCGGCAGTGTTACTGTTGACGTCTCACAGGCTGATGATCCCGAAAATCCGTCAAGCTGGTTTGCTTGGACATGGAACGAGGGTGAGGAAGGTCACTGGGTAAGCGGCTACGGCGAGGGCGCGGACGCTGTTCACTTTGACGACCTCGGAAGCATGGTCAAGTTCGTCAGAATGCCTTGGGAATCACAGCCCGACTGGAACGGAACAATTTGGAATCAGACAGGCGATTTAGCTGTTGAAGGCGATCACCTCAGATTTTTCTGGACAGACAACTATGGCGAAGTAGGTTACGAGTGGGGCGGAAATCCCGGTCCCGGACCCGATCCCACAGGCGATCCGATCGATCCCCCTGTTGGCGACGCGACAGTTTACCTCGATCCCGGTGAGGTTTCAGGTTCATGGTCTGCGTGGTCTTATGCAGGCGGCGAAGAAGGTTCCTTTGTTTCAGGTTCAGAAGAAGGCGGCGTAATCAAGTTCGATGGCGTAGCTTCAAACGTTATCTTCGTTAATACATCCGACGGTGGTTGGTCAGGAAGAACCGGTCAGACTGCCGCACTGGATACAGTTGACGGAGCGACATTCAAGCTCGACGGCTCAGAGACAGAAGGCGACGATGGTTACGGTAACCCGATCATTATGTACGGCGGCGAGTGGTCAGACGCTCCTGTTCCCACAGATGAGACAGAAGAGCCTACAGAAGAACCTACTACAGAAGAACCTACTACAGAAGAACCTACTACGGAAGAGCCCACACAGGCTCCCACAGACGCAACAGAGGAGACAACACCCGCTGTAGAGGAGACAACCGCTGAGCCTACAACAGAGGCTACAGAAGCTCCCACAACTACCGCCGCTCCCGAGCCGGACGATGGTCCTCTTACAGCTATCATCAAGCTCAACGGCGTTGAGATCAAAAAGCAGGAGATCAACGGCGACACACTCAAGGTTACATACAAGCTCACAGCTAACGAGCCCCTCGTAGACGGACAGGCTGTCCTCACCTACAACAAGGATAAGCTCACACTCGAGTCATGGGAATTCCCCGTAGTTGACGCTGCTGTTATCGACAACCTCGACGAGGGTCTGTTCAACTTCGCAAGCGTTAAGAAGCCTTTCGACTTCTCAAAGGGCGACGTTCTCGTAGTTTGTAACTTCAAGGTTAAGGCAGAATCAAAGGGCAACGCTTCCGTTGACCTTAAGATTGAGGAGCTCGACTCCGCAGATACAGTTTACGCTGCTAACAGCGAGATCACCGCTGAAGGTAAGGCAGTTGTAGATTCAATGAAGGGCGCTGTAGACGTTGACGCAGGCGAACCCGCTACAACAACAGAAGAGCCCACAACTGAAGAGCTCACAACAGCTGAGCCCACAACCGAGGAACCCACAACAGCTGCTCCGACAGAGGAACCCACAACGGCTGCTCCGACAGAGGCTCCCACAACAACAGCTGCTCCGACAGAGGCTCCCACAACAGCTGCTCCGACAGTTGCTCCCACAACAGTTGCTCCGACAACAGTAGCTCCCGCAACAGCTGCTCCCACAAAGGCTCCCGTAAAGAAGGCTTCTTCACTTAAGGGCAACCCGAACGCTGATTCAGCTGTTCTCTATGTACAGTCTCTTAAGAACGACAAGGATCCCGCAGGCTCCAAGTTCGGTAAGCTCAAGGCTAAGGCAGCTAAGGTTACAAAGAACTCCGTAAAGGTTACATGGTCCAAGGTTTCCGGCGCTAAGAAGTACATCGTAATGGGCAACAAGTGCGGCAGCAAGTATAAGAAGCTCAAGACAACTTCTTCCAAGTCCTTCACTCAGAAGGGTCTCAAGAAGGGTACATACTACAAGTACATGGTTCTCGCTGTAAACGGCAAGAACAAGGTTATAGGCGTAGCCAAGACTCTCCACGTTGCTACAAAGGGCGGCAGTGTTGGAAACTACAAGTCAGTTAAGATTACAAACGCTAAGAGCACATTTGAGATTAAGAAGGGCAAGAAGTTCACACTCAAGGCTAAGGGCGTTAAGGCTGACAAGAAGGTTAAGAACCACAGAGCTATCAAGTTCGAGGCGTCAAACAACAAGGTTAAGGTAACAGCAAGCGGTAAGATTTCTGCTAAGAAGAAGGGTACCGTTAAGATCTATGCTTACGCTCAGAACGGCGTTTACGCTACACTCAAGGTTAAGGTTAAATAATTAAACCATAGCATATTAATGAGGCTGACCCAACGGGTCAGCCTCAGTTTTTATGTGCCCCTTTATTATGGGGTACTTTTTGCATCAATTCCGCATTCATCTTTATCAATTATGTTACGGACTTGTATCTTTATACAATTTTTGAGTAATTTCCTATCAAACAAAAAAGCCGGGAGACTCCGTCGTCTCCCGACATTATCAAATAATTAAATAAACTTCGTCAAAATTGAATCAAAATATCCGTTTACAAACGCGTACAAGCCTGCCGCGCCGACACAAAGCACACTCAGCGCGATAATTACCGTAACCCAGACTCCGAGGTTTTTTCTGCTCTCCTCCCCGCTTTCGTCCGCTTCATTCTCCTCTTCGGGAGATTCCTCATACAACGGCGAAACGTCGCGAAGGGAGCTGTCGCTGTAAATCTCTTCGGAGCTGTCCTTTTTTGAGGGAATATAAACCTTGACCTCTTCCTCCTCCTCGGGAGGCTCGTACAAATGCTCCGCTCCGTAAATCTTTACGTCGTCTTCCACAACTTCGTTTTCGACGATCGGCGCGGGAGCGGCTGTATCTTCCTCGGCAAGGCTTTCAGCCATAATATCGACCATAAGCTCTTCCTGCGGCTCATTCCCCACGCTCTGAGCGGCGGGAAGCCTGCGCGCGTTGATCGGCGGCGCGGGCTGAGCGGGACGGCTTGCGGTCCTCCTTTTGCTCATAACAACCTCCAAGTTGTTTTCTACCTTAATAATAACACCTCTGTCAAATAATGTCAATGCGTTAATAAATTCACCACACTATGCACAAAAAAACGCCCGTGATTTGTTCAAAATCACAGGCAATAAATATTTGTGTCCCAATGAGGTATGTATGGATGATGTCTGAGGTAGAATCTGTAATCGGGATTGAGCGCGTAAAGCTGCAAAATAAGAGCGTAAATGTCCTCGCTTCGGTGATAAGCGGCTATATTGAGCTTTGGCTTGAACAGGCGAATGGTGTTCTCCATTCCCTCAAACGTTTCCTTTTCGGCTCCCTCGACGTCGAGCTTTGAGTAGGTTATCCTTTTACCGCAGAGGATTGAGTCGACTCTCGCCGCCTGAGTCGGCACTCCGTCTTGGTCGATCGCGCAGTTTCTGCCCGACTTCGTGTTGAAGCGCAAGATAGTGTTGCGGTTATATGACGCAAGCTGCCACAGGCTGACGTTTTCGAGCTCCGCGCAGTGCTCCTTTAGCTTCAAAAAGCTCTTTGGGCTCGGCTCAAAGGCAGTTATGCTCTTATACTTTCCTCCCGTAAAACTCAGAAATTCGTCGATTGTATCGCCGTTGTACGCGCCGAGGTCGAGGTACGCCTCGTCCCCGTTAAGCTTTAAGATATTTTCAAATGCCTCGTCTTTGTCGGTGGTGCAGGAATCGAGGTATTCTATCCGACCTGTGAACTGAAAGCGGATAATATCCTCAAAAACCCGTCGGCTCAAGTCGTCCGCGAGCAGAGAATAAGCGCGGTTAAAGCTCTCCTCGTTCTCACAATAAAACTCCCTGCCGAAAATATTATCGCCGAACACAGGCACCGACGGAACAAGGAGCTCATGTCTTTCACCAACCGAGCGGATATGAGCCATAACGTCCTCAAGCTGACTCGCGAAGCACAGAGCAACGATGAAGTCCCCAAGCTCCGACTCAAAATCGGACATCCTTTTGACCTTAAAGCCGTGAAAGCTCTGTCCTCTGACAAAATCGTCGCTTGCCATTACGCCGAAGGGCTTGATTCCGCGTTTGTCGAACTCCGCGAGCACCTTGTCGGCGCCGTCGCCCATTCCGTAGAGAAGAATCGGCTTATTTGTATTTTCAAGATACTCCCATACGGAGGTTAGGTTCTCAATAAAGTTCATATCATTTCACCATAAAGCAAAACGCCCACCCTATTGGATGGACGCTTTAGTGTAGGCATCTTCCTATTTTCACAGGCCGTCGCCAGCCAACTATCTTCGGCACTACAGGGCTTAACTTCCGTGTTCGGTATGGGAACGGGTGGACCCCCTGCGTCATCAACACCTACTATGTCAGGGAGAAGTTCTCTCTGACAGCTTTACTATTATATCACCTTAAATCGAAAAATGCAAGTGTTTTTTGTGATTTTTTTGACAATCTTTTCTACTATTGACGAAAACGATATTTAATAGTAAAATATAGAGTGGTGATTAATATGCCGAACAAAACAACAAAAACATTTCTGCTTCTCAACTCGCTGACGGTTTACAGAGGGATCCTCTCGCGCAGCGTTTTGAAGGGCTGTCATAAGCTGCTCGCGGCTTTTTCAAAGTCCCCCGAGGTATTTCTCTCGGCTTACGGCGGGTTTTACTCGCTTTTATGCGAGCGCAGCGTGAGCGACAGGCTCGCCTACACGATTACCGAGGCGGCGCTTTTTGACGAAAACGCCTTTACCCTTGCCGCCGCGGGAAACAGGCTCAATGAGCTTTCCGACTCAGTTCTGCGCGCTGTCGAAAATGACTTTCGCGTAATAAACGCGCTCTGCTCGCTTGAATCAGATACGATTCTCAGCGAGTACGGCGAGGCTCACCCCGAGGTAAGGGATATTTTAGACGCTCTTCCCCGCTACGAGCTCGGAAAGCCCGCGAATGAGTTCTCCGGAGAGCTCGACCTTGACTCCCTTTCGCGCTTTCACCGTGAGAACGGCTGCGGGATGTTCGCCCGCTACAAGGCGTTCATCTGGCGCGACGGCGACATTATGCCCGTCGTTCACCCCGACAAGATCTCCCTTGAAAGCTTTACGGGCTACGAAATCCAGAGAAACAAGGTCATCGACAACACCCTTGCCTTTCTTGAGGGCAAAAGCTGCAACAACTGCCTGCTTTACGGAGATATGGGAACAGGCAAAAGCTCCACGGTCAAGGCTATCGGCAACGAGTTCCGCAAAAAGGGGCTCAGAATCGTCGAAATGCCAAAGGAAAGGCTCATGGACTTTCCCCTGCTTGTTGACAAAATCGCGGCTCTGCCGATGAAATTTATCATATTCATAGACGACCTGTCCTTTATGCGGCAGGATCAAAGCTACACCTCGCTAAAGGCAGTGCTCGAGGGAGGACTTGCCGCGAGACCGTCCAACGCGCTGATTTACGCGACCTCAAACCGCCGACACCTCATAAAAGAGAGCTGGCAGGACAGGGACGCCGACGACATCCACCGCCGCGACAATATGCAGGAAACGCTTTCGCTGTCCGACCGCTTCGGACTCGCCGTGTGCTTCGGAAATCCCGCGAAGAGGGAGTACCTCGAAATTGTCCGCGCGCTCGCGAAGGAAGCGAAAATTGAGCTCGACGGCGAAAAACTCGAACTCGAAGCGGAAAAATTCGCGCTCAACCGAGGCGGCCGCTCTCCGAGATGCGCGAAGCAATTCATAGATTCACTCGAGAAATAACGTCTCAAAAAGAAGGTAATAAGATGCAAAGAAAACTACTGTCCGCGCTTCTCGCGGTAATGATAATACTTTCGTCGGCGCTGTTCTCGTCCTGCGGCGGCGAGAGCGACTACCCCGTCAGCTTTGACGAGGTCACGATTCAGCAGGAGCCCGAAAGAATCGTCGTGCTCTCAAAGAACCTCGCCGACATAATCTCAACCATGGGCTACGACGTCAAAATGGTCGGTAGGAGCGACGAGGTCACCCAGAAGGGTCTGCAAGTCGTTCCGTCCGTAGGCTCCGCTCAGAGCCCGAGCGCGGCTTCTATCGACGAGGTAAAGGCGGAGGTTGTGTTCTCGGACGCTCAGGGACTTGACCCGTCTGCCGAAAAGGCAATTAAAGCAAAGAAAATTCCGATTATAAAGCTCGACACCGCCGCAACACCGAAGCAGGTACGCGGTATCTACAAACGGACGGCGAGAATCCTCGAGGGCAACGTCACAGGCAAAAAGGCGGGCGCGGAGTCATACGACAAGCTGAGCGAAACACTCAAAAGCGTCAGAGACGCCGCCGTTTCGGAATCCGACATCATCAAGACCATCGCCTACCTCTACATGGAGGACGGCGTTCTGAAGACCTTCAATCAAAATACATGGGGCTCAACAATGCTCGGACTGACGGGCGCGACGAATGTTTTTAAGTCCGCAGACACCGACGTTGTTGATATAAAGGCGCTGGCGCTGTCAAATCCCGACTTTATCTTCTGCGCCGACAAGGAAACGCAGGCGTATCTGTCCTCTCAAAAGGACCTCAAAAAGCTCTCCGCGCTCAAAACGAGCTTCATTCTTCCCTACGACGAAATCACGATGCAGGGAAACACCGCTTTGAGCGTGCTTGAGGATATGCTAAAGAAAATGTACCCCGAGGAGTTTAGTTCATAATGGCGAGCCCGATCAAGCATTTCAAAACAATTACACACCACCGCCACAAGGTAATCGCTAACTGCTTTCGCGCAGGGATTCCCATACGCGGACTGCTCCACGACCTCTCAAAATACACCCCGACCGAGTTTATCCCGGGGGCTAAGCACTACCTCGGCGACCGCTCCCCCAACGAGGGCGAGCGCGAGGACTACGGCTACTCAAAGGCGTGGATGCACCACAAGGGCAGAAACCGCCACCACTTTGAATACTGGACGGACTACAGCCCCGTTTCAAAGAAAATGGAGGGCGTGCCGATGCCTGAGAGATTTTTGATAGAGATGTTCTGCGACCGAGTAGCGGCGAGCAAGATTTACAACGGCAAAAACTACAAGGACTCAACCCCTCTCGAGTATTTTTTGAACGGACGAAACAGACGCGGAAGCCTGATCCACCCCGAAACCTCCGACAAGCTCGAAAAGCTTCTGAGAATGCTCGCCGAAAAGGGCGAGAAGGAAACCTTTAAATACATCAGAAAGATGAGGAAGAAATAATGTCAAAGGTAAACGATACAATAAACGCAATGACCGAGTATTTCAGCGGAGACGTAAAGCGTATCCAGCATTTTATGAAGGTTTACACAATAGCGAGAACAATCGGACTGAACGAGCATTTACCCGATGACGTCCAATATCTCCTCGAAATATCGGCAATCACCCACGACATCGGAATCAAGCTCAGCGAGGAAAAATTCGGCTCCGCGGCAGGCGAGTATCAGGAGCAGGAGGGTCCCGCAGAGGCGGAAAAACTTCTCTCCTCACTCGGCTTTGAGGAGGAATTCATCGACAAGGTGTGCTTTTTCATCGCCCATCACCACACCTACAAGGGAATCGACAATCTGCCGTTCAGGATTCTTGTTGAAGCCGACTTCCTCGTAAACATTTACGAGGAGCACATCAGCATGGAGCTCGCGAAGGGTATCAAAACGAACATATTCCGCACAAGCTCGGGCAAAAAGATGCTAGAGCAGATGTACGGTATTTAAGAGTATCGAATAGTCATCGCTAGTTTCTGCGCAGCAGAAAACTGAGCGGACAACATAGTATCGGAAACGGGCAGTTTCCGATAAAGTAATAAAAAGCGCGCAAGCGGCAGAAGGCTCCGCTTGCGCGTCTGTTTTATTTTGTTAAGCCGCGTTGGTTTTTTCGGCGTACATAATGTATTTCAGAAAAACCTCAACCAGCTTCGGGTCAAAATGCGTCCCCGATTCCTTCTTTATCAGCTCAACAACCTCCTCGGGCGGAATCGCGTTCTTGTAGCACCGCTCGGACGTCATCGCGTCGTATACATCGGCAATCGCCATTATCCTTGCGCAAAGCGGGATTTCCTCACCCTTGAGTCCCATCGGATAACCGCTTCCATCCCATCTTTCGTGATGATATGTTGCAATATCCGACGCGAATTTGAGGTAGCTTTCGTCCGTAATGCCCGAAAGGATTCTGCGGGCGATAACTCCGCCCATCCGAGCGTGTGATTTTAACTGTTCATATTCGTCGGGGGTCAGTCTCGCGGGCTTTTTGAGTATAGCGTCCGAAACTACTATTTTTCCGACGTCGTGCATCGGCGCCAAAGTGTAAATCAGTTCGACAAACTTCTCATCTATTTCGTCTGTGTATACGCCCTCTTTAATAGCTCCCTCGGCGATGATTTTTACGTATTCCCTTGTTCTGGCGACATGGAGACCCGTGTCCATATCTCTGCTCTCGATAATGCTGGCAAGTCCCGAGATTATTTTCTCCTGCATCTCGTTGATTTTCTTTTCACGGGCGATAAGCTCCTCACGCGTATCCTCCTGAACGAGGTCGTTGTAATAAATGTAGCAAAGGCACGCCGCCATTCCGATGCTTATATAGGCAGTGTGAATGTTCAAAAAGGTCACGGGGACAATTCCCGCAATCAGCGTCAGCACTATCATTATGATAGTCGACCTGTCTCTGTGTCTGAATTTGCGCCCGACAATCAGCATACTTGCCATCAGATATATCAGGCTGAGAAAATAGAACGCGGAGTAAATTAAAAACAGATCCCCTCTGTGATAGCCGTCCTCGGCAAAGCGGAAGATAAGACCGAACGGCGCGACGGCAATCTCAATCAGCACGTGAGGTACAAAGAACCAGATTGCTTTTCTCGCCTGCCTGTGCAGTCCCAGAGCACCCGAAAAGAACACCGCCATGGTCGGGGCTATGGAAAACTGCAAAACGGTTATTACCGTAAGCGGTACGTCAAAAAACGGATCATAGCACCCGCAATGAACGGCATATTCGGCGACGGAGCAGAACAGCACCGACACAAATGTGACGATGTACCATGTTTTCTGCTGCCTGTTGAAGAACGAATGGCGTATAACGTGTATCGTCATCGCTATCATCAACAAGGCAATCAATATTATAGAACTTAGGTAGAAATCCATAATAAACAACCTTTCACGGTCAAGATGGCGGCAATTTAAAGAAATCTACTCGTATATTTATACAAGCTTTGCTCAATAAAAGTCCTCTTATACAAAAATATGAAGCATAATACTTTATAGATAGTTTAATTTTAGCACAAACCAATAGTTTTCACAAGCGATTTACGTAAAAAAGCATAAAAATTACCGTTTTTTCGGCAGAAAAACAGGAGCCGTCACCGACGGCTCCTTATTTAAGCATTATCTGTTATCAGATCACTCTTACCTTGATTACGCCCTCAACTGCCTCTAAAGCGGCCTTTGAAGCGTCGTCGTCAGCGTCTACGATAGCGTAGCCGTAGTCGCCGCGTGTCTTTGCCTCGACAGCCTTGAGACCCGAAACGGCGGCTGTGATCGCCTTTACGGCGTCGCCCTTGAAGAGCACGCAGTAGCGGACAGCTCCCGATTTAGCCATTGTGACGTTGGGGAAGTTTACGGAATTGATGATGTTACCGTTCTCGAGGTACTCCTTGACCTGGTCGGCAGCCATAACAGCGCAGTTGTCCTCAGACTCGGGAGTAGACGCTCCGAGGTGAGGCATACAGATTACGCCGTCCTCCGCGAGAACCTCGTCTGTGGAGAAGTCTGTGACGTACTTAGCGACCTTGCCGCTCTTGATTCCGTCGAGAACCGCCTGAGCGTTTACAAGACCGTCACGGCTGTAGTTGAGGATGCGAACGCCGTCCTTCATCTTTGCGATTGCCTCGGCGTCGATAAGATCCTTTGTGTCGGGAAGGAGCGGAACGTGAACTGTCACGTAGTCGCTCTGTGTGATAACGTCGTCAACCGTGGGATAAACCTTGATTGACGGGTCGAGCTTTAAAGCGTTGTTTACGGAGAGGAAGGGATCGTAGCCGATAACCTTCATTCCGAGAGCTACGGCGGCGTTAGCAACGAGAATACCGATAGCTCCGAGGCCGATTACGCCGAGGGTTTTGCCGAGGATCTCGGGACCTACGAACTGACCCTTGCCCTTTTCAGCCATTTTGCCGACAGCGTCGCCGTTGCCCTTGAGCGTCTTAGCCCACTCGATTCCCTCAACAACCTTACGTGAGCTGAGGAAAAGACCCGCGAGAACGAGCTCCTTAACAGCGTTGGCGTTAGCACCCGGGGTGTTGAAAACAACGATACCCTTGTCGGCGCATACGTCCTTGGGGATGTTGTTTGTACCCGCGCCGCAGCGAGCGATCGCGAGAAGGCTCTCGGGGAGCTCCATATCGTGCATTGACGCCGAACGAACGAGAACCGCCGCGGGATTCTCGACAGCGTCGCCTACGTTATAGTCAGCGCCGAGACGGCTTGTGCCGTTCGGTGAAATCTTATTTAAAGTAAGAACATTATACATTTTTATATCTCCTCGTCAGACGGAAGAGTCCCTGCAGGGCAGAGATATCCCCCGAACAAATAATTCTTTATCAAGCTTTGTATGCTTGGGAAATAATCAGCGGATAATTATGAATTGGCTTCTTCAAACGCCTTCATAAACTCTACGAGCTTTTCTACGCCCTCGATCGGCATAGCGTTGTAGATCGAAGCGCGCATACCGCCGACGGTGCGGTGACCCTTGAGGTTAACGAAGCCCGCGGCTGTAGCCTCCTTGATGAACTTAGCGTCGAGGTCTGAGTCTCCTGTAACAAAGGGAACGTTCATGAGCGAACGGTCCTCCTTGACGACTGTGCCCTTGAACATCTTGCTGTTGTCGAGGAAGTCGTAAAGGATAGCAGCCTTCTTCTCGTTGAACTTCTTCATTTCCTCGAGACCGCCCATATCCTTGATCCACTTGAAGATTTTTCCGCAGATGTAGATATCGTAGCAGGGAGGTGTGTTGTAAAGAGAATCAGCGTCAGCCTGAGTCTTGTACTTCATCATTGTCGGTGTGCCGGGAAGAACGTCGTCAGTGATCAAGTCCTCGCGGATGATAACAACCTGTAAGCCCGCGGGACCCGCGTTCTTCTGAACACCAGCGTAGATTACGCCGTACTTGCTTACGTCGACAGGCTCGCTGAGGAAGCATGAGCTTACGTCGGAAACGAGCGGCTTACCCTTTGTGTTCGGGAGGGTGTGGAACTTTGTACCGTAAATTGTGTTGTTCTCGCAGATGTATACGTAGTCGGCGTCCTCGCTGATCGGAAGATCGGAGCAGTCGGGGATGTAGGAGAAGGTCTTGTCCTCTGAGGTCGCGATTTTGTTAGCCTTGCCGTAAATCTGAGCCTCGGCGAACGCCTTCTTTGCCCACTGACCTGTAACGATATAGTCGGCAACCTTGTTCTTCATAAGGTTCATCGGAATCGCCGCGAACTGGAGGGACGCGCCGCCCTGTAAGAAAAGAACCTTGTAATTATCAGGAATATTCATCAGCTCGCGGAGGTCTTTCTCAGCGTCCTTGATGATATCGTCGAACCACTTTGAACGGTGGCTCATTTCCATAACGGACATACCGCTGCCCTTGTAATCGAGCATTTCCTCTGCGGCTTCCTTGAGAACTGACTCGGGGATAACCGCGGGACCCGCGGAGAAGTTGTAAACTCTTGACATTTTAATTACTCCCTTTCGATAATAAAATTTTCCAATAAAATTTCCTATTTATATACCTATGAATAAGCTGTTTCAGGGCGGAAACACGCCGCCATCCTTGATTATACTACACTGACCTGAGATTGTCAATAAATTAACATACTTTTTAGGCTTTCATCTCGCCAACGACGGCGCGGATGTCGTCGCGCATACGGAGCGCCTCACGTCTCGCGGCTTTCGCGAAATCCTTTTCCGTCGCGCCGTCCTCCTTTGTCCACGCGCACATAATTCCGCGGCTCGAGTTGATTACCGCGCCTATACCGTTTTTGTCAAAGGCGAACCTGACGTCGTTTGCTCCGCCGCCCTGCGCGCCGTAGCCGGGTACGAGGAAGAAGGTGTGCGGGAGCTTTTCTCTGAGCTCGCCGAGCATTTCGGGGTAGGTCGCCCCGACAACAGCGCCGACAGCGGAATAGCCGATTTTGCCGACGAGGTCGCTTCCCCAGCTTTCGCACATATTGCCCATTGTCTCGTAGATCGTTTTATCGCCGATTTTTTTGTCCTGAAGCTCGCCCGAGCTCGGGTTTGAGGTTTTTACAAGGACAAAAATGCTCTTGTCGCCCTCCCCGCAGATTTTGAGCAGAGGGTTGATTCCGTCGGAGCCGAGGTAGCCGTTTACGGTCAGAGCGTCGGCGCCGAACGCCTCGATTTTTTCGCCGTCAACGTCGGTTGAGCCGAGGTGAGCGGCGGCGTAAGCCTCCATTGTGGTGCCGATATCGTTTCGCTTGCCGTCGGTAATGACGTACATTCCCTTTGACTTGGCGTATTCGATCGTCTCGCAAAGCGCTCTCACACCCTGCCAGCCGTACATCTCGTAGTAAGCCGCCTGCGGCTTCACCGCGGGGACGATGTCGCAAAGCTCGTCAATAAGAGCCTTGTTGAACTCGAGAAGCGCCTGCGCCGCGCCCTCGAGGGTACGGCCGTACTTTTCAAAGCACTTATCCTTTATAAACGACGGTACGAAGGCAAGCTTCGGGTCGAGACCCGCGACCGTCGGGTTCTGCATTTCTACGATTTTGTCGATTAATCTCTGCATAATTACTCCATATCCAATAACTCAAGGCGCAGGTTGTTGTAGTCGGTTCTGCCCTGCTTGATAAACTCTATCGCTGTTCTGGGGTGGCTGTTGCGCTGACCCGTGAGGATGTACGGAATGTCAAAGCCCCAGCGGACGCCGTCCTGCTTGAGCTTGACCATATGGTTCTGGATCTGGTCAAAAATCGGCTCGACCATATACTTCGGGTTTTTGAGGAAGCCGAGAAGCAGCTCGCTGCGGCAGTTGCCCGCGCCTCGTCCCATGCCCATTACGGTGCAGTCGAGGAAGGATACGCCCTCCTTGAGCGCGTCGATCGTGTTGGCGAAGGCAAGGCTCTGGTTGTTGTGGGAATGGATGCCGAGCTTTTTATCGTATTTTTCGGCGTACTCGAGGTAAAGCTGAGTAAAATCACGAATCTGCTCGGGGTAGAACGAGCCGTAGCTGTCGACGAGGTAGATTACGTCAACAGGAGTCTGACCGAAGATGTCGAGCGCGGCTCGGATGTCCTCGGTACGGTTTTTGGAGACTGCCATAATGTTGATGGCGGTCTCGTAGCCCATTTTGTGGCAGTGATCGATCATCGCCGTGGCGTGGCGGATAGTGTCGATATAGGTCGCGATTCTGACCATATCGACGGGACTTTCTTCGCGGGGACGGATGTCGCGCTTGTAGTCGCAGCGTCCGACGTCAGCCATGACCGCGATTTTCATTTCGGTGTCGTTATCGCCTACGATGGAGCGGATATCCTCGTCGTCGCAGAACTTCCACTTGCCGAATTTCTCGGGCGAAAACATCTTTTTCGACGCCTTGTAGCCGAACTCCATATAGTCGACTCCCGCCTCGAGATTATTGTTGTACAAATCCCTGACAAACTCGTCAGTGAAGAAAAAATCGTTGCACAGTCCTCCGTCGCGCAGAGTAGCGTCCAGAACCTGGACGTCCTCACGAACGGAGAGAAGATTACCTTTTGACATTTTTGATTACTCCCTTTTTCTAATTGAAAACAGCGTCGGGCAACAAGGAAACTTAACCTTACAGCCTGTCTGCCGCTATCAATTATACTTTATCAATTCCTAAAAACTACCTTCCCGTCAAGAAGCGTGTACTTCACCCTTCCGAAAAGCGAAAGGTTCTTGAACGGTGTATTTTTGCTTTTTCCGTGGAGCTTTTCGGGGTCTACGGTGTACTCCTCGTTTATATCAAAAAGCACGAGGTCGGCGGGAGCGCCCTCCTTGAGAGTGCCCGCTTCAATTCCCAGGATTTTCGCGGGGTTCGTGCTCATTTTTTCAATCAGCTCGCTAATTGTGAGCTTTCCTGTCCTTACAAGGGCTGTAACTCCCGCCGAAAGCGAGGTCTCCATTCCGATTGAGCCGTTGGGCGCCTTCTCGAAATTTGCCTTTTCCTCGGGAGAATGCGGCGCGTGGTCGGTAGCTATCGCGTCGATCGTGCCGTCGAGCAGACCCTTGATGATTTCCTGCCTGTCCTCTTCTCTTCTGAGCGGAGGATTCATTCTGTAGTCGGCGTCGCGCTTCAGAAGCTCCTTTTCGGTCAGCGTAAAATAGTGCGGAGCGGTCTCGCAGGTGACAGCCACTCCCCTTTTCTTCGCGTCCCGAATCAGCTTTACGCTGTTCTTGGTGCTGACGTGGCAAATATGAACGGGAACCGAGAGCGCTTCGGCAAAGGAAACCTCGCGCATTGTTCCGCAATCCTCGGCTGAATCGGGGATTCCGCGGACTCCGAGCGCCCGGCTTATTTCACCCTCGTTCATAATCCCGCCGTCGGCTATGGGCAGGCTCTCGCAGTGGGCGACGATTTTCATTCCCAGCCCGGGAGCGCGCTTCATAGCGTTTATGAGCATCGAGACGTCCTCGACGGGTCGTCCGTCGTCGGACAAAGCAGAGGCTCCCGCCGCCTTGAGCTCGTCAAGGTCGGTGGGCTCTTCGCTTCTGAGCCCCTTTGTAATGCTTGCGGCGACGTATACCTTCGCGTTCGCCTGTTTTGCCTTATCCTTGATATATTTTACCGTTTCGGCGTTGTCGACCGTGGGAATAGTGTTGGGCATACACAGCAGGCTTGTCACTCCGCCCGCAGCCGCCGCGTCGCAGCCCGTGAGGATGTCCTCCTTGTGGGTCTGACCGGGATCGCGAAGGTGGACGTGCATATCCACAAGCCCCGGAGCGGCGATCAAGCCCTCGGCGTTTATAACCTCGTCGGCTGACTCAAAGGCGCCGAACGATTTTATCCTGCCGTTTTCTATTAAGATGTCCTGTATTTTATCGATCTCCTGCGAGGGATCAACAACCCTCGCGCCCTTTATCAGTATACTCAAAATCAGTACCTTCTGTCTCTTGGATTACGAGGTCTCCGCGAGCTTCCCTGCCTTTGCGGGCTGCGGGTTCTTTGTGAGCCGTTCGGTCTCTGCGAACGTGGATCCCTCGGATTTCTTCTCTGCGGAGGACGCTGCGAGCCGGGACGTGAACGGCGCTCGGACGCGGAATGTACCATTACGAGGTCGTTTTCCCCGCGGTTGGCGTTTCGCTGCTGACGGACGCGCTGAGCCTCTCTCTGAGCCTGACGGCGCTGTGACTCGGCTCTGCGGCGGGCTTCCTCCGTTTTTCTGCGCTTTTTTTGCTTACTGCTGCGCTTTATCGCTCTGAAACAGTTTACGCAGAAATACTTTATGTGAATCGCGATGTATACGATTACCATTCCGATTCCCGAAAGAATCTTGAGCAGGAACATTCCAACCGCCTTTAAGCCTCTGCCGATCGCGTACAGAACGTTCATAATTCCGTCGGCGACCTCGCGTCTTTCGGCGCGGATTTGCTCGGACTCACGCTTGGCGGCTGTGTACTCGTCCACCGCGGTGTCTACGTCGGTGTATGAATACATATCCTCTTCCTCGGGGATTTCGTCGAAATACTCCTCGGTCTGATCGAAGTCCTCTTCCTCCGCGCGGACGATTTCGGGCTCCTCCGAAGGAGCTTCAACCTCGAACTCAGCTTCAAGCTCGGGCTTTGCTTCGGTTTCAGGCTCCGCGACGGCTTCAACCGCCTCGGGCTCCTCCTCGAAGGCCTCGGCCTCGGGCTGAGTCTCGGGAGCGTCGTCGATGTCCCTGTAGGAATGTCTGAGGGCCTCCTCGACGGCCTCGTCGACCTCCTTCTCGTCGATAAGCATCGGCTTGGCGATAGGCACCTCTTCTTCGGTGAGGTCGACCTCGTCGCTTACGCGCTTAATCGGGAGGGGCTTTGAGTCGCGCTTGACCTTTTTCTCGTGAAGCACAAGCGACTCACGATCCGCCTCGGCGAGAATTTCGTCGATAACGGGCTCGGACACCGCCTTTGCGGAGGGCTTCACGGAATACGAGGTATCGGAGACGATCTCACGCTCCGCCTCGGGGTTTTCCTCCTTGGGCTTTCCGACCTCGTCGACAGGGTCGTAGTTCGTCAAAAAGGTGTTTGTCGGTTTCGTGATATTAAAAATTCCTTTGCGCGGGATTTGAGTAGTAGAGGTGATGCGGTGCTCGTGGGCGAGCTCGTGAACAAGATGACGGTGCTTGCGGTGGGGGTTTGTGAGGTGTCTTATGAGAATGATCAGAACAACCGCCACAAGAACCAGTCCGATAAGGCTCGCGCCGCCGTAGATGAAGTACGAGCGGTACACAACGAAGAAATTCTGCTCAATAATCTGAGTACCCTCGATAATTGAAGCGAGGAGCTCCTTGTCGTCGGTGGTGAATTTCTCGCCCGCCGCGGACTGCATCGAGATTACGATGTTCTCGCCGTTGATTACGGTGTTGTACTGCTGAGCCTGCACGATCTTCTTGCCCATTTTGGTGCTGAGAGTGAGGTTTATGTAGCGGACGTTGTTGTAATCCACGATGGACGCTGATTTATACTCCTTGTCCTCGAGGAGCTTGTCCTTGATCGAGCTTATCTCATCGTCGGAAAGCTTTTTGTAGTTGTCGATTTTCCCGCTGCTCTCGTCCTTTGTCATAGTGACGGTGAGAGTAAGCGAGCTATCCTCCTTCATCGCCTGCAAATATATATCGTCCGCGACGAGGGTGTCCATTGTCTCCTGATAGTCGAGACCGAATTTTGAGAAATAAGAGTCGGTTTTCTCGCTTTCGCGGGTGATGGCAAGCATATCATTCGGAACGGGAATACTCATATTGAGCTCGTCGAGCTCGTAGGAAGTGTTCTCTGCGAAAGCGGTCAGGGCAAACGAACCGAAAGCCGCAAGGCACACGAGCCACAACGCGATAATAGCTGATAGTTTTTTCATTTCGAAGGTACCTCCGCACAATTTCATACAAAGTTAATTATACTATTTTTCGACTTTAAAAGCAAGGAGAAACACAGATATTTACTAATAATTGTAAGTATGATATAATATCAGAGAAAACATAAGTAAATACACGGTAAATTTGTCTATAGGTGGTAGTATGATTGAATACGAAATGCAGCGTCTCCTGCAAAAAGCAAAGGAAAATGAGCAGATAAGACAGCGCTTGCTGCAAACAAAAAGCGCCCCCGACCCGCTGAAGGCGTTCTGCGACGAGGCTCGTGATATGGGGTTTGAGATATACCTCGGCGAGCTTTTCGCGTATGGAATGACGATGAACGACGCGAAGCTTCGGGCGACAAACGGCGGAGGAAGCTTTGAGATAGAGGGCTGGAACGACCTCTACGAAAACCTGCTGGAGGAATTGCAGTAGAAATCAAAATCGGGCAGACAGGACTCAAAAACCTGTCTGCCCGAAAATTTTAATCGTCAAAAAGCGGAGTCGAAAAATACCTCTCAGCCGTGTCGGGAAGAACCGTCACGACGGTTTTGCCCTCGCCGAGCTTTTCGGCAAGCTTTAAGGCGGCGGCTACGTTTGTGCCGCTGGAAATTCCGCACATAATGCCCTCTTTTCTTGCGAGGTCCTTGGCGGTTTCGAGCGCCTCTTCGTCTGTGACGATATAGATATTGTCGTAAATTTCACGGTTGAGAATGTCGGGGATAATTCCGTCTCCGATTCCCATTTGAAGGTGGGTGCCGATCGTGCCGCCCGCGAGAATAGCCGCGTGCTCTGGCTCGACCGCCCAGATTTCGATGTCGGGGTTCTGCGCCTTTAAGGTCTCGCCGATCCCCGTGATCGTTCCGCCCGTACCGATTCCCGAGCAAAAGCCGTCGATCGGACCCGCGACCTGCTCCAGAATCTCGAGCGCCGTGTGGTGCTTGTGAGCCTTGACGTTGTTTGGGTTCTCAAACTGCTGGGGAACAAAGACGCGTTCGTCCTCCCGAGCCATTTTCAGCGCTGTTTTCAGACACTCGTCGATGCACTCGCCGATGTCTCCCGCGTCGTGGATAAGGATAACCTCGGCTCCGTAGTGACGCACAAGCTTGCGCCTTTCCTCGCTTACGGAGTCGGGCATAATAATAATAGTTTTGTAGCCCTTGACCGCTCCTACGAGAGCGAGCCCTATCCCCTGGTTGCCGCTTGTGGGCTCAACAATGATCGTGTCCTTGTTGATAAGCCCCTGCTGCTCTGCCTTCAGTATCATATTGTAGGCGGTGCGGGTCTTGATTGAACCTCCGACGTTCAGTCCCTCGAACTTGACGTAGATGTCCGCGTTGCCCTTTTTGTTCATCCTGTTGAGCTTTATCATAGGCGTGTGGCCTATAGCCTCAAGCACGTTGTCGTAAATCATAACCATACTCCTAAAAATTACTACTATATATAATATAGGAAAAGCCGAAATAAATCAACACATTTCTTATTTATATGCCTAACAATTCAAAAACACCGGAATAATCAAGCCTTAATACCGTTTTTGAACATTTATGAGCAAAACGGCGGCGTGTCGTCGTTTGGTCGGTAAACGTTACTTTACTTTCGTTTTGATTATTACAACGTCCTCCTGCTCCGCTCTGTCCTTGTACATTTCGTCGTAGGTCATCTGCTTCTGCTGGCTTTCGCGGTCCTTGATATGCTTTACCTTGTTATCGGGCCAGATCGAGTACAGGATTTTCAGAATAATCGGAGTGAGCAGCGACGAGGCGATTATAAGCGGCACAACGGCGAAGTTTATGCTCTTGTCGAGGATTTTCGCGGAGATTCCCTTGTCGGCTACAATAAGCGCGACCTCTCCTCTCGTCATCATTCCGACGCCGACCTTGAGCGAGTCGGACTTTGAGAAACGGCACAAACGCGCCATAAGCCCGCAACCGACGATTTTCGCGAGCATCGCGACAACCGTTATAACAAGGGCGAAAACGATGATCGAGGGGTTCATTCCCTTTAAATTTGACTTTAAGCCTACGCTCGAGAAGAACACGGGGCCAAAGAACATATAAAGACAAACGTCGATTTTCTGCTCGATGTACGAAGCGCTTTTGAGCTCGCAGAAGATGATACCGGCTGCGTAAGCGCCCGTGATGTCGGCAATCCCAAAGTAGTTCTCAGCCGCAAAGGACAAAAAGAAGCAGAACGCCATAGCAAAAATCGGGATAGTCCTCGTGTGGGGGCGGCGGTTTTCGAGCCATTTAAACGCCTTGAACAGCAGAAAGCCGACCCCGACCGCGAGCGCGAAGAATATGACGACCTTCAAAGCGATGATTCCGATACTGTCGTGGGTACCGCTTTTTTCGCCGTTTTCCGAGAGGGTGATTACAAAGGTAAGGACGATAATTCCGATAATATCGTCGATAATCGCCGCCGAGAGTATGGTATTGCCGACCTTGGTACGCAGGTAACCGAGCTCCTTCAAAGCCTGAACGGTGATACTCACCGAGGTCGCGGCAAGAATCGTGCCGACGACGAGAGCCTCATAAAACTGCCGACCGTTGTTGAAGCCGAAGAGCAGATAAACCCCCGTTCCCGCGGCGAGAGGAACTACCACACCCGCGAGCGCGACCATAAAGGCTACGGGGCCGATTTTCAGAAGATCCTTCAGATTAGTGCCGAGACCCGCCGAGAACATCAGCATAATTACGCCGATTTCCGCGATTGAGCGAATCGAAAGCCCATACTCGGGATTTGAAATGTCAATCAGATTGAACACGCACGGTCCGAGCAAAAGACCCGCGACGATCTCGCCGACGACCTGCGGCAGCTGAATCTTTCTCGCGCACAGTCCCAGAAACTTCGCGAGACAAAATACAAGGGCGAGCGGCATTAGAATCCTGAACAGCTCGACCTTTCCGAAATAACTTGCAATAGCTTGTGCATCCATTTTTATTCACTTCCGTATAAAATTACCTAAACTATTTTAGCACAGCGCCCTTCCAAAAGCAAGAAAAAACTCACGCGCCGATTAAAACGCGTGAGTTTTTTATAAAAATTTATAATGGTTTATTCTTCTCTCTTTCTGCGTGAAAGGTAAATCGCGGCTACGGAAACGAGCATTACACCGCCGAGGATGAAGAGGATGGTGTCCTCCTGACCGTCCGCGCCCGAGCCTGAGCTGTTGTAGGAGGCTGAGCCTGAGCTTGAGCCCGCGGCAGAGGATGAGCCTGACGAAGAGCCAGATGAACTCGATGAACCCGAGGAGCCTGAGGAGCCCGAAGAGCCCGAGCTTACGCTGCTTGTAACGTGACCGCCGCTCGACTTGATAGCCTTTTCCTTTTCGGCGGCAGCCTTTTTAATCTTCTTTGTATCCTTTACGTCCTCAGCCTTCGCGGGATAAGCCTTCGCGAAAGCGTCTGTCAGGCACTTCAGAATCGCGTCCTCGTCCTCGCCCGTGTTCTTTGACTGAACGTAGCCGAAGATCGTCTCGATCTGGTCGGCGGAGGTGATCCCGAACTTGGGGTAAGCCTTTGTCAGAGCCTCGACCGCGTTTACGGAAGCGCTCTTGTAATACGTGGGAATCCAGTCGCCGATAACCTCCTCGCCCTTCTCGTTGGGGCAGAGCTTCGAGCCGACGATGCTGCCGATTGAGGAAATCACGAGATGAGGGCCGTAGGAGGAGCTGTTTGTCGTCCAAACTGCCTCAATAGCCTGCTTTTCCGAGTCCTTGGGGTTTTCGATTTTGTTGCCTGTAACCTTGATCGTGTCGCCTATGCAGGCTCTTCCGAAGGTTGTGTCGTATGTCTGCAAGCCTGTGTTCGCGGAAAAGATTACGCAGTAGTCGGTGTCCTGCTTTAGTCCACCCGAAATCGAGGTGGATTTCTCGAGCATTGAGAGGTCGTACTCATATATATTGTCGCTGACCTTTTTGCACGCTTCCTTCTTGCTCTGCCACGGGAAAAAGTCGTCTCCGCCTCTCTCCCAGATGTGACAGTAAATCATCTGAAAGCCCTTCCACGCCGAAGCGTCGAATCTAATTTTGTCTCCCGAGCCCGAGGCTGAGCTTGACGTGTCCGCTCCCGCGGAGTTGCTGCTGTCCGCGCCGACCGCTGCTTCCTCAACCTCTGCGGCAGAAGCCATAACACACGAAGCCGAAAACGCCATTAAAGCGGCAACCGCGATTGAAATAAGTCTTTTAATCATAATAATTTCCTTGCCTTTCCGCCCGTTTTGGGCAAATAATTAACTTTTGAGAATATTATAGCGCTGTAATCTGAAGTTAAACTGAAGAAAAGCGGGTTTTATAAAAAAATTGAAAAAACTAACGCTCCCCTCGGGGAGCGTTAGTTTAAAAAGGATTTACTTCCAACTCTATCAATCTATACCAAGCTCACTTGGTACTCATAATCAGTTAGTAATAGTCTGCTCTGTTTCCTTATCAAAGACGTGAATCTTGCTGAGGTCAAACGCAATCTGGATGTTGTCGCCCGGCTTAGCCTTTGAAGCGGGATCAACACGAGCGGTGATGGGAGCGCCGTTGATGTTGAGATAGAGATAAATCTCAGCGCCCATAAGCTCGGTTACGTCAACGTTAGCTGTGATAACTGTATCCGAGGGAACCTTCGCGAGGAAGTCGGGCTCGTCGTGAACGTGCTCGGGACGGATACCGAATGTAACCTCCTTGCCGACATAAGAGGTAAGAGCCTTAGCCTTGTCAGCCGGGAGAGGAATCTCATACTTGTCAAACTTGAGAGCAACGCCGCTGCCTGACTTAACAACAGTAGCGTCCGCAAAGTTCATCTGAGGTGAGCCGATGAAGCCCGCGACGAACTCGTTGCAGGGAGAATCGTAGAGGTTCTGAGGAGTATCAACCTGCTGGATGAAGCCGTCCTTCATAACTACGATACGGGTACCCATTGTCATAGCCTCAGTCTGGTCATGGGTTACGTAAATAAATGTTGTGCCGAGTCTCTGGTAGAGCTTAGAAATCTCTGTACGCATCTGAGCACGGAGCTTAGCGTCGAGGTTTGAGAGAGGCTCGTCGAGAAGGAATACCTTCGGGTCACGAACGATAGCACGGCCGAGAGCAACACGCTGTCTCTGACCACCCGAGAGAGCCTTCGGCTTACGCTCAAGAAGATGAGCGATATCGAGGGATCGCGCAGCTTCTTCAACACGTCTTCTGATCTCATCCGGGGGAGTCTTGCGGAGCTTAAGACCGAAAGCCATGTTATCATAAACCGTCATGTGGGGATAAAGAGCGTAGTTCTGGAAAACCATCGCGATATCTCTGTCCTTAGGAGCAACATCGTTAACGAGTCTGTCGCCGATGTAAAGCTCGCCCTCGCTTATCTCCTCAAGACCTGCTATCATTCTCAGTGTTGTTGACTTACCGCAGCCGGAAGGACC
>JAFNSO010000096.1 GCA_017384945.1 Ruminococcus sp. | reverse complement strand
TGTCGGAGGCTCCGTTGTGGGAGGCTCCGTTGTGGGAGGCTCTGTTGTGGGAGGCTCCGTTGTGGGAGGCTCCGTTGTGGGAGGCTCTGTTGTCGGAGGCTCCGTTGTGGGAGGCTCCGTTGTGGGAGGCTCTGTTGTGGGAGGCTCCGTTGTGGGAGGCTCCGTTGTGGGAGGCTCTGTTGTCGGAGGCTCTGTTGTCGGAGGAGCTGTTGTCGGGGGAGCTGTTGTCTCCTGGTTCTCAAAGACCTGAGACTTGTTTGTGCCGACTACGCCCGTTACCGAACCTGTCTTGTTTACATAGCTGCCCGAATCTGTCTCTGTAACGGTGTACTGAGCGTCAAGCGGGAGACCCTTGATAAGCACTGCCTTGTCAGCAGGGAACTTGAAGGTTCCGTCAGCAGCCATTCTCTGCTCTGTAACGCCGTCAACACTTACTGTATCGGGATCAGCGTTCTCATCTACAAGATAGTAAGAAAGCGGGAAGGCTGTGTTAGCTACCTTGGGGATAGTGAGATTGAACTTGTATGTGAACTCTTCACTTGAAGTTTTCTTTGCGCCTTCGGGATCAAGGATATCCTTGTTGAGGATGACGTTTCCGACCTTAGGTGTGTTGATGAAGTTGACCTGCATACTTGCGTCATCATACGGATCCTTACCGTTAATGAGCTTGAAGAGGTTACAGTCCTTGGAATCCTGAGAAGCGTCGTCCTTGTCGTACTTGGCGATTTCCTTTTTATCATCGGCGATATCGACGATGTTCCACGTTGTATCGTACTTGAGGATTGTGTCCTCCTTCTGAGTTACGTGGAGGTCGCTGCCTGTGTCAAACTTGTTGTCATAACGCTTTGAGCCGTTAACGTCAGCGTTTGTCTCGTCGGGGTCGTTGATGTCGTCCTTGTAGGTGGGGTCAACATCATCGGCGCCGCTGTTAGCAGTATTTGTAGAAGTAAAGTTGAAGTTCTCGCCCGACTTGATGGGGTCAACAAGCGCGGGGTTGAGGTCTGTAAGATTAACTCTGTTTGTAACCTCGAGGAAGTTCTGCGCGGGGGTCATTGTGAAGCCCATACGGCAGTTACTCTCGAGCATACCTCTCTCCATGTAGAAGATAGTCATATGGTATGTCTTGTTGGGATCAAGGTTCTGACCTGTGCGTGTCTTGCCCGAAGCGGAGGAAGTCTTTCCGATTGTGAAAGGCTCCTCAACGCCCTCTGTGTAAGCCCAGGGGATAACGTCGTCGTGACCGCTGAGGTATGAGGGGTCGCTTGTGTAGAGCATATTTGTCTCATAATCACTCTTCTTGAGGTCGGGAGCCATCTGCTTGCCGCCGTCCCAAGCGAGGTTGTCGTTGTAAACAACCTGATCCCAGTGATTCTTGAGCTTCTGGTTCTTGTCGTCGGGAGTCTGCTTTGTATCGGCAGTCCACTCAGCTCTGTCTGCGAGCTTGAACATCTCGCAGTCGCCGAGCTTGTGACCCTTTGAGCCTACAGCGTCGTCGTTTACGACATAGTAGGTTGTGTTTTCGTCAACCTTGTAAGCGGTTGTGTCGAAGAACTCGCCTGTGAGATTAGCGTCGCCGTCCTTCCAAGCCCAGACCTTGACATCCTGCCAATCCTTGTAGCCTTCCTGATCTCCGCTGATGCCGAGGTAGAGAGCCTTTGCGTTATTGTCCTCGGTTCTGTAGATCTTGAAGTTTGTCATCTCGCTGAACTTGTGAGTGCCGTCCTTGGACATCTGGTTCTCGGAGACGTTGTAAACCTTAGCGTAGGTGTTGTTCTTGATTTCCTCCTCGCCCGCTCTGGGGTCGTGAGTAGGAACGAACCAGCCCGAAGCGCCCGCGTCGTTCCAAGCCCATACGCGCATATTCTTGCCCCATCCGAAGTTATCGTAGATGAGGAGACCGTCTGAGCTGTGCTGAGCCTGCTTGCTGATGTCAACGTACTGGTCAACCTTTGAGGTCATAGCCGCGAAGTCGATGTGGCCGTGAGCCATCTTGTGGTCGCCGCCGAGGTCTAAGACGAGCTTGGAGTTGGAGCCGTCAGCCTCGGAAATGTATACCCAAAGGTCGTCGTCGCCCGAGTAATCGAAGTAAACGGGCTGTCTTGTGCCGTCGTCGAGGACAGCCATACCGTCCTTGGGAACCTTGAAGTCCATATCCATACGGATACCGAAGCCGTAGTCGAGGTTCTCGGAGCCGCCGTTGCCGTCTGCGCGGTTGAACGGGAAGATACCCTTACCCGACTCCTGACCGTCCATAAACAGGTCAAGACCGTCGCTTACCGCGTAAGCCGCGCCTGAGCCGTACGCAACCGACTCGGGAGTCTTTTTGTCCGCGCCCTTCCAGTTGAAGTAAACGTTGTCCTTACCGTTTGTGGAATCGAACTCGTACTTTGTGACCTTGGGACCGAGCTTAGTCTGAGTGAACGGGAACTTTGAGTCGAATACCGTAGCCATCTTATTGCTTGTGAGGAATGTCTTGTTGAAGTAAGGCATAACCGCGCTGTTGTTTGTGAGCAGGTTGCCGCTTGAATCAAGAGATTTTCCTACAAGACCTCTGACAGCCGCGTGGAAGTCGGAAAGTCCGTTTGAGTTGTTGGCGTAGTAGTTGAAGTTCGTAAGCTGTGACTTTACGTTGTAGGGACCTCCGTGTGCTTTTGTGGCGTTCGGATAAGCGTCAAAGTTGTTACAGAAGTTTCCGAGGTAAAGCGGGTAATCCCATGCGCCCGCGTTGTCGGAAATAATCTGATTGAACTCGTCGTAAGGATACCAGTTATCCTTGGAGCCGTTGTAGCCCGTACCCGACTTTTCGGGGCTGAGCCAACCCGCGGCGCCTCTCTCATCATCTGTGAGATAGTCAAAATATGTAGCCTTTACCCAGTGAGCGCTGTCCTCGCTGTCCTTTGCGACGGGGACCGCGGGAAGCTCATACTCAGCCGCGTCTACGGTATTAGCCGTGAACGCAATCGCAACCATGGAGATTACGAGCATAAGCACGAGAGTCAGAGGGAGAAGCTTACCTGAAATGAATTTTTTGCTTTTCTGGTTTCTCATTTTAAACCTCCTAAAATGATTAATTTCCTTCTTGAAATTTGTCGTTTTTTTGCATAAAAACGCCAATATTTGATATTTTGCGATAATGTGCAAATAATAGACGTAGTTTCGGTAATATTATAACATAATTGTCACTTTTATTTTTCTTTTAAAGAATTTTGCGAGAAATAATTTTCTAATATAGCATTAACTTTTCAGGTTATTTTTGTGTTTTTTTGCCAAAGCGCGCCGCTATTTGCGCGGAACGAGACCCGAAATCAGCACGAACAAAATCAATACGGGCAGTACAAATCTGAAATAGTTTTTAAGCGGTCGGGCGAGCCTCATACCCTTGCCCGTGTTCGCCTCGTCAAGAAAATTATCGAAGCCCCAGCCGAATCTGAACGCGCAGAAAGCAAGAATCACAATCGCGCCTATCGGCAGAAGCAGATTGCTGACAAGGAAGTCCTCGACCCCGAGAATATCCATACCGAAGATTTTAACGCCCGAGAGCAGATTGAAGCCCAGCAGACACGGCATACTTCCGACGAGAATTATTATACAATTAATAAGCACGGCCTTTTTGCGCGTCCACGAGAAGGTGTCGATACAAATTGAGATAAGGTTCTCGAAAACAGCCGTGAGCGTTGAGAAGCTCGCGAAGCTCATAAACACGAAGAACATACAGCCCCAGAGCTGACCCATCGGCATATTCACAAAAATCTTCGGAAGAGTAATGAAAATCAGCGAGGGTCCCTCGGACGGAGCAACGCCGAAGCTGAAGCAGGCGGGGAAAATAATCAGTCCGCTCATAACCGCGACAAAGGTGTCGAGCGCGGTGATTCGCACCGCTTCGCCCAATAGGGTGTTGCCGCGCGGCATATAGCTTCCGAAAATCTGCATAGAACCGATTCCGACGCTAAGCGTAAAGAACGCCTGATTCATCGCCGCGCTTATTATATTGAAAAGACCGACCCTCTCAATCGAGGAAAAGTCGGGCAGAAGATAAAACCTCAGTCCTTCGCCCGCTCCACCGAGCAGAACACTGTTGACCGCGAGCACCACTATAAGCAAGAGAAGCGCGAGCATCATCCACTTTGTAACGCGCTCGAGTCCGTTTTTGACTCCGCCAAGGCAGACGACAAAACCGAGAATGACCGTCACCGCCATAAAAAGAACGAGCTCGGGCGGATTTGAGAGCATACTTTCGTAGACCGCTTCGACCTGCTCGGTTTTTACCGAATTAAACGCGCCCGTTGCGAACCGCCAGCCGTAATCGACCATCCAGCCCGACACCGAGGTGTAGAACATCATCAGAAGATAACAGCCCGCCATACAGAACCAGCCGTGAATGTGCCACTTGCTGCCCTTGGGCTCGAGCTTTTTGTACGCCTGAATAATGCTCTTTCGGCTGGCTCTTCCGAGCGACAGCTCCATAACCAGAACAGGCACTCCCATCAGCGCCAGAAACAAAAGATATATGAGCACAAACAGTCCGCCGCCGTTCTGCCCCGCGACGTAGGGAAACTTCCAAACATTTCCGATTCCGATAGCGCAGCCCGCGCTTACCAGAATAAATCCGAGTCTCGACCGAAAGCCGTCTCTTTCCATAAGATCACCCTTTTTAATAGTTATGCTGCAATTATAACTTATCAAAAGAGCATTTACAAGTAAATTTTCATTTTCAACCGAATCGGACGCTTTCATTCATAATAAGCGATAAAATGACAAAAATTTGCGGAAATCTCATTGACACAATAGGAACAAACGTTTATAATCAAGCTATAAAGGGTTGTGGTATTATGGACGGCAAGTACGAAATTCTGAAAAAACACTTTGGCTACTCTTCCTTCCGCGACGGTCAGGAGGAGCTTATCGACGCGCTCCTCAAAAAACGCGACGTCCTCGGGATTATGCCCACGGGCGCGGGAAAGTCGCTTTGCTATCAGGTCCCCGCTATGATGCTTGACGGAATTACGGTTGTTGTGTCTCCGCTGATTTCTCTTATGAAGGATCAGGTAAGCGCGCTTGTCCAGCAGGGAATAAGCGCGGCGTTTATAAACAGCTCGCTGAGCTCCGCTCAGTACGGCAAGGCGCTTCAGAATCTTCGCCTCGGAGTGTATAAAATAGTATACGTAGCTCCCGAGAGACTGCTCACCGAGAGCTTTTTGGCTCTTTGCTCCGATATTGATATTGACCTCGTCGCGATCGACGAGGCGCACTGCGTTTCTCAGTGGGGGCAGGATTTCCGCCCGAGCTACCTTGACATCAACAAATTCATCGACGCTCTTCCCCGCCGACCCGTTATCGGAGCCTTTACCGCGACGGCGACCGAGGTTGTGCGCGACGACATAGTAAAAATCCTCCGCCTGCAAGACCCGCTCGCAATCACCACGGGCTTTGACCGCCCGAACCTGTTTTTCTCGGTTATGAAGCCGAGCGACAAGAGGAAAAAGCTTTTGTCTCTGCTCAACGAAAGGCGCGGCAAAAGCGGGATAATTTACTGCTCAACGCGCAAGAAGGTCGAGGAGATCTGCGAGTTTCTAAACAAAAACAAAATAACGGCGACGCGCTATCACGCGGGGCTTACCGCCGAGGAACGCCGAAAGAATCAGGACGACTTCGTGTACGACCGCGCGCCCGTGATCGCGGCGACAAACGCCTTCGGAATGGGAATCGACAAATCGAACGTCAACTTTGTCATCCACTTCAATATGCCGAAGAACCTCGAGAGCTACTATCAGGAGGCGGGCAGAGCGGGACGCGACGGCACTCAGGCGGACTGTATCCTTCTTTACGGAAAGGGCGACGTGAGAACGGCTCAGTTTTTCATCGACAACACGGAGCCGAACCCGAATCTGAGCGACGAGGAAAACAGGCTTTTCAAGGAACGCGAGGAAGAACGCTTAAAGCATATGACCTTCTACAGCACGACGACCGACTGTCTGCGCAAATATATGCTGCGCTACTTCGGCGACAAATACAAGGAGCGCTGCGAAAACTGTTCAAACTGTCTGACAAATTTTGAGGTCGCGGACATCACCGTCGAGGCTCAGAAAATCCTTTCCTGCATAATCAGAATGCAGCAGCGCTTCGGCAAGAGCATGGTCGCCGACGTCCTGCGCGGCAAAGAAAGCGACAAGCCGTACAACGCGTGGCTTAGTGATTTGAGCACCTTCGGAATAATGAAGGACTACCCACTCAGGGAAATCCGCGTCCTGATCGACCGACTCGAGGAGCTCGGCTACATAAAGCAGGACGGCGAGTACCCGACGCTCAGAATCACCCAAAAAGCCCGACCCGTACTGCGCGGGGAAGAAACAGTTATTATAAAGAAAACAAAAGCGATCAAACAGAGAGAGGACGACAAGCGCTACGCGGTTGACAGCGCTCTGCTCGCGGAGCTCAAGGAGCTCAGGCTAAAGCTCGCGAGAACCAGGCATGTTCCCGCCTATGTCATTTTCACAGACAAAACGCTTATCAACCTCTGCGAGGTAATGCCCGAAACAGAAAGGGAATTTTTAAGCGTAAGCGGAGTAGGCGAGCAAAAGCTTAAAACCTACGGCAAGGAGTTTATGGAAATAATCGCGAGGTATAAAGCCGAGCCATAGAAGAAAACACAACCGCTAAAAGGATGCGCGAAAATGAAAAATGACGAGATTCTATCCGAAAAGGTCAGGCTGCTGGACGAGCTTGCCATGGAAAAGGAGGTCTGCGTTCAGGCGTTTGACATTGAAAACTATCTGACGGAATTTTACGATTTTTACGAGATAAAAAACCGAAAGCAGAGCCTTATCCAATCCCCGAAAAACTTTGATATGACGCTCAAGGAGCTTGCGGGCGACGACGTGTGGCTCCCGATTGCCGAAAGCGCCGAGAGCCTTTTCGGCGAGCCTGAGCGGGTTATGATTTTTGACGATTACTCCGCGCTTATCGGCGAGCTCGAGGGCGAGGACGGCCTCGGACCCTTCTTCTTTGTTTTTGACATAATGTTCTGCGAATACGACGGCTTTGCGCTCTGCTTTATCTCGGGCACAAACAATTAGGAGGAAAGGGCTTTAAGCTCGACAAGCAAATCCTTTTGGAAATTCTGATGTTTGTGTTCATTCCTCCCGCGAGTCTCGCTGTGTGGTTCGGTATAATCTGCTTCGGCGTTATGGTGTATCTGACCGCGGGGTTCGGCTGAGAAATATCCGTCTCCCCCGACTGACAAAGACTGTCGCAGCCCTGCGGCGGTCTTTTTTCTTCTCCCAAAAAGCCCGTAAAGTATTGCCAAATCGTCAAAAAGATGATAATATTTAGTTAATTAGCGAAAGCTGACTAAATATTTTCAACACGACCGTAATTTTATAGACAGTATATCAAAGGAGGGGCGTATGACCGACAAATCTAAAAATATCTTCGGAAACGAAATCAAGGGCAAGGCTCTGCGCAAGGCGGAGAAGTCAAAGCGCAGGTATCAGAAAAAATACGGCGATGACAGCAAGGCTCAATACAGCGTAAAAATCACCGAAAACGCCTGTCTCAAAGAGCCGCTCGGGGTGTATGACATCAGGGTCGACGAGGGCAAGGGAGATATCCCCTTCGACACTCAAAAGGGTCTGATCGTCGGCAATATCCGAATGGGCTTCGGCCATTACCGAATTTCGATCGCTATGGCGTCCGCGGCGCACGCTCTGGGGTATACGCCTTACTGGATGGACCTCAATTCCTACCCGAACACCACCTGCACAAAGGTCATCGGCGCGCAGAACGACCTGTATTCACGAGCCTCGCGCCTGTCGCAGAAGGACCCTCTGTTCAACAAAATCTTTTGGGAGCCGCTGAACTACGAGGGCTTCCGTCAGCTCAGCTACAATTCCTCCGACCAGAAGAACGCGGAGCTGATGGCGGCGGTTTACAGAAACATCCCCAAGGACATCCCCGTCATCGGAACTCACGTATGGCCGGCGCAGGCGGCGATCCACGCAGGAATGAAGTACGTCGTCAACGCGATTCCCGACAACTGGCCGATGGCTCTGCATCTCGCTGAGGGAAGCGTGCACACGATCCAGACTCATCAGGCGTATTTCGGCTACCGTATTCTCAACGGTATGCAGAAGGGCGACGTGCTTAAACCGATGCCGCCCGAAAGCCTCGTTTATACGGGTCACTACGTCGACCACGAGCTTGTCTCAAATCTCGAGGACGACTGCCGCCGCAGAATGGAACGCAAGGAAAACGGAAAGCCGATGCGGTTTTTAATGACGATCGGCGGCGCGGGCGCTCAGAGGGAGCTGTTCTCGGCGGTTATCAGGCACCTCATTCCGCTTGTCAGAAGAAAAAAGGCGGCGCTGTATATCAACGTCGGCGACCACAAGAACGTGTGGGACGAGCTCTGCGCCGAAATCAAGGACTTGGATAAAATGAGCAAGACCCATTTTAACGATTGGAGCGAAACCTCAGCCTTCTCAGAAAGAGCTGTTGAAAACGACGTAAGCGGGATCCACGCGTTCTGGCATGAGAATATTTTTGAGGCGGTTTACTGCACAAATCTGCTGATACGCTCCTGCGACGTGCTTATGACGAAGCCGGGAGAGCTCGTGTTCTACCCTGTGCCTAAGCTCTTCCTCAAGCGCATCGGCGGTCACGAAAAATGGGGAGCGATTCACTCGGCTGAATACGGCGACGGGACCCTCGAATGCAGAGACGTTCCGCACACGCTCCAGATGGTCGATATGTTCCTTAATGAAAAGGAGCTTTTTGAGCATATGTGCAATCAGATAATAATAAACAAAACGATCGGGCTTTACGACGGCGCGTACAAGGCGGTAAAGCTCGCTATGGAAATGAGGAGGTAAGTATGAAGCGTTTAAGCAAAAGGCAGATGAGGATTTTCGCCGTCGGTCAGCTCGGCTGGTCGACGCTGAGCGGACTTATCAGCGCGTGGTTTGTCACTTTCTATCTTCCGACGCAGTCTGACATTCAAAGCGGCGCGGTGCAGTACATCGTTCCGGGGCTTATCATCGGCGGTTTTTTGACCGTACTGGGTTTGATCACGGCGCTGTCGCGTGTGTTTGACGCGGTCACCGACCCGCTGATCGCCTCGCTGTCCGACAGAAGCAAGAACAAACGCGGCAGGCGTATCCCGTTTATGCAGTACGCCGCGGTGCCGCTTTCGGTCGTGACGGTGCTGCTCTTCTGCGCTCCCGTAAACGAAATCAGCTCTCTGAACGTCGTATGGATTTCGGTATTCATCGTGCTTTTCTACCTGTTTATGACGATGTACTGCACTCCGTACAACGCGCTTATCTCCGAGTTCGGAAAAACTCAGGACGACAGAATGTACATCTCGACCGCGATTTCGCTGACGTTCTTCGCGGGAACCCTGCTTGCGTACACTCCGTTCGCGTTCGCGGGAATGCTCAGAGGAAGCGTCGGCTTCGCGTGGAGCTACCGAATCTGCTTTATCATTTTGGCGGTGATTTCCTGCATTTGTATGCTCATTCCGACCTTCTGTCTCAAGGAAAAGGACTTTGTTGACACAAAGCCCTCGAACTCGAATATGTTTAAATCCCTGAAGGCGACCTTCAAAAACGGAAGCTTCCGAGTGTTTGTTTCGTCCGACATTATGTACTGGGTCGGACTGACGCTCTTCCAGACGGGTCTGCCCTTCTTCGTAAAGGTCTCGATGAAGCTAAACGAAAGCTACACGATGATTTTCCTCGGAGGAATGACCATCCTCTCGGCTTGCTTTTACCCGATCGTGCCGAAGCTCGTCAAAAAGCTCGGCAAGAAAAAGCTCGTCATCACAGGCTTCCTCGGACTGGCTCTCGCCTATGTGATCGCGGGCTTGATCGGAGTTATCGGCACAGACCTTGTCCCCGGGGTGGTTTACGGCGTGCTGATTTGCGTAATTGCGGCGTTCCCGATGGCGCTTTTGGGAATCATCCCGCAGTCGATCGTTGCCGACGTTGCGGAGGCTGACGGCTATGAAACGGGCGAAAACCGCGAGGGAATGTTCTTCGCGGCGCGCACCTTCGCGATGAAGTTCGGTCAGTCGCTCGCTATGCTTGTTTTCACCTCGCTCGCGATTATCGGAACAACTCAGAACACAAACTCAAACGACATCACCGCCTCCGTCCTCGGAATGACGATCGTGGGCTTTGTAGCGGTGGCGTTCTGCTCGTTCGGCGCGCTGATTCTCAGCCTGTACAACGAGAAGAAGGTTATGTCGACCATAGAAAAGAACAAGAAGTGATTTAATTGATCAGAAAGCTAAACGGCAAAAGCCCCGCCTTTGTCCTCGACACCGAAAACACGACCTACGCCTTTTCGGTCACTCCGTCGGGTCACCTCGAGCACCTGTATTACGGCGGCAAAATCGAGCTCGAAACCGCCGAGCAGTGCGAGGTTTTCCGCGAAAGGCGCGAGTTCGAGGCGGGCAACAGCATTGTATACTCAAAGGAACACCCTACGGTTTTGCTCGAGGATATGTGCCTCGAGTTCTCGACTCTCGGCCACGGCGACATCCGCGAGCCGTTTCTGGAGCTCGTCGGAGCCGACGGAAGCCGAAGTTCGGATTTTCTGTACGACGGTTTTGAAATCGACAGCAAGCCCTCGGATTTTACGACCCTGCCGACCTCCTGCGCGGAGAACGGCAAGGCTGAGCACCTGTGCGTTACCGCTCGCGACGGCGACTTCGTTCTGGAGCTTCACTACCGCGTTTACCCCGAGTGCGACGTAATAACCCGCGCGGCGAGGCTTATAAACAAGGGAAAAGCCCCCGCCACGCTTGAGCGGCTTATGAGTGCGCAGATTGACATTCCGTTCAGCGGAGTCTGCGTGACCTCGTTCCACGGAGCGTGGGCGCGCGAAATGAACAAAAACACCGCGTCGCTGACAGCGGGCAAGTTTGTAGTCGAAAGCCGAGCGGGCTGCTCCTCAAGCCGCGCCAATCCTTTCTTTATGGTGCACTCGCCGTCCGCCGACGAGCACACGGGCAGCGTCTACGGCTTTAACCTCGTCTACAGCGGCAACCACTACTCCGCCGCCGAGGTCAACGCCTACGGCAAGACCCGAATCGTAAGCGGTATTCAGCCGAGCGGGTTCCGATTTATTCTCGGCGAAAACGAAAGCTTTGAGACGCCCGAGGCTGTGATGACCTTTTCGGCTCACGGCTTTACGGGACAAAGCGTAAATATGCACCGCTTTGTCCGCGAGCACATCGTCCGCGGCTTCTGGAAACACAGACCCCGCCCCGTACTTCTGAACAGTTGGGAGGCGTTCTACTTCAAGGTAAGCGAACGCGACCTGCTTTCGCTCGCGAAATCGGGCAAAAAGCTCGGCGCGGAGCTCTTTGTGCTCGACGACGGCTGGTTCGGCGAAAGAAACGACGACAAGCGCTCTCTCGGCGACTGGGATCCCGACAGGAAAAAGCTCCCGAACGGTCTTAAGGCCCTCGCGGAGAAAATCAACGCGCTCGGGATGTCCTTCGGCTTATGGGTCGAGCCCGAAATGGTGAATACCGAAAGCAATCTCTACCGCGCTCACCCAGAGTGGGCTATGGAAATCAAGGGCAGGCTTCACTCCGAGGGCAGGAATCAGCGAATCCTCGACCTCGCGAATCCAGCCGTACAGGATTTTTTGATTAAAAAAATGACCGAGGTCTTTTCCTCGGCTAACATATCATACGTAAAATGGGATATGAACCGCATTTTTTCGGACGTATACTCCCCCTATCTCCCCGCTGAAAAGCAGGGCGAGACCACGCACCGCTACATCTGCGGGCTTTACAGAGTAATGCGTGTTCTGACCAAAAAATTCCCGAAAATACTATTCGAGGGGTGCGCCTCGGGCGGCAACCGTTTTGATCTGGGAATACTCTGCTACTTCCCGCAAATCTGGGCGAGCGACAACACCGACGCGGTTTGCCGCGCGGCGATTCAGGAGGGCTACAGCTACGGCTACCCTCAGTCCTGCGTCGGCGCTCACGTCAGCGCCGTCCCGAACCATCAGACGCTCAGAAAAACTCCGCTCGAGACCCGCTTCGGCGTTTCGGCGTTCGGAGTGCTCGGGTATGAATTCGACGCGCGCGCCTTAAGCCCGACAGCCGCGAAAACCGTTTTTGAGCAAATCGCCCAGTACAAAAAATGGCGCGAGGTTTTGCAGTTCGGTCAGTTTTACCGCGTGATTTCAAACGGACTTCATCAGTGGATGTGCGTTTCAAAGGACAAAAACAAGGCGGTCGGTCTGCTCTTGCAGGAGCTTGTCTCGCCGAACACGCAGTCGACTCGGTTCTACGCCGCGGGGCTCGACCCCCAAAAGCGGTATCGGCTCTACAGCATTCCGAGCCGTCTCGACATAAAGCAGTTCGGCAGCCTGATAAACACCGTCTCCCCCATCCACGTAAGGCAGGACTCGCTTGTTCACAATGTGATTGCAAAGGCGGTCAAAATCAACGGCGAAGCAGAGGACATAACCGCGGCGGGCGACGTCCTTATGCACACGGGAGTCGCGCTCAGTCCCGCGTTCTCGGGTACGGGCTTTAACGAAAACGTCAGGGTGTTCACCGACTTTTCGTCGAGGCTCTACTTCTTCGAGGCTGTACAGGGTGAAACGGAATGAACATTGAAAAAGCATTTGAAAAGCTATACAACAAACCGCCCGAGGTAAGCGGCTTTGCCCCGGGCAGGGTGAATCTTATCGGAGAGCACACCGACTACAACGGCGGCCGCGTATTTCCCTGCGCGATTGATTTGGGGATTTTCTGCGCCGCTTCAAGGCGTGAGGACGGAGTTTTCCGCTTCTTCTCAAAAAATTTTGAGAGCGCGGGAATCGTCGAATACCCGCTCTCGGATTTGTCCTTAAAGAACTGCTGGGCTGACTACCCGATCGGCGTAATTCGCGCGTTTTCGGCGTTCGGCTACCCGATTCCCCTCGGCGCTGACTTTTATTTCAGCGGAGATCTGCCCGACGGCGCGGGGCTTTCGTCCTCCGCGGCGCTCGAGGTCGCGGCGGGAACGGCTCTCAAAGAATTGTTTTCAATCCCCGTCACGCCGCAGGAAATCGCCTTAATCGGTCAGTTCGCCGAAAACCGCTTCATCGGCGTGAGCTGCGGAATAATGGATCAGTTCGCGAGCGCTATGGGCAGAAGCGGTCACGCCGTTCTGCTCAACGCCGACACACTCGAGTACGAATACGCTCCGCTCGGCGGCGCGGCGCTTGTGATAGTCAACAGCGGCGTGAAGCACTCGCTCGCGTCCTCAGCGTACAACGAGCGCAGGCGGGAATGTGAGGCCGCGGCGAACGCCATTGGGGTTCGCGCCCTCTGCTCGCTGACTCCCGACGAGTTTGAGAGCAAAAAGCGTTTGATTACGGACTCGGTCTGCCAAAAGAGAGCGCGCCACGCTGTTTACGAGAACCAAAGAACGCTCGACGGAGCCGAAGCTCTCAGAAGAAGCAACTTAAATGAGTTCGGCAGGCTGATGAATCTCTCGCACGCATCCCTGCGCGACGACTACGAGGTCTCCTGCGCCGAGCTCGACTTCCTCGCAGAAGCCGCGCAAAAAATCAAAGGAGTCTACGGCTCGAGGATGACGGGCGGCGGCTTCGGCGGCTGTACGGTCAACCTTATGGAGCAAAGCGCGGTTGAACACTTCATCTCCGAAATCAAAGCCGCGTACAAAGGACAATTCGGCAGAACGCCAGAGATATACACAGTCAGCGCCCAAAACGGCGCGGATATGAGAGGTAATGATGATATACAACACAATTGAGGCGCTCGTGGAATACGCCCTGCGCAAGGGACTGATTGACGAAAGCGAACAAATCTACTCACGAAACAGAATACTCGACGCGCTTCACAAAAAGAACTTTGAGCCCGCCGAGCCGAGACGCGACGCGTCGCTTAACGAGCTTTTGCGGACGCTGACCGACTACGCGGTTCAAAAGGGCTTATGCTCCGAAACAACGGAGAGCCGCGACATCTTCGACACGCGCCTGATGAATTGCCTGACCCCACGCCCCCGCGAGGTCAACAGGATGTTTTTTGAGCGGTACAAAAAATCGCCGCGCGACGCGACTGACTGGTTTTACAAATTCAGCGGTGACGTAAACTACATCCGCCGCGACAGAATCGATCGCGACCGACGCTGGAAAATCGACAGCGAATACGGCGAGATCGACATAACGATCAACCTCTCGAAGCCCGAGAAGGACCCGCGCGACATCGCCGCCGCGGGAAAAACCGCCTCCGCGTCGTACCCGCCCTGTCAGCTTTGCGTCGAAAACGTCGGCTACGCGGGAAGAATCGGACACCCTGCTAGGGCTAATCACCGCGTTATCCCCGTGACGGTGAGCGGCGAAGGCTGGTTCTTCCAGTACTCGCCCTACGTCTACTACAACGAGCACTGCATTGTTTTCAACAGCCGCCACGTACCGATGGTCATAAACCGCGGCGCGTTTGACAAGCTGTTTGATTTTGTGCGGCAGTTTCCCGACTATTTCGTAGGCTCCAACGCCGATTTGCCGATTGTCGGCGGCTCAATTCTGAGCCATGAGCATTTTCAGGGCGGCAGATACACCTTTGCCATGGAAAAAGCGGAAATCGAACACAGCTTTACCGTTTCGGGCTTTGAGGACGTCGCCTGCGGCATAGTCAAATGGCCGCTGTCCGTCATCAGGCTGAGAGGGCGCGACAGCAAAAGGCTCTCAGACCTCGCCGAGAGGATCCTCAAAAAATGGCGCGCCTACACCGACGAGGAAGCGATGATTTTCGCCGAAACGGACGGAGTCCCGCACAACACGATCACTCCGATCGCCCGTAGACGGGGCGCGGACTACGAAATCGACCTCTGCCTCAGAAACAACCTGACGACCCCCGAGCACCCGCTGGGGCTCTTCCACCCGCACGCTCAGCGCCATCACATCAAGAAAGAAAACATCGGCTTGATCGAGGTTATGGGTCTCGCCGTCCTCCCCGCGAGACTGCAAAAGGAGCTAGACCTGCTCGAGGAGCACATCGCGGACGGCAGAGACATCTCCTCAAACGACACAATCAAAAAGCACGCCGACTGGGCAAAGACCTTTGCCCCCGCGCTGAAATCTCGCCCGAGAAAAGAAATCCGCGCCGTACTCGAAAAAGAGGTCGGCAAGGTATTTTTAAAAGTCCTCGAGGACGCGGGAGTTTTCAAGCGCGACAAAAACGGCATGGAGGCGTTTTTGCGTTTCATCCGCTCAATATAACAAAAACATAATGGCCGCCGTTTTTTACGGCGGCTTTTACATCATCTGATTCTTGTAAAACGGGAATAGGGTTACAGCGCTCAGGGCGCTTGAATGTTCAGAAGGTGAGCAATTGCGGGAATCGACGATCCCTGCCAGGACGAAACGGGACTCATTAGCGCACCCGTAGCGACAAACAGAATGTTTTTGTACTTGCCGCTTATCATATCGGGCAAAATCGTCGAGCACAAAACCGACGCGCAGCAGCCGCACCCCGAGCCCCCCGCGTGAACGTCCTGATTTTCGCCGTAAATCATTTTCCCGCAGTCATTGTGCCGTCCCTTGATGTCAACACCCTCGCGCTCAAGCAGGTTATAAAGACACTCAGACCCGACGCGTCCCAAATCCCCCGTCAGAATCAAATCATAATCCCGCACCGAGCTCCCGCTGTCGCTGAGAAAATCCAAAATGGTCCCCGCCGCCGCAGGTGCCATGGCGGCGCCCATATTGTTCATGTCCTTTATGCCCAGGTCGGTGATTTTTCCTATCACTGCAGCGGCTAATGACGGGGCTCTTCCTTGGGGCTCGAGCAGGCAGCCGCCTGCTCCCGTTACCGTCCACTGGGCGGTGGTTGTGCGCTGACCGCCGTATTCGAGGGGCATTCGGTACTGGCGCTCGGCGGTGCAGAAGTGCGACGAGGTCACAGCCGCGCTAAGTCTAGCGGCTCCGCTTGAGACGGCAATCGCGGCGAGAATAAGAGACTGAGCCATCGTTGAGCACGCTCCGTACTGACCGAAATACGGCGCTCTGAACTCCTTCATACCGTAGGACGAGCTTATGCACTGGTTGAGCAAATCGCCCGCGAAAACCATATCTATGTCCTCGGCACGCCTGTCAGCCCTGCCGAGCGCGGCGGTCAGAGCCTCCTGCTGAAAGAGGATTTCAGCTTTTTCAAAGGTTTTTTGGCCAGCTCTGGGGTCGTAGAAAATCTTGTCAAAATTTTTGCCGAGCGGTCCCTCGGCTTCTTTTTTGCCCGCGACGGATCCAAAACCCGTGATTTTGGGCTCGTCGAGGAATTTCAGGGTATACTTTCCGATTCGTTTTATCATAATCAATTACCAATCCTTTTTTTGTTATTATTTAATAAAGACAGCCGAATATGCGCGAACGCGGAAAAAACGCGCCCTTGCGGACGCGTTTTTTGGGGAGATTTATTAAAGGCAGAGTTGGCTAAACTGTGAGCTTTTCCCTGATCGAGGTGAGGATTTTCTTTTCGCGGCGGCTTATCTGGACTTGGGTCATTCCGAGCGCCTCGGCGGTTTTTTGCTGGGTTGCGCGCTTGTAGTAGCGAAGCTCGATTATTTTTCGGTCGCGCGGCGGTAGCTCGAGGATGGCTTTTCGGAGAGCCAATCTTTCTGTAAGCTTTTCGGTTATGTCGTCGGCGGGGATGTCGAGCGTGCTCTCCTCGTCGTCGCGGGGCGCGCTCAGAGACAATGGGATTTTCGCGGCGTTGAGTGCGTCGGAGATTTTTTCCTCGCTCTCGCCGAGCGAGCGCGACAGCTCGCTCACCGTCGGCTCACGGCCGTTCTCGGCTCTGAAGGTCTTTGCCGCCTCGTTGATTTTCAGATTAAGCTCCTTCAGGCTTCGGCTGACCTTTACAGTACCGCCGTCGCGGAACAGGCGCTTGATTTCGCCTAAAATCACAGGTACGGCGTAGGTTGACAGCCTTGAGCCGTAGTCGGGGTTGAAGTTGTTGACCGCCTTGACAAGCCCGACGCAGCCCGCGGAATAGAGGTCGTCGTACTCGATTCCCTTGCCGCGAAAGCGCTTGCAGCAGGCGTGCACGAGGGCAAGGTTTTCCTCGGCAAGATTGCTTTTGTCGGTCATCTTAGGGCAACTATTTGCTTTGTGAGGGTGACGGTCGTGCCATTTTGTGGCTCCGATTTAACCTTGACCTCGTCCATAAAGCTTTGCATTACCGCAAAGCCGAGTCCCGCGCGCTCCTCCTCGGGAGCTGTCGTGAAGAGCGGCTGCATAGCCTGCTCGATATTTTCGATTCCGACGCCCTTATCGCGGATTTTTATGATTACCTTTCGGGTGTCGGTGATTTTTGCGTCTATGTAAATCATTCCGCTCTCGCGGCGGTAGCCGTGGACGATTGAGTTCGTTACCGCCTCGCTGACGGCGGTTTTTATGTCTGCGAGCTCGGAAATCGTCGGGTCGAGCTCGAGAGCGAACGCCGAGACGACGCTGCGCGCAAAGCTCTCGTTTGAGCTTTTGCTCAGGAAACGGATGTGCATTTCATTTGTTACGTTCATCTGAGCACCCCCAATGTGTTGACTCCGCTGAGCTCGATTATGCGCGAGATCCCGTCGGGCACGTTTGTGACGCTGAGACTCCCGCCGACGAGCCCGACCGAGCGGTATCTGCCCATTATCAGCCCGATTCCCGAGCTGTCCATAAAGCTGACGCGGGAGAAGTCGAGCTCGAGCGTCCTCGGGCGCAGAGCGTTGATCTGGCTGTCGATCGTCGCGCGGATAGAGGCGGCGCGGTTGTGGTCTATCTCGCCTGTAAGATAAACGGTTAGAGTATCGTTTTGGTAATCTGTGTTGAGCATTTATATATTCCTTTCGGGGAGTAGTAAACTTATGGCAAGAGCCTATGTTTGACGACGGCTTTTGATGCCGCGGCTCGCGGAAAAATAAAGTCCGTATCGTTATTATAAACGGTACGGACTTTATTTTTTGTCGTATTTTAGGTTTTGGATAAAAGATAATTTCTGATTTCGCCCGCAAGGTAGAGCGAGCCCGCTATTACAAGCGGCTTTTGCTCGTTTACAGCCCTGTCGAGCGCCGAGTCGATCGCGGAGAACGGGTCGTCAAAGGCTTTTACACTGTCAAAATGACCCCTGCATTCGTCGGCGAGCGCTTCGGCTGAGAGGGAACGCGGGTTGTTTACGGGAACCGCATAGACCTCGCCGAAGCTTTCGCCGAGGATTTTGATTGAGCTTTTGCTGTCCTTGTCCGCGAGCATTCCGAGAATGAGTATCGGCGCCCGGTCGGGCAGGTACCTGTTGACGGCGTTTGTGAGCGCGTTGATTCCGTCGGGGTTGTGCGCTCCGTCAAGGATCACGAGCGGATTCTTTGAAATAACCTCGAACCTCGCGGGATTCACCGCCTTCGCGAAGCCTTTACGGATGTTGTCATTGCTCAGAGGGAGGTTTTTTCTCACGACCTCGAGCGCGGCGAGGGCGGTTTTCGCGTTCTCAAGCTGGTGCGCCCCGATCAATGGCAGGTTGATTTCAGTTTCGTTGTACTTAAAAGAAAGTCCGTCGAGGGAGTCGCTTGTGAGCTCGAGCTTTAATTCACCGCTTTTTATAAGCCTGACGTTCTTTTTCAGGCAGTCGGCTTCAATTACGCGCATGGCGCGGTCGGTCTGAGCCGAGGAGACAGTCGTACCTCTCTTGATAATTCCGCATTTCTGGGCGGCGATTTCCTCGATAGTTTCGCCGAGAACGGCGGTGTGGTCGAGACCGATTTTTGTAATCACAGAGCACAGCGGCGGCTTAATTACATTCGTGCAGTCGAGAAGACCGCCGAGACCCGTCTCGAGGATGACGACGTCGCATTTTCCCTCACTGTGAATGAGAAACTCGAGCGCCATAACGTACTCAAACTCGGTAATTACGCAGCCCTCCGCGCTCAGCCGCTCAATAATCGGGAAGGTGCGCTCCACGGCGCTTTCGAGCGTTTCGGAAGAAATCATTCTTCCGTTTATCTGGATTCGCTCGCGGAAATCGACTATGTAGGGCGAAATAAACAGCCCCGTTTTATAGCCCGCGTCGGTCAGAACGGCGCTTAGCATGGCGCAGGTCGAGCCCTTGCCGTTGGTGCCCGCGACGTGGATAAAGCGCAGGCTGTCCTGCGGATTTCCGAGGATGTCGAGAAAACGCCTGATTCTGTCAAGCCCGGGTCGGGAGCCGAATTTGTCGAGCGAGTGTATTTTTTCTATCGCGTTCATAATAATCGCCATAGCCTTTCCGCCCACAAATTGATGTTAAAGCTATTTACAACCTTACCGTGGGCGGATAAGGCGTAAAGCGGCGATTTAGTCATCGCTCGTTGTCCCGCAGGGACAAACTGAGCGGACAACATAAATATTGATTAGTGTGAGCTTTCACACCAGCTCCTTGTATATCTCGTTTTTTCTAAGGCCCGTGATTTGCGCCGCCTGCTTCGCGGCGTCGTTCATCCTTAAGCCCTCGTCAATCAGCTTTCGGGCGATTTCGACCGCCTGCTCAAGCGTAAAGCTCTCGGCTTCGTCAGGCTTTTTTCCCTCAAGAACGAGCACCAGCTCACCCTTTATTCCGCTGTCCGCGAGCTGTTCGGCGGCGATTTTGGTCGTCGTGCGGATTGTTTCCTCGTGGATTTTGGTGAGCTCGCGCACAATCGTCAACCTTCTGTCGCCGAAGAAGTCGTACAAATCCCTCAGAGTCGTCGGGAGCTTGTGGGGCGCCTCGTAGAAAATCATCGTCCTGCGCTCGTCCCGCAGCGACTCAAGGTGGTCGCGGCGGCTCTTTTTGTTAACGCTGAGAAAGCCCTCGAAGCAAAACCTGCCCGTTTCGAGCCCGCTCACTGCGAGAGCGGAAACGACCGCGCTCGGTCCCGGGACAACGACCGTCCTTATCCCCTTTTGCTCACAGAGCTTGATCAAATCCTCGCCCGGGTCGGAAATACAGGGCATACCAGCGTCGGTCACGATCGCGCAGTCCTCGCCCGCGAGGATCCTTTCACAGATGATTTCGCCGCGCTCGCGCTTATTGTGCTCGTAGTAGCTGAGCATTGGCTTTTTTATGTCAAAATGATTGAGCAGCTTCAGGGTCACGCGGGTGTCCTCGGCGGCGATAAAGTCGACGCTTGCGAGCGTTTCGACTGCACGCGGCGACAAATCCGAGAGGTTTCCTATCGGCGTGCCGACGACGTATAATGTGTTACTCATAGTGACCCTCCTTGTAGCTTCCGTAGATTTTCTTCATTTCCGCGCTGAAATCGCCGTTCTCCTCGATGAACAGCGTCGGCTCAACGATTAGGCCTCCGCTTTTTCCGCCGCGTCTGCCCTCGACGAGGAAGAGCTTCGGAGCCTTGTCGGGGCGCTGCTGGACGAAGCGCAGGCGCTTTGGCTCGAGGTCGTTTTTACGCATGGCGAAAAGCACGTCCGTCAGACGCTCGGGACGCTGGCACAGGCAGAACCTCCCGCCGAACTGCAAAAGATTCTTGGCTGAGAGGGTTATATCCTCGATTGTACAAGTCGCCTCATGGCGCGCGAGGAGCTTTTCCTTCGCGGGATTTGTGATTCCGCTGCCCGTGAGCTTGTACGGCGGGTTACAGCTTACCAAATCAAAATAGCCGAAGGGCAGCACACCCCTAAGCTCGGTCAGATCGGCGTTGATTACTTCTATATTATCAATTTTATTAAGCTCAACCGAACGGCGCGCCATAGAGCAGCACTCGGGCTGGATTTCGACGGCGGCGATTTTTGTCGCGCGGTTTTCGCGCGCCCAGAGAAGCGGAATCGTCCCGCAGCCTGTTCCGAGGTCGACGGCAGTCTTGGCGCGGTCGGCTCCCGAAAAGTCGGCGAGCAGGATCGTGTCGGTTGAAAAATGAAAAAGGTCGGAGACGATGACTCTCACTCCGTTGCCCAGCAGCTCAAGCCGCTCAGAGGTTTTCAGCATGGTGATCAGTCCTAAATTGCGTATAGAATCATTATATCATTAAAACAACTAATCGGCAAGACCCTCACAACGCTCAGGCCCGCCGTTTGTGAACCCTTTCGCAAAGCGGGCAATAAAAAAACAGCAAGGCCGCAGCCTTGCCGTTTCGTTATGTCGTTATTGCTTAGCCCTCTTCGGGAGCGCCTACGGGGCAAACATCAGCGCATGAGCCGCAGTCTACGCAAGCGTCAGCGTCGATAGTGTACTTGCCGTCTCCCTCGGAAATAGCGCTGACAGGACACTCGTCCGCGCAAGCGCCGCACATAATGCAATCGTCATTAATCTTGTAAGCCATGGTGTTACCTCCTTATATAGATATTTTTATTGTACCACAAGTCTGTCAAAAAGCAATAGGTTAGTTGACGCTAATTTGTGGTTCGTTACTCATTTTGTGGGTTTTAACTATATTATAGCTAAAATAACCTTAAATATCGACATTATATACAATTATTCCTCGAGGTGCTTTAAGTCCTCGATTTCCTTTTTGTTCATACGGATGTAGCCGTCCTTGAGGAGCTTTACTTCTCTGACCTTGAACGCCGCGGGAGCGATTCCCTCGGGAGCGGAGTCGAGCTTTACCTTGAGTATTCCCGAAATAAGATTGTTCTCGACGACAATTCCCTTGCCCTCGGGGGTCTTTACAATTGCGCCGACCTTGGGGGTGCGCTTAAGGAGGTCGGTATAAGCCTCCTGCTCATATTTCAGACAGCACATAAGCCTGCCGCAGGTACCCGAGATTTTCACGGGTGAAAGCGAAAGTCCCTGCTCCTTTGCCATTTTAATCGAAACAGGCTGGAAGTCGCCCATAAAGCTGTGACAGCAGAAGGGTCTGCCGCAGACGCCCAGTCCGCCGAGCATTTTCGCCTCGTCGCGCACGCCGATCTGACGGAGCTCGATCCTCGTTCTGAAAACACTCGCCAAATCCTTAACAAGCGCGCGGAAGTCGACTCTGCCGTCGGCGGTGAAATAGAACAAAATCTTGTTATTATCGAAGGTGTACTCGACGTCGACGAGGTTCATCTCGAGACCATGCTCGGCGATTTTTTTCTCGCAGATGCCGAACGCCTCCTTTTCTCTCCTTTTGTTTTCGGCGATGTGGTTGAGGTCGTTTTCGGTCGCGACCCTGATAAGGGGCTTGAGCGGGAAAACTATTTCTTCCTCGGGTACGTCCTTGTTCGCCAGGGCGACCACTCCGCACTCGATTCCCCTCGCGGTCTCGACGATTACCTTGTCGCCCGCGTTGAGCTTTGTATTTACAGGGTCGAAGTAGTAGATTTTTCCGACCTCTTTGAATCTGACTCCGATTACTTCTGCCATACGTTCCTCCTGTATTCGGCGCATAACCATACGGATATGAGCTTAAGGCTCACGTTTGAGTAAATTTTGGACTTGGCGTCCCGCGTGAGCTCGATTGCTTTCAAGAATTTTGAGCGGGTGAGCTTTCTGCAAAGCCGTTCGGCGGTCTCGGGGTCAAGCTCCGCCTCGGCTCCGAGGCAGAGAGCGAGTCCGTCGCGCAGAAGAAGAATCAGCGCGTCCAGAGCGTCGAGGGCAAGCGCCCGCTCGTTTAATAGATATGTAGCCTTCATCAGCCGCATTTCCGAGGACGAAACCATTCCTTCGGCGATTTCCTTCGCCGCGGAGAGCGCATTTCCACTCGGGGTTCGGTCGCTTTCGAGCGTAAAAATCACCGCTCGGGAACGGATCGTCTCCAAAAGAGCCATCGGATTTTCGCAGGTCATTATAAAAAGCACATCCTGCGGCGGTTCCTCGAGGGTTTTAAGGAAGGCGTTCTGCGAGATTACGGGCAGCCGCTTATCACATTCCTCGAGCACATAGACCTTGCGGTCAGCCTGATTGGGCTTTACGGAGGCATCGCGTATAACGCGCTCGATTTCCTCCTTGTTGTATATATTCGTTTTTCCCGAGCCCTTCGCGTAGTAGACGTCGCTGTGGGCTTTTTCGTGAGCGTTGAGGCAGTTTTTGCATTTTCCGCAGGGCTTGTCCGAGTCCGAACACACCGCCCACATCGACAGATGCAGGGAAAGCTCGCCGCGCTTTTCCTCGCTGCCGCCGCTTATGATTACGGCGTGCGGCATACGGTTGGCGCTTTCAAGCTCCATGAGCGTTTTTTTCAGATTGTCGTTTCCTTCAAGCCGCGAAAAATTCAAAATCTCACCCCTGTTCTCTCATTTTATCACACAAATCGGGTTTTTTACAGTATTATTCGGGTATTTTGAGAAAGTTTACGAGGACGTTGCCCTTTTCGTCGATTTCGACGACGGCGCAGCTCCGCTCGTAGACACCGCAGCTTCCCGGGTTGATCAGCCGCACATTCCCGAGCATCTCGTCGGTCGGGACGTGGGTGTGACCGAAGAACACGATGTCCGCCTGTTTTTCCTCGGCGGCGTAGGAAAGGTTTTCGAGTCCGTATTTGACGGAGTAGAGATGTCCGTGGGTGACCATTATCTTTTTGCCCGCGATATTCAAAAACTCTGTATTGTCAAGCGTGCTGCCCCAGTCGCAGTTTCCGCGCACGCAGACTACGGAGGACTCTGGACAATTCTCCAAAAGCCATTCGGCTTCGCTGCGCGAATCGCCGCAGTGAACAATCACGTCAGCCTTTTTGCCGAACTTCTCGACAGCCCTTCTCACACCTCTGATGTTTCCGTGGGAATCAGACATTACTAAAAATTTCATAAATATCATCTCTTTTCTTTGGTACCATACCCTGTATTATACCAAAGAACGAAATATTTTTCAATCATATATAAAAAGTTTTTGCATAATATGTAATGAGGTGGAATTATGAACAACAACGAGCTTAAAAATATAATAAACGGTTTTATACAGAGCAACAGGCTAACGCCCGACAAAACCGACCTCAAAAACAAGGAAAAGGTCGAAAAGCTTTTAAAGGGTCTCGACGAAAAGCAGGCTCAGTCGCTTGGTGAGCTGCTCAGCGACCCGAAAAAGGCTGAATCGGTACTCAATTCGCCCGCGGCAAGGGCGCTCATTAAGAAGCTGAGCAAGTGATGGACGCTTCGATTGAGAACAAAATCTCAGAGATAATGAGCGACCCCGAGGCGATGGAGCAGGTTAAAAGCCTCGGAAAAATGCTCGGGCTGAACCCCTCTCAGCCCGAGCCCGAAAAAGCCGACGAGGACGCGCTCGGAGACGGAACAATCGGAAAGCTCACGTCGCTTTTGCCGATAATCCAAAACGCGCGCAGGGAGGACGACACGACTCGGCTGCTCAGCGCGCTGAGACCGTTTCTGAGCGACGAAAAGCGCAAGAGGCTGGAGAGCGCGAAGAAGCTTTTAATGATAATCAAGCTCTTCCCCGCGCTCAAAGAGGTAGGTATTCTCGAAATTTTCAACTGACGGTGAGACTATGGCGGATATGGACGCAATCACGCGCGAGGCGCTGAAACGAGCGAGCCAGATGCACAGACAAAGCAAAACGCCCGCGGCGACGGAGGAAAAACCGAAGCCGAAGGCGCAAAAAACCGAAAAGCCGCAGGAAAGCAACCTGCTCGCAAGCCTCTTCAAAGACAAGGACAGGAGCATAATACTTATGCTCCTGATACTTCTTATGGGTGAAGAGGTCGAGCCGTCGCTGCTTTTGGCTCTCATTTACATATTAATCTAGGAGCATTTGATCGCTCTCGATCCGCTCGACAAGATACGAAATCGCACGCTCGAAGTCAACGCCGTACCAGTTCGCGTCGGGGGTGTTCTTGGTGATTCTGATACACTCGGCGGTGTACTCGGCGGCAATCGCTACGCTGCTCTCAAAGGAAAGCCCCCTTATCAGCGAGCCCGTGAACGCCGAGCTGAAAATATCGCCCGTTCCGTGGAAGGAAGCGTCGAGTCTTTCCTGCTCGTACATACGGAACATGTCGGTTTCACTTTCGTACCAGAGCACTCCGTACTTGCCGTCGAAGGCGGCTCCCGTGAGAACGACCGTCTTTGCGCCGTTATCGGCGAGCTTTTTCATTACTTCCTTGGCAAAATCGAGGTCGTAGGTCTCGCGGTACTCGGTACCCGTGAGGAAGCAAGCCTCGGTGATGTTCGGGAGAACGATGTCGGCAATCGAACAGAGCTTCGCCATCTCCTTAGGGAAATCCGAGTCGAACGCGGGGTACATCTTGCCGTTGTCAGCCATCGCGGGGTCAATTATAATCTTTGTTTTATCTGTTTTCAGCGAGTTGATTACGGAAATAACCTTATCAACCTGCGCGGCGTTAGCGAGGTAGCCTGTGTAGAAGGCGTCAAACTCGAAGCCCTCCTTTTTCCAATGCTCGGCTATGGGGATAATCTGGTCGTCGAGGTCCTTGCAGGTGAAGCCCGAGAACATTGTGTGAGTTGACAAAACCGCTGTCGGGATAATCGCCGCCTCAACGCCTGTAGCGGAGATGATGGGAAGCGCTACGGTGAGCGAGCACTTGCCGAGGCAGGAGATATCCTGAATAGTGGCTATTCTTTTCATTAAAATCATCCCTTTCAAATTGTACAGGTGCTATTTTAACAAAATAACTGTCTTTTTTAAATACACAGTTTTCGCTATTTTTAAAAGGACAGTTTGCAAGAAACCGCGCATAGCGGGAAAAAACTCAGGCAGGAGTCATTCTCCTGCCTGAAATGTTTATTTTATGCTGTTAAAAATCCTCTGTGGAGTAAACTACCTTGTCCTCGGACTGGTTTACATCGAGCTCAACCTCGTTGTAACGGCGCATACCCGTTCCCGCGGGGATAAGCTTACCGATGATAACGTTCTCCTTAAGACCCATGAGGTGGTCGACCTTGCCCTTGATAGCGGCGTCGGTGAGAACTCTGGTGGTCTCCTGGAAGGACGCGGCTGACATAAAGCTGTCTGTTGCCAGCGCCGCCTTTGTGATACCGAGAAGCATCTGAGTCCATGTAGCTTCCCTGAGACCCTCCTCGCCGTTCGCAATACGGCGGCGGATTTTCTCGTTAGCCTCGAGCACGATCGTCTTGTCGTAGGACTGACCGCCGATGAGGTCGGTGTCGCCCGCGTCGTCAAGACGAACCTTCTTGAGCATCTGACGGACAATAACCTCGATGTGCTTATCGTTGATTTCAACACCCTGGATACGGTACGTCGACTGAACCTCGGAAATGAGGTAGTTCTGTACGGCGTTCGTGCCGAGAATCGCGAGCACGTCGTGCGGGTTGACGGAACCGTCGGTGATTCTGTCACCCTTCTGGATCTTCTGACCCTCCTCGACCTTTACGCGGAAGCCGAAGGGAATAAGGTAAACTCTTTCATCGCCTGTCTCGGTGTTGTAGATAACGGCGTGGTTTGCGTTCTTTCTCTCCTCGAAGCGGACTTCGCCGTCGATTTCGCTGATAATCGCGAGTGACTTAGGCTTACGCGCCTCAAAGAGCTCCTCGACACGGGGAAGACCCTGTGTGATATCCTCAGCCGAGGCGACGCCGCCCGTATGGAAGGTTCTCATTGTGAGCTGTGTACCCGGCTCGCCGATTGACTGAGCGGCGATGATACCGACAGCCTCTCCGACTGTGACGGGGTGACGGTTCGCGAGGTTGGAGCCGTAGCACTTGCGGCAAACTCCATGCTTAGCGCAGCAGCCGAGCAGCGAACGGATCTTGACGCTCTTGGCGCCGCTGTCGATGATTATTTTAGCCTCGGCGTCACCCATCATAACGTCCTTGGAGACGAGGGTGTTGCCGTTTGAGTCGCAGTAGTCGTCTACGAGGTAGCGGCCTACGAGACGCTCGTGAAGGCTCTCGATTACACGGCCGTCGGCTACGAGGTCGAATACCTCGAAGCCCTCCTTCGTACCGCAGTCGTCCTCGTGGATGATAACCTCCTGAGAAACGTCGACGAGTCGGCGTGTGAGGTAACCCGAGTCGGCTGTACGAAGCGCTGTATCGGCAAGGCCCTTACGCGCTCCTCGGGAGGAAATGAAGTACTCGAGAATGTTAAGACCTTCACGGTAGTTGGCTCGGATCGGGATTTCGATTGTCTTACCCGAGGTGTTCGCGATAAGTCCGCGCATACCCGCGAGCTGACGAATCTGGCTCATACTTCCTCGAGCTCCCGAGTCAGCCATCATATAAATCGGGTTGTAGCGGTCAAGACCCTCCTGCAGCTTCGCGGTGACGTCGTTGGTCGCCTGCTCCCAGATTTTGAGCACATCGGCGTAACGCTCGTCGTCGGAGCGGAGACCGAGGTTGTATTCTTCTGTAATAGCGTCGATCTGCTTTTCAGCCGCGGAGATGATTTCTCCCTTCGCGGGCGGGATAGTAGCGTCGCAGACGGCTACGGTGATCGCGCCGATCGTTGAGTATTTATAGCCCTGCGCCTTGATATTATCGAGAACGACGGAGGTTACCTGTGTGCCGTGTTTCTCGATACAGGCGTCGATGATCTTCTTGAGTCCGCCCTTGCCGACGAGGAAGTCGACCTCGAACTTGAATTTGTTCTCGGGGATCGAGCGGTCAACGAGTCCCAGATCCTGCGGGATCGGGTTGTTGAAGATGATTTTGCCCATCGTAGTATCAACGAGCGCGGAACGGGTTTCGCCGTCGATTTCCATTGTGCGGCGAACCTTGATTTTTGAATGGAGCTTGATGACGCCCGTCTGGTAAGCCATCATAGCCTCGTTTACATCGCGGAAAATCTTGCCCTCGCCGGGTTCTCCGTCCTTGTCGAGTGTGAGATAGTAGGAACCGAGAATCATATCCTGAGTCGGAACGGTTACGGGCTGGCCGTCGGAGGGCTTCAAAAGGTTGCCCGCCGCGAGCATGAGGAAACGAGCCTCAGCCTGAGCCTCAGCGGAAAGCGGTACGTGAACCGCCATCTGGTCGCCGTCGAAGTCGGCGTTGTACGCTGTACATGAAAGCGGGTGGAGCTTAATCGCGCGACCCTCTACGAGTACGGGCTCAAAAGCCTGAATACCGAGTCTGTGAAGTGTCGGCGCACGGTTGAGGAGTACGGGGTGACCCTTGATTACAACCTCAAGCGCGTCCCATACCTCGGGCTTCGCTCTCTCGACCGCCTTACGCGCCGCCTTTATATTGATAACCGCCTTTGTCTCGACAAGGCGCTTCATAACGAAGGGCTTGAAGAGCTCGAGCGCCATCTCCTTGGGGAGACCGCACTGGTACATCTTGAGCTCAGGACCTACGACGATAACCGAACGGCCCGAGTAGTCGACACGCTTTCCGAGAAGGTTCTGACGGAAGCGTCCCTGCTTACCCTTGAGCATATCGGAGAGCGATTTGAGCGCTCTGCCGTTGGGTCCCGTTACGGGTCTGCCGCGTCTGCCGTTGTCGATAAGCGCGTCAACGGCCTCCTGAAGCATACGCTTCTCGT
>JAFNSO010000095.1 GCA_017384945.1 Ruminococcus sp. | reverse complement strand
CAGCTCCTCCGACAACAGAGCCTCCGACAACAGAGCCTCCCACAACGGAGCCTCCCACAACGGAGCCTCCCACAACAGAGCCTCCCACAACGGAGCCTCCCACAACGGAGCCTCCGACAACAGAGCCTCCGACAACAGAGCCTCCGACAACAGAGCCTCCCACAACACAGCCTCCTACAACACAGCCTCCCACAACACAGCCTCCGACAGAGCCTCCCACAACAATACCTCCCAAGGAGAACGAGCCCAAAATCAATAAGATTATTGTTGATTCCAAGTTCACTCCTTACTACACAACAGCGGCTATCGGCGAGACAGTCAAGTTCCGTCTTACAGCTGTAACAACAGGCTCGGTTGTAAACAAGCTCAATGCTTACACAATTGTTGATACAATGAGCGAGGGTCTCACCTTCGGTAAGGTTAAATCCGTTTCACTCGTAGGCGCGGAGACACTCAAGCTTTCATCAGACCAGTACAAGGTCACAAAGACCGACGAGGGCTTCGAGGTAAGTCTTGCTAAGGATGTACTCCAGAAGGACGCCTTCTACAGCTATCAGAAGGTAGTAGTAGACTGCACAGCTACCCTCAACAAGGACGCTGTGATCGGCGCCGAGGGCAACCCCAACGAGGATTCGCTCAAGTGGACAACAGCCGACGGCAAGAACCACGACAAGGAAGGCAACGAGGTTGTCGTATACACCTTCCAGATTGACGTTAACAAGGTTGACGCCAAGACTGACGAGGCTGTTCCCGGATGCGTATTCGAGATTTACAAGTCAGCCGACGACGCTAAGAAGGGCGAGAACGCTATTATGAAGGCTACCTCAGACGAGGACGGTATCGCTTCCTTCGTCGGACTCGACGGCGGCAAGTACTACGTCAAGGAGACAAAGGCGCTCAAGGGCTACAACCTCAACAGCAAGGTTTACACTGTGAACATCAAGCCTAAGTTCAATTCCGACGGCGAGCTCACAGGTCCCGAGGACGGTATTGTAAATACAACAATCGAAAACACCAAGCCCGATGTCGTCAAGACAGGCGGAAACGCAGGCACAATCTGGTTTGGCGCGATCGGCGCGGGCTTCCTCGCGGCAGCGGGTGTCATCCTCTTCTTCGCACTCAGAAAAAAGACAACCGCAAAATAATTAATCATTGATTTCGGGGACTGCTGACGCAGTCCCCGTTTGTTACTCTGTGTTGTCCGAAGCTTTATTTGGATAACAACACCTGATTACCCGAAAGGTTGACGAGTTTGAAAAAAATAATACTGATTTCCATAGCCGCGGTTCTGATTGCCGTCGGACTGTTTCTGATTCTGTTTGAGCCTGTCTCAAACGAAATCGGCAAGCAAGAGGCGCATAAGCTCGTCGACGAGTTCGAGGAGGTAATCGCGCAGGCTCAGAAGGAGACCCCGAAGGAAAAGAAAAAGACCAAAAAGAACGAAAGCAGCGCCGAATCAGGCGCGGATTCAAGTACATATACGTATTCATCGGGCTCTGACTATGTTCCCGACCGCCCGACGAGAGAGTCGCTCGAAAGACTGCTCGAGGACAGCAAGGCTTATAACAAAAAGCTTGTCTCAAATCAGGGTACGGTCAAAACGAGCAACTACCGCAAGGCGGCTTTGAATCTGCGTAATTACGGAATAACGAGCAATATTTTCTGTTATATCTCGGCGCCGAAAATCGGGATGAAGCTGCCTGTGTATCTCGGCGCGAGCGATTCCGTGCTCAATTCGGGAGCGGCGCATTTGTCGTATACGTCCCTGCCCGTTAATCAGAAAAGCACCAACTGCGTTATTGCGGCTCATACAGGTTACATCGGCAGAACTTACTTTGACAATATCCATATCCTGACGGCGGGCGACGAGGTCATGATTCGCAACTACAGCCAGACGATTCATTATAAGGTGATTGAAAAAAAGATTGTAAAACCCGAAGATACACGGGATTTGTACATTCAGTACGGCAGACAGCTCCTTACGCTCTATACGTGTATAAGAAACAATAAGGGAGACTTTGACCGCTGTATTGTAATCTGCGAAAAAAAGTAAATTTTTATTAACCACTTTTCAAAATGAAAAGTTTGTGCTATACTTATTGTGTATAGGAAGAAATTTTTCTACTGAATAAAACGATTCAAAGGCAAAAACGTCGGGAAGATTACTAACGCCAGACAGTCCGACTTACGACCAAGCACTGCCAAGGCGGACGTAAGCCCCGCCGTTGATGAAGCCTTCCAATAAGCCAAACGCTTCAAAGGCAAAAACGTCGGTACCCCTAATAAGGTTTGACAGTCCGACTTACGACCAAGCACTGCCAAGGCGGACGTAAGCCCCGCCGTTGATGAAGTCTTCCACCAAGCCAAACGCTTCAAAGGCAAAAACGTCGGTACCCCTAATAAGGTTTGACAGTCCGACTTACGACCAAGCACTGCCAAACAGGAGTTCACCCCCGCCGTTGATGAAGCTTTCCAATAAGCCAAACGTATAAAAAGGCGGCTCTAAAATGTTTAAGAAGATACAGACGGTAGATGATAAGGTTATTGATAATATTATCAAATACCGTTCACCCCTGAAAAACAAAATAATGATTGCCGCGTCCACAGCGGGGAATATGGGCATAATATGGTTTGCGTTCTGTATGCCCTTTCTTATCTATGCCCCGTGGAGGGAAACGGGAGTAAATATTATTTTTTCGCTCGCGTTCACCCAGCTTTTGTGCGAGGTAATTTTGAAGCATATCGTCCGCCGTGAGCGACCCGTGTGGAAGCTGCCCGACCAGGAACAGCTTATCCACCGACCGAAGTACTACTCGTTCCCGTCGGGTCATACGTCCGCCTCGTTCTGCGTTGTGGCGGTGTCAATTTTTCGATGCCAGCCGATAACGGTGCTGTTTATCCTCATATGCGCCGTGATGATAGCCTTCTCGCGGGTCTACCTGAGAGTCCATTACCTCTCGGACGTGCTTGTCGGAATGGTGCTCGGACTGCTCTGCGGAAGCGCCTCGGTCTCACTTTTTGAGCGGCTTGTACAAATGTTTACATAATACGCAAATTTTATCTGTAATCAAAAAGCTCCGATTTCGGGGCTTTATTTCATTTTAGTGATTGACACGACGATATTACAATTTGTATATTTTTTTGTAACTAATTTTTCATATTAGAAATTTGTGGAAAACTCTGTGGAGTATGTGGAAACAGCCCTGATTTGGGTTATAATTGAGCTTGAGACGATTAGAAATCCACACTTATTAACACTTTCAACAGAGTTTTCCACATTTATGTTTAGCAATAAGAACAATACGCATAGTATATTTCTTCAAAAAAATATAAATTGGGAAAATAAAATTACAATCCTGAAAGAACCGCCTCCTTTTATTACAAAGCTGATACTATTTTCCCCGAAGCCCGCATAAAATCTATAGGGTGATACTATGCTTGTTAAAAGGTACCGAAATATGGAGCTGCTCGGCGTTCTGCTCTGCTCGCTCGCTGCCGCGGTTCTTTCTCGGTTTTTCAATCCCGAAGCGCTAAACCCGCTCGCCGTTTTGCTCGGCTCGGTTAATTTCAGCGTCTGGGAAAGGCTTAAGCCCTCGGTGTTCTGTTATTTTGTCTACGGCGGTCTCGAGCTCATGTGCGCGAAACCGTTCTTTCGCTCCTTCGTTGTGTCAAAGGCGGTCGGGCTGTGCGCCGTTATCGCGGTGTTTTTGGTTGTCGGCTCATTCTCCGATACGAGCGCCTGCGCGCTTCTGGCTCTGAGCGCGGGTTTTTTCGCCTCTTACGAAACGATGAAGCTGAACCCGAGCCGATTTTTTTACATAGCCTGCTTTATGCTTCTGCTGATTTTTGTCTGCTTTTGCTGCTTTACAGCCAATCCATTGCGGCTTGAAATCTTCCGCGACCCCGAAACCTCGATGTACGGTCTGATTCCTCCCGAGCTCGACAGGGGAGCGTTTTATCTAAGCTCCTAAGTTTTTCGCCTTTTTTCTTTAAATAAATTATTTATATATCATTTTTTGTTATACTAATGTAATGTATACAATGGATAATTATGGTCTGACAGGTGAAAGAAATGACAGAGGAAAAAAGACAAAAGGACGACCTTATCATAGGACGAAACCCCGTCAGTGAGGCGATTCGCTCCAACCGACCGATTGACCGTGTGCTCGTGGCGAAAGGCGCGAAGAACGGAGCGGTTGTCGGGATACTCGCGAAGGCGAAGAAAAAGGATATCCCGATAAAGGAGGTCGACTCAAAGAAGCTCGACTATATCTGCGGCGGAGCAAATCATCAGGGAATAGCGGCGTTCGCGGCGGTCAAGGACTACGCGAGCGTTGAGGACATATTCGCCCTCGCCGAAAGCAGAGGGGAGAAGCCGTTTATCGTGATTCTCGACGAGCTCGAGGATCCGCACAACCTCGGCGCGATTCTGAGAACAGCCGAGTGTACGGGCGCTCACGGGGTGATTATTCCGAAAAGACGTAGCGCGGCGCTCAGCTACGCCGTCGGCAAGGCGAGCGCGGGCGCGGTCGAATACGTGCCTGTGGCAAGGGTAACGAATATCGCGAACACGATCGAGGACCTCAAGAAGCGCGGAGTGTGGGTTTACGGAGCGGATATGAACGGTACAAGCTACCGCGACTGCGACTACGCGGATTCCGTCGCGCTTGTGATCGGAAACGAGGGCAAGGGAATAGGAAGGCTCGTAAGGGAGAAGTGCGACGAGATAGTATCGCTCCCGATGAAGGGCAAAATCAGCTCGCTCAACGCGTCGGTCGCGGCGGGAGTGCTGATGTACGAGATAGCTTCAAGAAGGAAGTGATTCTATGAAGAAGAGAAAACAGGACTCACAAAAAATAAATATCTCAAAGGATACCGTCCCCGAGAACGAGGAAAGCTTCAAGCTTGAACAGATTCTTGCGGAGACTCGATATATAACAGAGCGCGACGCAATGCGCAAGGCCGCCGAAAAGTACGGAGCCCGTCCCGAAATGGACGAGATTTTCTCAACAACGGACAAGAAGGTCAGGCTGACAAACAGCAATCCGCTTGAGCTCGACGACAACAAGCCCGAGGAAAAGCCCGAGGACGAGGTCAACGAGGCGACTGTTCAGGCGCAGATGATGATGGACAGCGACGACGATAACAAGGTCATAAACCTGACTCCGATGCTCAGAGAGGGAACAACCATAGCGGACGACGTAATCGAGGACAGCCCCGAGTTTTCGGAGGTTGACCCCGAAATCGGAACGATGTTCTCGAGCGACGACGACTTCGAGGTGCTAAGGGAAAAGGGCGACGAAAAAGGTCCCTACGCGGGCAACTACGAAAAGAAATTCGGTATCAAGCGTCCTTCTCCGAACGCAAAGACCGTCAAGTCAAAGGTTCCCGTCTATCAGCAGGACAGCGAGGTCGAGAAGGTGCACGTTAAGGCGGGAAGATTCTCCTCGGTCGTGCGAAGCGAGTATGAGCAGTACCTGCGCTCAAAGAACCCCTCGATCTCTCAGGTAATCAAAAACGAGATGAACAAGGTCGAGAATATCCCCGACGGCAAGGATCCGCGCTCTAATCAGGAAAAGCTCCTTTCGGCTGTGGTCGGCTTCTTTTCGGGCGACAGCTCGGACGATTCCGACGTGCCGATTAATCAGGTTGTGACGGTCGACGACTACAACGGCAAGGAGGATACAAAGAGTATTCTCTACGAGCTCAACCTCAATATAAGAAAGCTCTTTCTCAGAGGTCTCGTTATGAGCATAATCACGGTTATTCAGCTCATAATAACGCTTGTTGTCGGAATTTTCCCCGACGCTATCAGCTCGAACGTGGCGAACGCTCCGCTTGTTTACGCGATAATCAACTTCCTCTTTACGGGGGTTGTGATATTTACAAACAGAATAACGATTTTCTCGGGACTAACCCCTCTTGCCAAGCTGCGGGGCAACTCCGACACAGCCTTGGCGATAGCCGCTGTCGGAATGGCGGTGCAGTCGATATCCTCGCTGTTCAGGCTTGTCGGCGTCTCGAAATTCGATATTCAATTCTACGGCATAATCGTGACCATAGGCTTTTTGTGCAACTGTATCGGAAAGCTGATGATGGTGCTCAGGGTCAAGGATAACTTCAAGTTCATTTCATCCCGGACTCCGTCCCACGCGGTCAAGATCTATACAAACGAGGAAATCGCGAGGAAGATGCTTACGGGAACTCCGAACGACCAGCCGATTCTTACCTATCATCTTCGTACAAAATTCCTCTCGAACTTTTTGAAAATCTCCTACGCTCCCGACCCGAGCGAGGACTTGGCGGGCAAAATCGCCCCCGTAACCGCGATTTGTTCCCTGCTCGTAGCGTTTTTGTACGGCATAATCCACTCGTCCTTCACGGGCGCGGTCGATACATTAGCCGTTATGACAGCCGTCAGTATTCCGATTTGTACGCTTCTCGCGGTCAATCTTCCGATGAGACTTATGTGCAGGCGGCTCGTCTCTCAGGACGCGATGGTCGCGGGCTACCCCTCCGTTAAGCAGTTCTGCGACAGCAACGCCGTTATGATTGACGCGGCGGAGCTTTATCCCGAGGGAAGCGTAAGACTCGACGGAATCAAAACCTTCGCGAACCACAGAACCGACGAAAGCGTTCTCGCGGCGGCGGCTATCCTGAGAGAAGCCCAGAGCCCTATGGCATCCGTGTTCAACCGCAACATTCTCTCAAAGGAGCAGAACGCCGCGCTCCCAGAGGTCGAGTCGGTTCTTTACGAGGACTCGATGGGTCTCATAGGCTGGGTAGGCGGCGAGCGGATACTCGTCGGAAACCGCGAGCTTATGCACAAATACAACATTGAGACACCCTCCACCGACTACGAGGAAAAATATCTCATAGAAGGCAGACAGATTACATATCTCGCTCAGCAGGGTGAGCTGATTTCGATGTTTGTTACAACCTACACACCCGACAAAAAGATTACCGAGGCGCTCAGAACGGGCGAGCAGAGCGGACTGAGCTTCCTTGTCCGCACAACCGACTGCAACGTCACCGCCGACAGGATCGCCGAGGACTTCGGGCTGTTTTTCAGAAGCGTAAGGATTCTCCCGACAGGACTCGGAAACGTCAGCAAGGAGGCGCAGTCTCAGGTTGAGGATAAGTCCCGCGCGTACCTCGGAACCCGCGGCAGCATAGCCTCGATGGTTTACGGCGTCGCGGCGTGTATGAAGATAAAGGGCAACATCTCCCTTGCGATTGTCATTCAGCTTATCGCGCTGATTCTCGGACTTCTGCTTGTGGCGACGCTTTGCCTGTACGCTACGGTTTCGGTGCTCGGCACCCTGCAAATTCTGATTTACTCTTTGTTCTGGGCGGCAGCGGCTCTGCTGTCTCCGCTTATTCAAAAGGCTTAGGAGGTCATTATGTTAATCGCTCCCTCACTTTTATCCTGTGATTTTTCAAAATTCGGCTCGGAGATTCAGCGTATGGATCTCGCGGGAGCCGACTATATGCACCTCGACGTTATGGACGGTCACTTCGTTCCGAACATAACCTTCGGAGCGCCTGTAATCAAGTACGTTCGTCCGTTTACCGACAAGGTGTTCGACGTTCATCTGATGATCAGCGACCCGCTCAGGTACATTGACGACTTCTGCGACGCGGGAGCCGACATAATCACCTTCCATATCGAGAGCGACAGCGACCCTGTCTCGACCATTGAAAAAATAAAATCCCGCGGTGTAAAGGCGGGACTTGTTCTCAAGCCGAATACCCCCGCTCACGCGGTGTACGAGTATCTTGAGATGCTTGATATGGTGCTTGTAATGACGGTTGAGCCGGGCTTCGGCGGCCAGAGCTTTATGGCGGATATGCTGCCGAAAATAAGGGAGCTCAAAAACGAAATCACCGCGCGCGGTCTCGACGTTCTGATAGAGGCTGACGGCGGAATAGGGGAGAACAATATCTCCCTCTGCGCCGAAGCGGGCGTAGACGTAGCCGTAGCGGGCACAGCCGTGTTCAAAGCGGACGATCCCGCCGTGGCTATTGCCAAATTGAAAAATGAAAATTGAAAATTGAGAATTGCGGTCGGGCAGAGAGGTTCATATAAAAGTGAACCTTTCTGCCCGACCATTATTTTCGTTTCTCAATTAACTTAAAATTCCTTGTATAAAATATCCTGAATAATAAACTTCGGTCGATGCTTGCTTTCGAGGTAGATTTTGCCTATGTATTCCCCGACTATACCGAGCATAAGCAGCTGCAGTCCGCCCAAAGCCCAGATTGAGATTGTGATACTTGTCCAGCCGCTTACCGTATTGCCGAGGCAGAGCTGCACGATTGAGTATATAAAAATTCCGATCGCGACAAAAAACGAGATTATTCCGAGAAACATCGAAATCCTCAGCGGCTTTACCGAGAACGAGGTTATCCCGTCAAAGGCGAAGGCGAGCATTTTTCTGAGCGGGTACTTGCTTTCACCCGCGATACGCTCGTTTCGTTTGTACTCCACGACAGCGCTCGGGAATCCGATTTGCGGGACGATTCCGCGCAGGAAAACATTTACCTCCTTGTAGCTGAGCAGTCCGTCGATCGCTCTCTTGCTCATAAGCCTGTAGTCCGCGTGGTTGTCCACAATATCGACTCCGAGAGCCTTCATAAATTTATAAAAGCCCTGAGCTGTGTTCCGCTTGAAGCCCGTATCCGTATCGCGGTTGTTGCGCACTCCGTAGACGATGTCGTTGCCCTCGTAGTACTTCGCGACGAACTCGGGGATGACGTTTACGTCGTCCTGCAAATCCGCGTCGAGGGTGATTACCATATCCGCGTGCTTTCTCGCGACCGTCAGTCCCGCGAGGAGCGCGTTCTGGTGACCCTTATTGCGAGACAGGTTTATTCCGACAAACATATCGATATTGGCGTGGTATTTCTCAATCAGACTCCACGTTTTGTCGCTGCTGCCGTCGTTTACAAAGGCGATTTTGCTTGCGGGGTCGATTTTCTTGTTGATAATCATATCCGCCATAATCTTGTACAGCTGCTTTGAGGTTTCGGGGAGCACCGCCTCCTCGTTATAACACGGAATCACAAGCCATAGTTTGTCCATTTATCGGGTTCCTTTCATCGGATAGTTTTTTCAAAATGCGTTCCGCACTTGGGGCAGCGGATAGTGTGCTTGCCCTTGATGTTCTTGACCCTTAGCTGAGCCTTACACTTGGGGCATTTATAGTAGCGGTGGGTTCTTCCGTCGCGCAGACGCTTGTAGTTGAACTTGAAAAAGTTCACGACCGCGTCGATCGCGGGCTTGAAGAACTCGTTTTCCCTGCTTCTTTTGTAAGGCTTTGTGGACAGAAATCTGAACACAAACAGCGCCACAAGTCCCAACGAGACAAGCTGCAGCGTGAGTCTTACCCAAAAGAGCCGAAAGAAAAACCGCGAGATAATATTCAGAATCAACGACAAAACAATCAGGGCGCCGCCCAGAACGTCAAAGCCGTAGCTGCCTTCCATAAAAGCCGCGTATTTGTATAAAAAGTTGCGCATAAGTATCACCTGAGTATAGTATACATCATTTTGAGCGTGAAACAATGTACAAAAAGCAGAATTATGTCAGGCTGTTTTTAATGTCGAGGTACTCCGTTTCGAGCAGACCGAATCTTTCCTGCGTCGGCTTTGCCTCAAAGACGGTGTTGTACAGTCTGTAGGAGCTCTTCGGGTTCTTCGAGCTTTTGCTGAACGAGACCGCCGTAACGGACAAAATCTGAAACAGAACAATCACAAGCGCGAGTGAAATCTTCGCGGGGACGCGGATTTTCCGAAACGTAAAGACGAACCTGCCGACCGTTACGCTGAACAAAAACGGTACGAGCAGAACCAAAAACCAGCCGAGGTAGTTTGTAATCGAGTTTAATACATCGGTCGGCGAAAGCGTTCCGTTTTTCGAGCCCGAAAAGGTGAAGAACGCCGAGTATTTTCCGAAGTAAATGAGCTGAAACTCAAACACAAGCGTTATCAAGGCTGTGAACACGTTGCACAGTATTCTGTTGATTTTTTCCGAAGCGAAGGTGCAAATCAGGGTTAGTGTACACGCGAACGGGATAATGAAAAGCAGTGTGTACACGGGGGACGCGATATTGAACTCGTCGCATACCGCGAATTTGAGCATAAACTCAAGCCAAATAAGCGCAAACGGGAAGAAGAACACCGTCAGATAGTTTTGTCTTGGCGTTCTTTTGCTTGTATCCCTGATTTTTCCGAAGCCGTCGCCGTAGTCGGTCGCGGGTCGAATCGGTTCTTCGGCATTGACTGAAACCGCGCGCTTCCTTACTCGGCGCTTTTTCGGAGGGGTGGAACGACCCGTGAAAACGTCGTAGTCGGGGAAGCTGTCAAAAAGCTGATTGATATTCGGCATTAATCTCATTGCCTTTCCGTATTTCTTTCATTCTAATACACATCAAACTATCAAGCAAGTATAGTTACACAATTGTAATCGGTCGGTCGGTCGCGAGCCGCGACAGCCCTAGCTGCCTTTTAAAGCGTTTGGTTTTTTGGAAAGCTTCATCAACGGCAGGTCGTACATTGATATATAGACTGGCTGTTTTTGATCGGTCGGGAGCCCCGACAGCCCTAGCTGCCTTTGGAAGCGTTTGGTTTTTTGGAAAGCTTCATCAACGGCAGGTCGTACATTGATATATAGACTGGCTGTTTTTGATCGGTCGGGAGCCCCGACGGCCTAAGCTGCCTTTGGTCGGGAGCCCCGACGGCCCTAGCTGCCTTTGGTCGCGAGCCGCGACAGCCTAAGCTGCCTATGGAAGCGTTTTGTTTATTGGAAAACGTCATCAACGGCAGGTCGGACATTGATATATAGACTGACTGTTTTGGGTTGATCGGGAGCTCCGACAGCCTAAGCTGCCTTTTAAAGCGTTTGTTTTTTTGGAAAACGTCATCAACGGCAGGTTTTACCTTGATATATAGACCGGCTTGTTCGGGTTGAGCCGCGCTTATCAACAGAAAAATCCCTTCCTTATGCCGCGGGTGAAATACCCGTGTCAATGGGAAAGGGATTTTTGTTTTAATTATTCCTCAGTCGTAGTCGGTTCCGTTTCGTCCTCGGCTTCGATGATTGCCTCGGTTTCGGTTTCCGACTCGGTTTCGGGCTCGGTTTCGCTTTCGGTTTCTTCCTCAAACTCTTCCGACTCTTCTTTTTCAAAGCTGAAATGAGCTCCCGACTTCGGGTTTGCTTTAATCAGCTCCTCAATCTTTTCGATATCTGTCAGCCAGCCGTTGTCAAACGCCTCCTTCAAGGTAGCGTTGCGCTGTCCGTCGCTCACATACAGTCCGAGCTTATAGTCCCGCTTCGGCTGATTTGTTGTGATTTTTACGCCCGCGATCGTGTCCTCGGCGGTCTTGCCCTTCGCGGAGCTCTTGAGGTTGTAATAAACGTCAAAGCCCTCGCACTCTCCGACCTTTGTATAGGTCGCGACGCTCCTGTTGAGTCTGTTTCTCAGCCAGTCTGCGAACTCCTCGTTGATTGTATAGGTGAAGTGGTAGCTTACCTTGTCCGCGTTTTTGTCGAGAAGCTTTATAACCTCGTCAATATCGGGGATGATGTTGTAGAAACGCGCCTCCGTGAGGTAGTAGGACTTGCCCTTGCCTGCAAGGTACAGTCCGAGTCCGTAGCCCTTGTACTGCTTTGTACAGCTGAACGTGTAGTTGTCGATTACATAATCGCACTCGCAGCTTTCGGTCAGATCGGTTCCGCCGTATGCGAGCGTGTAGTCTCCGACCTTGCCCAAAGGCTCGACCCAGCTGAGGTCATATCCGTTCTCCCTGAGGTTATCCTTGACCTCTTCCTTTGTTTTGGGAACGGACTTTTCCGTCTTTGATTTGGTCTTTTTCGGTTTTGTTTGCTTTGGAGCGATGATTTTCTTTGGAGCCGCTTCATCCGAAGTGGCGGCGATTGTGGCAGGCTGTGGGTTGAAGAAGAAAGGAAATCCTCCTCCCGCCGAGGCTACCGCGGCAATTGTGCCGACCAGAGCAAACGCGACTATCGCCGCGACCGCTATAAGTCTTGACGGCTTGAGCGCTACGATTTTCGGCTTCTTTTCCTCAGCGGCGCCGCTTATTATGTTTTCTCTGATTTTCTCAAGGTCGGGCATTTGAATGTCGCTTACCTGACGGAATAAATCCTTTTCTTTCATATTGCCTCCCCCTTTCCGTAAAAATCTCTGATTTCGTTGATTGTTCTGTAAAGCATATTCTTGACGTTCGATTCGCTTTCGCCCATCAACTCGGCGATTTTCTTGATCGAAAGCTCAAGCGAGAACCGCATAAAAAATATTTTTCTGATATGCTGCGGCTTTTTCTTGATGTAGTTTTGAATGTCCTGTACCAGCTCGCTGTTGCAGACGCTTTCCTCAAGCTCCATCTCGTCGGGGATTTCCTCGAGCAAGTCCCTTTCCTCGCCGCCGTACTCGAGCGTCAGGCTCAGGTCGGCTTTGCGCTTTTGAAGGAAGGTGTAGTGCTTGTAGACCTTCTGCTTGGCGATTCTGATAACGAACGCCTCCTCGTTTTCGACATAATCCGCGCCCTTTTCGCCCAAAACCTTGTAGAGCTCCATATAGGTCTCCTGAAGAATATCGTTGATATCGTCAAGGTTTCCGCACTTTGCGGAGATGAACGCAAGCGCCTGCTTGTTGGTTGCGTCATATATCTGATTGAATCGAGAGGTGATATTATTTTCCCCCATAACTATCGCTCCTCATATATGTAGTGTCGTGTAACACGGAAAAAGTTTCAATTTTTTTGAAAAAATTTTTAAAACTTCAAAATTCGACTGAAAAACTGTGTTTTTACGCGCTGATAATTATGATAGCTTAATTCACAAATATAGTCAATAGACGTTTTATTTGTCTATTAGCTTATTAGGTTATTTGTCTTGTGCACATTACACAAACGCGACACTTAGAGTTTGTTCAAAAGGCAGAAAATGAAAAAATATGAGACTTTTCGGACTTTTTTTGACGCTTTAACTATAGAAACGGGCGTTTTTTTCGTCTATATTATAAAGGGGGTAATACTTATGAAAAAACTGATTTCTTTAATTTTATCCGCAATACTGCTTTTCGGCGCGTCCTCGTCAGCGGCTTTTGCGAGGGCGGTCAAGTTCAGGCTCTATACCTACAGGGATTTTACCTACTACTACCGCGACAGCGACGTCGGCGTTCTGGATTACTTCGGAACCGCGTCAAAGGTAATTGTTCCTTCGGAAATCGACGGCAAAAAGGTTGTGTCCTTCGGCGTTCTCGACCTGAAATATTACTACGACGCGGGATATGATTATGAAATTACACACGGCTGCTGCGACAATAAGTATATAGAGGAGGTCTCGCTTCCCGACTCGGTCACTGAGCTCGGGGATTTGAGCCTGAGCTGTCCGAGACTTAAAAAGGTAAAGCTCGGAAAAGGCTTGAAAAAGCTCAATCCAAAGGTGTTCAGCGGTTGCTACAAGCTGAAAAGCCTTAAGCTGCCCGATTCATTGGAGGAATTTAGCCTTGATTCTGTGTCGTATACAGATATCAAAAAGCTTTACTTCGGCAAAAATCTGAAAAAATTTAAGTACGACTGTATTTTCGACCGTTGTAACGTGAACAGCCTGGAGTCCGTGTCGGTAAGCAAGGATAATAAAAGCTTCTGCTCGCAAAATGGGATTCTTTACAACAAGGACAAAACCGAGCTCATTTATTTTCCCGAATACAATAAGCAAAAAAGCTTCAAGGTACCCGAAAAAATATCCGAAATCAAAGACGGAAGTCTCTCATTTACGGGCTTGAAGAGCCTGACTCTGCCTAAAAAGCTTGAAAAGCTTGGCAAGGAGTCGGTTTGCGGCAACATAAGGCTTAAAAAGCTCAAATTCACAGGTAATAAAAAGGTCAAAATAGGAAAAGAAGCGTTCTACAACTGCCCGAAGCTCAAATCCGTTACGCTCCCGAAAAACGTCGTGAAAATCGGCGGTGAAGCCTTCGGCTTTTATGAGACCGAAGGCAAAAACGGCTTTACCGAGCACAAGCTAAAGGGCTTTACCATAAAAGGAAAGAAAAACTCCGCGGCGCATAAATACGCCCAAAAGCACGGTTTTAAGTTTATCGCGATTTAAGGAGGTAGTAATAATGAAAAAACTATTTGCGTTTCTGATTGTTATATCTATTGTTTTTTTCTGTACAGCTACCGCCTTCGCCGCGAAGGAGGACGGCAAAATCACAAGCGGCGACTACGATTATATTCTGACCGACGGCGGCGCGCAGCTTATCAAGTACAACGGCGAGTCAAAAAACGTTGAAATCCCGTCCGAAATCGACGGGCACAGGGTCGTAAAGGTCGGCTGTGATTTGTTAAAAATCAGCAGCAAGGACGTCAGGTGGTCGTATTCAACCTCCGACTACGAAAAATTCTGTCTGAAATCCTACGGCTTCGCCCGCAAAAATATCGAGTCGGTAAAAATCCCCGACACCGTGACCGAGCTTTCCGCGGGCTGCTTTTATCGGTGCGAAGCGCTTAAAAGCGTTGTTTTGAGCAAAAAGCTGAGGTATATTCCACAGCAATTGTTCTACGGCTGCAAAAGCCTTTTGAGCGTTGCTCTTCCCGAGAGCGTCGACGAAATCTGCGACGGAGCGTTCGTTAAAACAGGGATAACGAAGCTCTCCGTTCCTGCGGGAGTCAGGGTTATCAACGAAAAAGCCTTCGGAAATAAGCTTCAAAAACTCAACGTCGCGAAAAAGAACAAAAGCTATTCCTCCAAGGGCGGCGTACTCTACAATAAAAAGAAAACGATTTTGTATTTTTATCCTCATTCAAAGCCGTCCGGGAGCTTTACCGTTCCAAGCAAAGTCAAGCTCATCCGCGCGAACTCGTTCAGAGAAAACAAAAAGCTCCAAAGGCTGACGATCCCCAAAAGCGTCCGCGTAATCGGCGAGGAGGCGTTCGGCGGCTGCGGCGGACTCGCCAAGGTTAGCTTTAAGCCTCGCGGCGGCAAACGCCTGAAAATCGAGGATAAAGCCTTCACCTGCGGCAAGAACCTGAAGGAACTCTCTCTTCCCAAAAACACAAGGCTCGGTTATTACGCGGTCGGATATGATTATTCATTTTGGGACGATGAGTTCGGACAAATTTCAAGAAAAACAAAGGGCTTTGTCTTAAAAGGATACAAGGGCTCCGCCGTCGAAAAATACGCGAAGCGAAACGAATTGAAGTTCAAGGCGGCAGGTTAAACACACCCTTTGAATAAGAAAAGAGGTGTTAATTATGAAAAAGCTGATTTCATTATCATTAATAATATCCGTCCTTCTGTCCTGCGCCGTTTTGCGTCCCGCCGCGAAGGAGACGAAGCTTATCGACAAGACCATATACCTTTTTAAAGACAAGTACCTTGAAGAATTTTGCGACGACGAATATCGGTACAGCTATTCTGTTTCCGACCGCGAATGTATCAAGGTGGAAAACAATATGGGCGGCGGTGAGGTCGAGCTCGTTTTAAGGGGCAAAAAGCTCACTTCCGGCGGAAAAAAGCCGATAATCACGATTTACCGCCAAAAGAACGGCTCAGAAAAGCAGGCGTATAAAAGGTACCGTGTCACCGTCAAAAACCCGCCGACGATAACCAAAAGCATCAGCGTAAACAAAAACGCCCTCGAGCTTACGGGCTTGGGAAATTATGAGTTTACAAAAGAATTGACCTTCACCTATACCGACAAAAGCGTCGCGAGGCTTGAGTACGGCAGCGTACACAGCGGGAATATTTACGACTCGAGCCGATATCAGAACGGCACGAAGGGCTTGTGCGTCAAGGGCTTGAAATACGGCAAGACAATAGCGCGGGCGTATATCAAGGGCACCAAGCTAAAGGTCGGCGACTTCAAAATCACGGTAAAAAGCATAAAGCCGACGATCAAGAAAAAATACAAGACCGTCAACCTTCGTTACAGCAAATACGGCAGAGTCAGAGAAGAAGATTTCTGCGCGGAATGTATAGTAAACGACCTGCGTCCTGAGAGTAAGCTTTCGGTAAAAATCGCCGACAAAAAAACAGCCTCGGTCTACAAAGCGAAGCCCGAGTACGAGGATTATGAGGTTTCGATGGTCGGCGCAAAAAAGCCGGGCAAAACAAAGGCGGCGTTCTATGAAACCCTTGGCGGCAAAAAGCGGAAAATCGGGACTGTAAGGATAATTGTCAAACAGGCAAAAATGTCCGAGGCGGCGAAGTATAATATCTGGTATTCGGATGAGGAGCTTGAGCTCCCCAAGCTTTATCCGGGCGATACATACGACCCAAAGGATTATCTTGATTTTTATTATCTTTCGCCGTTTAAGTCGAAGGACTACAAGCTTACGGTTAAGTCCGCCGACTCCGAAACAATTTCCGTCAATAAAAATAATATGCTCAGAATTATGAAGGGCAGCGGTAAAAACGGCGTTCAAATAAAGTATAAAACAGTATTTACCGACGGCTCCAAGCTCTCGGGCAGCTTCAAGCTCTACCCAAGCGCCAAAGGCGCGGACAGCTCGGGCAGGTTTATCTGTGAAAAGAAGGGTGAAAACGAAGTCAGGATAAAAAGATATATCGGTCTCGAAGAGAAGCTGACTATCCCCGAAAAAATCGACGGCAAAGCCGTTACCTCGCTCGGCAAAGGCTTTTTGAACGACGGAGTTACCGAGGTCAATATCCCCGCGACGGTAAAAAACATCAATAAGCGAGCCTTTAATTATTCAAAAGTAAAGAAAATCACCGTCGACAGCGGCAACAAAAAGTTTTCCTCCTCCGACGACGGCGTTCTGTACAACAAGAAAAAGACAAAGCTCATACGCTTTCCGTCATACAGAAGTCTCGATTCATACGAGGTTCCGTCCTCGGTCGAGACAATAGGCGCCTACGCCTTTCACCTCACAAGGGTAAAGTCGATCAAGCTCCCGTTCTCCGTCAAGACTATCGAGGCTTGCGCGTTTTCCGCGAACTATTACGGAGATTATGATTACTATTATTATAATTCAAGCTTGAAAATAAAATGCCGCCTTGAATCGGTTACATTATCGGAAGGGCTGAAAACGATCGAAGAATATGCCTTTAATGAAGCTCCGCTCAAAAGTATAAGCTTTCCCTCGACTGTAAAGAAAATCGGGGACTGGGCTTTCGCGTATACAGAGCTTGGGTCGGCGTCTCTTCCTTCGTCGCTCAAAACGGTGGCGGCAGGAGCCTTCTACGGCTGTCATAAGCTGAAATCCGTCACAATTCCCGAGGGGATCAAGGAATTGGAGGAAAGCGCGTTCGGAGGGTGCTGGAAGCTCAAAACAGTCAAGCTGCCCAAGTCGCTGAAAACGATCTGCGCCGATAGCCTCGGTATGGTTGAGTCGATCCATCTGCCCGAAAACGTCAGAAGTATCTCCACATACGCGTTCGGAGACGAGGGTATGAATAAAATAAAAAGAATCACCGTCTCGAAAAAGAACAAAAGCTTTTCCGCAAAGTCGAACGTGCTCTACAACAAGAACAAAACCAAGCTCATTATTTACCCCGCAAACAGGGAGAAAAAGGACTTTACGATCCCAAAAACCGTAAAATCCGTCCGCAGAGGAGCGTTCTTTAACTCAAGCCTCCGCTCGCTGACGATTTCGGGAAGCTTGAAGGAAATAGAATATCACACGTTCAGATTTTGTGAGATCAAGAAATTGACGATAAAAAGCGGAGTAAAAGCGATCGGACGGGAAGCCTTTGAGAGCTGTGAAATCGGCGGAAGTGTAAATGTCCCCGACAGCGTAGAGAAATTCAGCCTCGGCGCGTTCTCGGGCTGTTCGGTGAAATCGTTCAAAATCCCGAGCTGCGTCGGCAAAATTCCGAGAGACGGGTTGTATCTCCACGAACTGAAAGAGCTGATAATCCCGCCCCACGTAAAATCGATCAATAAGTACGCCCTGATGGATGATTATTCAAAACCGACCGTCAAGGGCAAGAAGGGCTCCGCCGCGGAAAAATTCGCGAAGGAGAACAAATTTAAGTTTAAGGCGATATATTAAAAGGAAAAGAGACAGCCAAGATTCGGCTGTCTCTTTTAAGCGTCCGTGCTTTCGCGAAGTGTTTCAAGTCCGGTCACTTTTTCAGCACCAAAAATACCGCCCAGATTGGGCGGTAAATGGTGTTGGTGACCTGTTGTGTGTTTTTTAGAAAGGTTCATCTCGCTTGTGAAATCGGTTTAAAGCTAAACATCGGGTTAAACCCAACGGCGGGAAAATGGTCACGCAGGACCATTTTCTTTTTCTTCCTTTCAAGTCCGGTCACTTTTTCAGCACCAAAAATACCGCCCATATTGGGCGGTATGGTGACCTGCTTTGTGTTTGTCAGAAATGTTAATCTCGTCTATTGCGGCGTGTGCAAAGCTAGAGTGCACATCTGCGCTCCTCCCTAAAAATGTCCCACCGGGACATTTTCTTAACGGTCGGCTTCAAGTCCGGTCACTTTTCAGCACCAAAAAACACCGTCCATTCGGACGGTGTTTTTTGGTGCTGGTGACCGGACTTGAACCGGTACGGATTATTAGTCCGAGGGATTTTAAGTCCCTTGTGTCTGCCTATTCCACCACACCAGCGGATTTTAAAGGAACAGGGTAACAGGAATGTCCTGTTACCCTGTGGTGACCCGGACGGGAATTGAACCCGTGTTACCGCCGTGAAAGGGCGGTGTCTTAACCTCTTGACCACCGGGCCGTTGGTAGCGGAAATAGGACTTGAACCTACGACACTTCGGGTATGAACCGAATGCTCTAGCCAGCTGAGCTATTCCGCCACATCTCTGATTTCTGCAAATCAGCATTAGCTATTATATTATAAAAATCGGCTTTTGTCAAGCTATTTCCAAAAGAAAACGCAATCTTTTTTCGTTATAACAAATCGGTCGGGAAAACAGGTTCCTTTTAACCGGAATCCGTCCTCCCGACCGATATTATTCGTTATAAAAAATCGTTATCACAGGCACGCCGCGCCGATGATTCCCGCGTCGTTGCCGAGTGTCGCGGCTACGATTTGAGTCTGCTTGTCGTTGTGCTTTGTGATTCTTTCCTTCGCGACGATCTCTCTGACAGGATCGAGCAAGGTGTCGCCCTGACGGCTCACACCGCCGCCCACGCAGAGAATGTCGGGCTGGAAGATATTGACAACGTTGACGATTCCGCAGGCGAGGTAGCTAACGTAATTGTCGATGACCTTTTTGCCTGTTGCGTCACCGTCCTTCATCGCATCGAAGGGGGTTTTGCCGTTGACATTGTCGAGGTCGCCGTCGACCGCGTCAAGCATATACGAGAATTCCGCTTTTTCATTGCGGATTGCGTCCTTTGTCTGGTTGATAAGCGCTGTAGCCGAGGCGTATGCTTCCCAGCAGCCCTTGCGTCCGCAGCCGCATTCCTTGCCGTCCTTGACGATTACCATATGACCAAGCTCCGCGCCGGCGAAGTTCGAGCCGCTGTAGATTTTGCCGTCGATAATGATTCCGCCGCCAACGCCTGTGCCGAGGGTGATGGCAACGGCGTTTTTGCAGCCCCACGCAGAGCCCGCGAGGAACTCGCCGAGCGCCGCCGCGTTTGCGTCGTTCTCGATTTTGACGTATTTGTGGAGTCTTTCCTCCATCATCCTGCTGACTTCCCAGTTGGTGAAGAAGAGGTTGGGCGAGGTCTCGACGATCCTCGTCTCGGGATTGACTGCTCCCGGAACGCCGATTCCGACGTAAGCGATGTCGTCCATTGTGAGCTTCGCCTTCTTGACCGCCTTTTTGACGATGTCAGCCATCGAGTCGCAGACGTCCGCCTCGGGACGCGGGATCGCTGTTTTGCATTCCGCCTTGGCGATGATCTCGTATTTATGCTTTTTTGAATCGCGCATTACAACGCCCGCGACGATATTTGTGCCGCCCAAATCAATTCCGACTGTGTATTCTGTTGCCATAAGAGTATCCCCTTTCATTTTCATTTGCATAATTCAACAGATAAATTATATCATCTTATTCACAAAAAGTCTATATATTTTGATATTTTTTTGTTAATCTTTCAGACGGCGAAAATATGAAGTATAAGTATTGCTGAAAAACCGTAAAATTCGCTATCGAGAAAAACAGAGCAAAACTGAGAATAAGCCCGATTTCAAGAGTAAGCGATTTCTATATTAAAAAAATATCCGAAAAGGTGTTGACATTTTAAAAAACAGTTGATATAATAGTCGAGCATTAAGAAAAAAGCTTAAGGAGGATGCGCTATGTCAACATTTATGGCAAAAAAAGGCGAAATCGACCGCAAGTGGTACGTAATCGACGCTGCGGGCAAGCCGCTCGGACGTGTCGCGGCTCAGGCTGCTGTGCTTCTCAGAGGCAAGCATAAGCCGATTTTCACACCGCACGTAGACTGCGGCGACCACGTAATCATCATCAATTGTAAGGATGCTGTTCTCACAGGCAACAAGCTCACTCAGAAGAAGTGGCAGCGTCACACTGGCTATATCGGCCACCTCAAGGAAACAGGCTACGATACTCTTATGGCTACACGCCCGACAAAGGCTATGGAGCTCGCCGTTAAGGGTATGCTTCCGTCAAATACTATCGGCAGAAGCGCTTTTCTGAGACTCCGTCTCTTCGAGGGCGCTGAACACAACCACCAGGCTCAGAAGCCTGAGGCTGTAGAAGCATAAGAAGGAGGCAATTAACTATGTACGATAAGACACCTTATTTTTACGGTACAGGAAGAAGAAAGTCTTCCGTAGCCCGCGTAAGACTTTATCAGGGTACAGGTAAGGTCACAATCAACGACAGAGACATCGACGATTACTTTGGTCTTGAGACTCTCAAGCTCATCGTTCGTCAGCCTCTCGCTCTTACAGACACTCAGGAGAAGTTCGACGTAGT
>JAFNSO010000094.1 GCA_017384945.1 Ruminococcus sp. | reverse complement strand
GTAACAGACGATCCCGACGATCCCGACGTTAAGGTTTACAAGGAGAAGGCAGGCACAGTTGAGTCCCCGATCGCGTGGAGCAAGGTTGAAAAGCCCGCTTCCTTCGAGACGAAGTTCAAGATTGACGGCGTAGACATCGAGGCAGGCGAGATCCCGACCGAGCCCGAAACACCGACAGCAACAGACGCCACAGAGACATCAGCTCCCGTAGGCACAGGCTTCTACGTAGTCGGCGACGAGGGTCTTTGCGGACAGAGATGGCAGTTCGGCGAACCTGACCCGAACGCTGAGATGGAACTCAAGGACGGCGTTTATACAAAGACCTTCACAAACGTTCCCGCAGGCTCATACGAGTTCAAGGTTATCGAGGTAACCGACAGCGGTATCGTATGGCATCCGGGCGGAACGGAAAACAACAGTTGGGTATCGGTCGATGATGACGGCTCAACAGTTATCGTTACACTCACACCGACAGGCGATCCGATGAACGACGCGGCAGTCGCGGAGGTAATCCCGCCTGCTACTGAGTCAACAGAGGAGACCTCCGAGACAGAGACAGCCTCTGAGACAGAGACAGCTTCCGAGACAGAGACTTCTACTGACGCTACTGAGACAACAGCTGCTCCGACAGACGCAACAGAGGAGACAACAGCAGCTCCGACAGACGCGACAGAGGAGACAACAGCAGCTCCGACAGACACGACAGAGGAGACAACTGCGGCTCCCACAGACACAGAGGCTACAACAGCCGCTCCGACAGATACAGAGGCTACAACAGCCGAGGAAACAACGGAGCCCATAGCTGACGTTTACAAGATTTACTACGCTCCCTCCGCGGAAGAGGAAGACGCTAAGAGCACATACAAGTTCAACTACTGCGATCAGAACGACGAGTGGCATCAGATCACAATGCAGCCCTCCGACCTCAAGACAGACGAAGGAACTCCCGTTTACACAGCAGAGGTTCCCAAGACCGCAGGCGAAAAGGCTAAGGTAGCTCAGTATCAGGTTTACGACGAGACAGGCAACACATGGAAGTCACAGACCGAGTACACAGACGTAGCGTTCGCAGACCTCGACGGCAAGATTATCAAGTCAGGCCAGCCGATTAACCCGACAGAGGCTACAACAGCTACCGACACAGAGGCTACAACAGCTACCGACACGGAAGCTACAACAGCGACAGACACAGAAGCGACAACAGCCGAGCCCACAACAGTTGAGCCCACAACAGCCGAGCCCACAACAATGGCTACAGAGCCTGCGACAAAGGCTACAGAGCCCGCGACAAAGGCTCCTAAGGAAGAGATCAAGAGCGCAGTATCGTTCGTAAAGGGTCTCAAGAATGATAAGGATCCCAAGGGTTCAACCTTCGGCAAGCTCAAGGCTAAGGCCACAAAGACTACCAAGAACTCGATCAAGGTAACATGGTCCAAGGTCAAGGGCGCTAAGAAGTACATCATCATGGGCAACAAGTGCGGCAAGTCCTACAAGAAGCTCAAGACCGTAACCAAGAAGTCCTTCACCCAGAAGAAGCTCAAGAAGGGTACTTACTACAAGTACATGATCCTCGCCGTCAACGGCAAGGGCAAGGTAGTTGCTATCTCCAAGACCCTCCACGTAGTGACCAAGGGCGGCAAGTACGGCAACCACAAGTCCGTCAAGATTACCAACGCCAAGAGCACCTTCACCCTCAAGAAGGGCAAGAAGTTCACCCTCAAGGCTAAGGCTATCAAGGCCGACAAGAAGGTCAAGAAGCACAGAGCCGTTAAGTTCGAGTCCTCCAACTCCAAGGTTGTTAAGGTAACAGCAGGAGGAAAGATGACAGCCAAGAAGAAGGGTACAGCTACAATCTACGCTTACGCTCAGAACGGCGTCTGCAAGAAGCTCAAGGTTAAGGTTAAATAATCTTCACTTCTTATAAAAAGAAGCGTGTCGAAAGGCACGCTTCTTTTGTATAATATAAAGATATTTTGACTCCGTAAAACAAAAATAACTTAAAAAACCGCCCAATGAGAGATTGTTTTCGGTTATTCATACGATTAATATGATAATTCCCCAATAGAATAATTAGCTGTTGACCTCAGAGCCTAAATGTGGTAAAATAATAGTAACTATAGAAATGTGTCTGAAAATGACAATGATTTGGGATTTACAAGAGATAAAGGGTATATGACAGGAAAAAAGCGAATGGATTAAAGAGGATTAGTTTATGAATAATGTAAGAATCAAGACAATTTCATCACTGCTTATTATCGTGCTGATACTTTCGGCGCTCACAGTCTGCGCGTCTCCGAAGACTGAGGCGGCGGGCTTTTCGACAGCCTATCCGAACACCTACGTCAACACCGGCGCGGGCGCGAACGACATTGTCGGAGTCGCAAAAACTCAGATTGGCTACAAGGAGAACGCCGTCGGTACAAAGTACGGCGACTGGTACAACACGGTTTTTGTCAAACAGCCGTGGTGCGCTATGTTTGTAAGCTGGTGCGCGGGTCAGGCAAAGATTCCGAACGACGTTATTAAGAAGTTCTCCTCCTGCTCGGTGCAGGTCGCGTGGTTCAAGTCAATCGGAAGATGGCAGAACAGCCGCTACTACGGCGGCGACTACACCCCGCAGAAGGGCGACATAGTGTTCTACCGCGACGGAGGAAGCTCGGCTGTCTCGACTCACGTCGGTATTATGGTCGGACTAAACGGCAATTACCTCAACGTAATCGAGGGTAACGCAACCAACGCCTCGGTCTGCCAGTTTACCTCAAACAAAAGCCGTACACTCACGAGTTCCTACGTAATCGGCTACGGAACCCCGAACTACAGCTACGAGGTTCAGGAGGAGCCCACAACCTACGAGACTTGGGAGGTCACAGCCGACGCTCTGACTATCCGCGAAAGCGCCTCGACCTCATCCGAAAGACTCGGAGCCGTAACAATCGGCAATCTGATTAATGTAACGAAATTTAAGCTCGCGGGCGGCTACCTTTGGGGCTACACCGAGTTTTCAAACAAAAAGGGCTGGGTCGCGCTCAACTACTGCAACTACATAAACGGTAATATCGACGGAACCTACTACCAGCTTCCGCCGACCGTTTCGCCGAAGCTTCTCGATATGTTCGTCAACAACACTCAGAAGCTCGTAGTGACAAACGCTCTGGGCGCTAAGTTCAAGTCATCCGACAAAACCGTCGCTACGGTCACAAAGAAGGGAAAAATCAAAGCCCTCAAGCCGGGTACCGCGACAATCACCTGCAAAACCGCGACGGGCTCCGCGACCTGCGACGTGACCGTTGCCGATATGGATATAAACAAGACCTACCTTGAGGTGTGCAAGGGCGACAAGGCGACTCTTAAGGTCAGCGGCGCCAAGGGCACAATCGTCTGGAAGAGTAAGGACAGAAGTATCGCCTCAATCTCCTCCGAGGGCGTGGTCAAGGGAATGAAGGTCGGCGAAACCTACGTTGTGGCGAAGCTCTCGCAGACCAAGTTCAGGTGCGACGTAAAGGTTACCGAAACCCCGACTACCTACGAGAATTTCAGCGCCAACAAGAACACCTACCTCTACGACGGCTACAAAACAAAGAACAAGCTCACTCCGATTTATAAATACACAAATGTAAAGGTCAAAAAGGTCGTCTACACCGACACCTATACATGGGGAAAAATCAAGTACAAGGGCAAAACGGGCTGGATTCCGCTCAACTACTTCAAGTACGTCAACGGCTCCTTCGGTACAAAGACCTTAAAACCAAAGGCGTTCCTCAAAAAGACCAAAAAGACGCTCTATATTTCGGAAAAATATACGCTCGACCTCCGTTCGGCGTCCTCTGCCGCGACCTTCGCGAGCGAGAACAAAAAGGTTGCGAAAATCAACAAAAACGGAGTCGTCACCGCCGTCGGCGAGGGAACAGCCTACGTTACCGCCACGGTGAAAAAGACGGTTCTGAAATGCAAGATAAAGGTCAAGAGTCCGACAATATCCGCCGAGACTCTCGAGCTGGTCAAGGGCAAAACCGAGACCCTCTCGATCAAGGGAGGCACAGGCGACGTCAAGTGGACAAGCTCCAAGAAGAAGGTCGCCGCGGTCTCCGATAAGGGCGTTGTTACCGCCAAAAAGTACGGCAAGGCGACAGTCACCGCCGAGCGTGACGGAATCAAGTATAGCTGTGCCGTGACCGTTTGGGATCCCGCGATTTCAGCCGAGACGCTTGAGCTTGCCGTCAGCGACAAGAGCGTTCTTACGCTCTCCAAGTGTGACGCCGAAAAAGCGAAGTGGAAGTCATCCAACATCAACGTAATCATCGTCGGCGAGAACGGCGAGCTCGAGGCTATCGCCCCGGGTGAGTCGGTTGTAACCGCGAAGGTTAACGGCGTTAAGCTGAAATGCAGGATTACAGTCAAATAAAAGCAATAAGGACAGCGCTGGTTTACGCGCTGTCTTTTCTCTTGGGTTAAATCCGACAAAGGAGCTAGGCAATATCTGAGGCTTTGTTTTGCACATTCCCCATAAAAAGTAAACGGAAATCACCTTTTGCGATTCTATGTTAAAAAATGACAATTAATTCTTACTTTTTACCTATGAATTTTATCCTGCATAGTGTATAATTATATATAATTTAGAAGTTTTTGAAAAAGGAACACATAATTCGGGAGCAACCATTCGTTGCTCCTGTGCTATGTAAGGAAATATTAAAATGAAGTACTCTTTTGAGACTATAAGGTATGAGAAAAATCTTCCCGCGAGGGTTTTGATGCAGGATAAGCCGGGCTTTCGCAGCCGAACCAAGCTCCACTGGCACAAGGAGATCGAGCTGCTTTATATGATAGACGGCTCGCTGATTATGACCCGAAACGGAAGAAAAACGGTAATCAACACCGACGACGTTGTCGTGGTCAATTCCGAGGAAATCCATATCGTCGACGTAGACGACAACGACAGGGTTAACCGCTATCTCGTTGTTCAGATGTCCTATGATTATCTGAAAAATTTTTACAAAAAGCTCGACACGGTTTTCTTTGACATCGACAAGCACCCCGAGGCAAAGCAGGAAATCAAAAACGCCATGCGAAACCTTGCGGAGCTTTCGGATTCCGAGGACGAGTTCGTACCTCTTCTGCAAAATGTTGAAATCCACAAGCTTTATTACTATCTTGCCAAGTTCTGTATGCAGCAAAAGCGCGTCGGCATTAACAAGCCGAGCAACGCGAATTTCCGTTACGCCAAGGTTGTGATCGAGTACATAGGCGACAACTACAAGGACGAAATCAGCCTGAACGATATGGCGGCTTTGGTCGGACTTTCGCCCGCTTATTTCTCGAAGTATTTCAAAAGCGTCACCGAGACGAGCTTTGTGACCTACTTAAACACCGTCCGTCTGGAGCACGCGCTAAAGGATTTGGTCACAGGGAACATCTCCGTAATGGACGCCGCCCTCGAGAACGGCTTCCCGAACGTAAAATCCTTCATCAGTATGTGCAAAAAGGTCTACGGCGCGACCCCGACCCAGTGCAAAAAAATTTATATTGCAACAGATTAAAACGAGCTGCCGCTTATTTTGCGACAGCCCGTTTTTTCATTTGTATTCTCCGCACAGTTTGTTGCTGCGCGACACGTGCGATTAGCAGCGAAAAACGTTTTGCGGACACGCTTTTCTCAGTAATTGATCTTATCGAGTATTCCCGTGAGGTGCGCTATGGTAACGCCGTAGTTTGTCATCGGGACCTTTTGGCTTTTTGCCCTGTCTGTGCGTGACATTATGTATTTTCGGTTGAACATACAGCCTCCGCACTGGATCACGAGGTCGTATCCCGTCAAATCGGCGGGGAAGTCGGTGCCAGATACCATATCTATCCTGAGCTTTTCCCCGAAGCGCTTTCTGAGCATTCGGGGGATTTTTTCTCTTCCGATGTCCTCGCTCAGAGGCGCGTGCGTACAGCACTCGGCAATGAGCACTCTGCTGTTTTCGCTCAGGCTGTCAATCGCCTTTGCTCCCTCAATGTAGTAGCTCAAATCTCCCTTGAGCCCCGCGAACAGCACCGAAAAGCTCGTAAGCATACTCTCCGCAGGCTTGTTCTCGTAAACAAAGGGGAAAACCTGCGAGTCGGTTATAATGAGCTTCGGAGCCTTCGACAGTGAGCCCAGCGCGTCCGTAAGCTTGTCGGTCGTACAGCAGGAGACGAGGCATTTTTTGTCGAGCAGCTCCCTGATCGTCTGAACCTGCGGCAAAATGAGTCTGCCCTTCGGAGCCTGAATGTCCTGCGGCATTACGAGCAGAACCGAGTCGCCCTCCGAGCAGAGCCTGCCCGTGATAGTCGGCGTGTCAAAGTCGGTCGGCATAAGTCGGATAAGCTCGTCCTTGAGCTCGTCGAGCCCGCTTCGGTCGACAGCGCTGACCTGCAGGGGACGCACGCCGATTTTGTTTCTTACCTTGAACACGTAAGCCGCGCCGTTAATGAGCATATCAGCCTTCGATACGACGGGCACAACGGGGATTTTTCTGTCCTTGAAAAACTCATACCACCTGCACTCGAGCGTTATGTCGTCGCCCGAAAAGAGGATAACGGCGATGTCGGTTTTCTCGGCTGCCTTTTCGGTTTTTTTGACTCTGATTTTGCCGAGCTCGCCGATGTCGTCAAAGCCCGCCGTGTCAATCAGCACGCAGGCACCGAGGCCGTGAATCTCCATAGCCTTGTTCACGGGGTCGGTGGTGGTGCCCGCGACCTCGGAGACTATGCTCACCTCGTGTCCCGCGAACGCGTTTATAAGCGAGCTCTTGCCCGCGTTGCGCTTGCCGTAAAAGCCGATGTGCAGTCTGTTGGCGGATGGGGTATCGTTTAAGGTCGTCATATGTATCACCTTTAGAATCTGAAATCTCTCTTGTTGTTTTCTATGTCAACGAGGTGCTCGCGGCAGATTTGCCTTACCTTTTCGTTCGGAATGTTTTCGAGCTCCTTTTCAATCATCGCTTCGCCCAGTCTTTTTGTGTCGTCGCTCGCGTAGTCCATAAGGTACTCCTTAAGCGTCATAAGCGCGTTGGGGTGGCAGCAGTTCTGAATCTGACGGTTTTTGCACAGCGTCATAAAGCGGTCGCCCGTTCTGCCCTCGCGGTAGCAGGCTGTGCAGAATGACGGGATGTAGTCGTTTCGCATAAGCCAGTTTACGACCTCGTCGAGCGTTCTGTGGTCGCTTACGTCGAACTGCTCGGAGTTCTCGGGCTCGCTGTCGTCCGCGTAGCCGCCGACTGAGGTCTTTGACGCGCCGCTGATTTGCGATACGCCGTAGTGGATAACCTTGTCTCTGACCTGCTCGCTCTCTCGAGTGGAGATAATCATTCCCGTGTACGGCACGCAAATTCTGATAAGCGCGCAGATTTTGCCGAAGGTCTCGTCGGAGATTCCGTTGTCAAACACATCGGGGTCGATGTCGTCAGCCTTCTTGATACGCGGAACGCTGATTGTGTGAGGGCCTACGCCGTGAACAGCCTCAAGGTGCTCGGCGTGCATTAAAAGTCCCGCGAACTCATAGCGGTAGAGCTCCAGTCCGAAGAGCACTCCGAGTCCGACGTCGTCGATCCCGCCCTCCATGGCTCTGTCCATCGCCTCGGTGTGGTAGGCGTAGTTGTGCTTGGGTCCTGTCGGGTGGAGCTTTTCGTAGCTCTCCTTGTGGTAGGTCTCCTGGAAGAGGATGTAGGTGCCGATCCCCGCCTCCTTGAGCTTGCGGTAGTTCTCTACCGTAGTGGCGGCGATGTTTACATTCACGCGGCGAATCGCGCCGTTCTTGTGCTTGATGCTGTAGATCGTCTTTATCGACTCGAGTATGTACTCGATCGGGTTGTTTACGGGGTCCTCACCCGCCTCGATCGCGAGCCTTTTGTGACCCATATCCTGGAGCGCAATGACCTCCTTTTTGATTTCCTCCTGAGTGAGCTTTTTGCGGCAGATGTGCTTGTTTTTGAGGTGATACGGGCAGTAAACACAGCCGTTTACGCAGTAGTTGGAGAGGTAGAGCGGCGCGAACATAACGATTCTGTTGCCGTAAAAGTCCTTTTTGATCTGCTCGGCGAGGGCGTACATTTTTTTGACCCTTTCCTCGTCCTCGCACGCGAGAAGGACGGACGCTTCCCTGTGGGTCAGTCCCTTGAGCTGAGCCGCCTTTTCGAGCAGGCTGTCTATGAGCTCAAGGTTGTCCTTATTTTCGTCGGCGTATTTAAGCGTGTCGAGGATTTCCTGATGGTCAATGAATTCCTCCGCCTTCAGTGATTTTGGATTATACATAATTAACTCCTTTACCTTTTACTTATTACTTATTACCTGTTACCTGTATTCAAGCTGTCTCCCCTTGAAACAGCTATTCTGCATCCAATGCTTTCGATTCTGCGGCTCAGACAATTTTTGCACTCGGCGCTTTCCTCGCCTGTGCACACCTTGTTGTCGTAAAGGCTGTACGCCTTTCTGAACCTTACGGGCGACAGGTTCGGCATAACGACATTTGCTCCCGCCAGAATCCCCTTTTCGCGGCCTCTCGGGTCGATCGTCGCGAGCGCGGTCGTCGCGGGCAAAAGAACCTTCGGCAGCATCAGCCTGATTATCGACAGCAGCCTGAGCGTCATTTCGAGCGTGCCGTCGGGAAAGTCTTTGAATTTTGTGTCCTTGTGGCGGATGAAGGGGCCTATTCCGATCATTTGCGGGTTGAATTTCTTTATAAAAAGCAAGTCCTTCGCGAGACACTCGTCTGTCTGATACGGCGAGCCGACCATAAAGCCGCACCCGACCTGATAGCCGATGTCCTTTAAATCGTAAAGACACCTCATTCGGTTCTCAAAGCTCTGACCCTCGGGGTGGAGCTTTGAGAAATGCTCTTTGTCTGCGGTTTCGTGTCTTAAAAGATACCTGTCGGCTCCGCAGTCGAAAAAGCGCTTGTAGCTTTCTCTTGATTTTTCGCCGATCGAGAGCGTCAGCGCGCAGTCAGGGTGAGCCTTTTTTATAGACTCGATCAGCCCGCAAATTTTCTCGTCGGTGAAATAGCCGTCCTCACCGCCCTGAAGCACGAACGTCCGAAACCCGAGGTCGTAGCCCTCATCGCAGCAGGCGAGGATTTCCTCCCCGCTAAGCCTGTAGCGCTCGCAGTTTTTGTTGCTTTTTCGTATTCCGCAGTAGTAGCAGTCCTGCCTGCAAATGTTCGTAAACTCAATCAGCCCGCGTATAAAAATGTCTCTGCCGTAGCTTTCGATCCGCCTCTGCTCAGCAAGACGGCGCAGCTCTTCGGCGTCGTCCGCGGAGCAGTTCAAAAGGCTTATGAGCTCGTCCTTCTCGAGAGTCTGTGTCTCGTAAAGCTTTCTGATTAAATCAGTCATTGAACGTGTACTTTGAGTAAGCCGTCTTTGCGGATACTCCCTCCAGCTTTCCGAGCTTGCCCGACAGCGTCGAAATCACATCCTGCGGCGAGTCAATTACGACGCTGATTATCGAAATCCCGCGTTTTTTGTAGGGGATTCCCATTCGTCCGACCACGTAATCGCTGCAGTCGCTTATGAGCTTGTTGACCTCGGCGATAGAGGACGAGTTTTCGAGAATAATACTGATTACCGCGACCCTTGTCTCCATAAATTACCTCCTTGCGTATAAAAGAAAAAGCCGTGCGGAAAGGCACGGCTACTGCTTTGTTCTATGGTAGGATTGCCTTTCACCTCAATGAAATTTCGGTGTCAGTATAATTATTTTATCACAGAACAAGGGTATTTTCAACAGTTATTTTCATTTGACAGGATATTAATAATATTTTTAACCGATTCCTGTCAAACAAAAATTTGTATTGCCCGCTCGGTTGCGCGCTTTATTGTTGAAATACACAAATATAGTATGCGCATTTTGTGTGATTATACAAAAATTTCGGATTTGTTTGCAAAGCAGGGGAGATAGGAGTAAAATTATATTGAGGTAATATGTATGAAAAACAAAAAACTTCCCGATATTCTCTTTTTTACGGGAATAAGCGTCATCATTCTGGGAATACTTCTCGGCGTTCTGCTCGGCTTTTTGCTGACCGAGCAGGGCTTTAACCTTGTGCCCGCCGTGACAAGCTGGCTTTTGTCGGTGATAACGGGAACGGGCTTTGTCACCGTTTCCAACAGTCTCAACGAGGCGAAGGAAAAGAAAAAGGACGACGAGGAATTCTTAAGACTTCTGATTGAGCAAATCAAGGAAGAGAAGGACGAAAAATAAGGAGTGCACAATTAATGAAAAAAAGAAAATTTTTGATCCCGATATTGCTTGTTATGGTTACGCTCTGCGCCTGCGCCTGCTCGGGCGGAAAAAACCCCGAAGCCGCTGATTCAACGGGGTCGACCGGGACGACCGCGGTGAGCGAACCTGCTCCCAAGCTCGAAATCAAGGACGCCAAGCTCAGAAACGAGTACAGGGTCAAATGCTTCACGGAGAATGAAGATCTCGGAAAGCAGAAGAAGGACAAGCTCGGCAACATCGTCGTGTACAAAAAGGCGAAGTACTTCGGTGTGCTCGACAAGCTGTACATAGATTACACCGAGACGGACAAGAACGCAAATGAGGCGGACTATGATTACGAAGCCAAAACGAAAAAGCTGTACAAGGACTATAATAAGAATATCAGAAAGGTTTCGGATTTCCGCATATCCGATTACAACAACGGCGTATGTATAAACGAGTACGTCGGCAAATCGAACAAGGTCACGATCCCCGAAACGCTCGGCGGCAAAAAGGTTGTCAAGCTCGGACTCAGACTTTCGTATGACAGCGAGGGAAATTTGGAAATCTCGTCTCCCTTTGAGGAAGCGGAGATCACCGAGCTCTCGCTCCCCGCGTCGGTCAGAGAGATCACAAAGGGCTCGATCGAAAACGCGGGAATCGAAAACATCACGGTAAGCGAGCAAAACCCGTACTACCGCACCGAGAACGGAGCCCTGTATACAAAGAATATGGAGTGCCTTTTGTTCATAGCGTCAATTGATGTGTCGGACGTTTTCTCGGTGCCTGAGGGCGTAAAGGCAGTTTACTCGGGCGTTGTTATGGACATCAGTATCCCCGAGAGCGTTCTGAGCTTCGGCGAGGATGTAAAGAAATTCAGCTACAACAGAATGAGAAGCTCTGACTCCTTCGCGGAGGTTCCGTATCAGGTCTGCGGTATGAGCTCGGTGAGCTATAATGTTTCCGAGGGCAACAAGTACTACTCCTCTTACGAGGGCGCGCTTTACAACAAGAACAAAACCGTCCTGCTCGGATATCCCGTGAACAATCAGGATGTGACCTTTGTCGTTCCGAGCAGCGTCAGGATAGTCGACGGCGGAGTGAGCTTCGGCGAAAGCGACGCGCTCAAAACAATAATTTTCGGAAAGGATATCGAAAAAATCTATTGCGATATGCTTTTCCCGATCATAGAAAACGTGGATCCCGACATAACCATCAAGGGCTATAGGGGTACCGCCGCCGAGCAGATCGCCAAGAAAAACAGCTACAGATTTGTGGCGCTTGATTGACAAATCCGGCCTTCGGATGTATAATAATTCGGTCAAAGCCGCTTTCGCGGTCAAAAACAAGTATCAGACAGCTTTTGCTGATTATGATAAATTCTTATTAAAGAGAGGGTATTAACAATGGCATTTTGCAGAAATTGCGGAAATCAAATCGCCGACGACGCTTCGGTATGTGCGGCTTGCGGCGCGCCTGTAGCGCAGGCAGCTCCTCAGCAGGCGGCTCCTCAGCAGCCCGTTCAGCAGTCTTTTCAGCAGCCCATTCAGCCGACTGTTCAGACTGACCCGACAGAGGACAGGTCACTTGCTTGGCTTTCGTATCTCGGAATCTTCCTGCTTATCCCGCTTTTCGCGAGAAAGTTTTCAAGATTCTGCGAGTATCATGTAAGACAGGGCGCGATCTTATTCGCGGGCTCGCTTGCTTACACAATCGTAACACAGATAATTTTGGCTATTATCAACGCTGTTACTCCCAAGCAGATCAAGTACATATGGTATGTTCCCTACGAGGCTCCGAGCGCTGTATATGAAGTGTTCAGCATTATTTTCAGCCTCGCTTCGATCTTCATAGTCGTACTCGCAATTATCGGTATCGTCAACTCCACAAAGCCCGAGAAAAAGGAACTCCCGATTATCGGTCAGATCAAGCTTCTCGACCCGCTTATGGACAAAATCTACGCTTCACTCAGAAAAGAAAAATAATTTTAAGGAGAGCTTCGGCTCTCCTTTACTTTTTGCCTGATGGGTGTTATTATGGTAGCAGAGGTGAGAATAATGGATAAAATTACTCAATTACAGCAGATCATCGACAGCTCCGACAACATAGTTTTCTTCGGCGGAGCGGGAGTCAGCACCGAAAGCGGTATCCCCGATTTCCGAAGCGTCGACGGACTATATCATCAAAAATACGACTATCCTCCCGAGCAGATTCTCAGCCACACGTTTTTTATGAGAAAAAGCGAGAAATTTTACAAGTTTTATAAGGACAAAATGCTCGAGCTCGACATCGAGCCTAACGCCGCCCACAAAAAGCTCGCCGAAATGGAGCAAAAGGGCAAGCTCAAGGCGATTGTTACTCAGAATATCGACGGTCTCCACCAGAAGGCGGGCAGCAAGGTAGTCTTTGAGCTCCACGGCTCCGTCCACAGAAATTATTGTATGAGCTGCGGAAAGTTTTTTGACGCGGCTTATGTCAAGAACAGCCCCGAAATCGTTCCGAAATGCGGCTGCGGCGGCACAATCAAGCCCGACGTAGTGCTCTATGAGGAGGGTCTCGACAACGACACCGTCCGCGGAGCGGTTCACGCGATCGCCGAAGCCGACGTGCTTATAATCGCGGGCACAAGCCTCACCGTTTATCCCGCCGCGGGACTTGTTCAGTATTTCGGCGGCTCAAAGCTCGTGCTTATCAACCGCGACCCGACTCCCATGGACAACACCGCAGACCTCGTTTTGCACGATAAGGTCGGACAGGTTCTCTCAAAGATAAAGCTCTGAAAGGCTGTGAACGAATGAAGTACAAGCTCATAGCGCTCGATATCGACGACACACTGCTCAACCGTCAAAAGCGGATCACTCCGCTCACCAAGTCCGCGCTTCTCAGGGCGCAGGAGGAAGGCGTAAAGCTGGTCGTCGCGTCGGGCAGGCTCCCTTACGGGGTTCGTCCATACGCCGAGGAGCTGAAGGTTTTGGAAAACGGCGGCTACTACCTCGGCTTTAACGGCGGAGCGGTTCTGAACAGCAGGGGAGAGCTCATAGGCTCGACATATCTCGACAGCAGATACATAGAGCCCGTTTACGATATTCTCCGCCCGACCAATATCACTACAATGGTTCACAAGGGCGACGTGATTTTCTGCGACAAAAAGGTGAACGACTACACTAAGGTAGAGTCCGAGGTAATCGGGATTCCGCTCAATCCCGTCGACGACATAGCCCGCTTTGTCGACTGGAGGCTCCACAAAATGCTCCTCGCGGGCGAGCCCGGGGAGCTTCTTCAAGCCGAAAAAGCGCTAAAAGACAGGTTCGGAAAGGAGCTAGACATCTATCTCTCCGCGCCGTGGTTTTTGGAGGTTATGCCCAAGGGAATCAACAAGGGTCTCGGAGTCGAAATCGTCTGCCGTGATATGGGGATTTCGATGGACGAGGTAATAGCCTTCGGAGACCACTTCAACGACCTTTCCATGATTAAAATGGCGGGAATGGGAGTGGCTATGGGCAACGCCGAGGAGGACGTCAGGCGCTCTGCCGATATGGTCACCGACGACTGCGATAACGACGGGATCGCGAAAGCGCTTGAGCGGCTTATTTTACGCTGAAACCGCCCGCTTAACCAATATACACAAAAAAGCCTTGACACGCGGCTCTAAAGTTCTATGAATACAGCACTCTTATTTTTCTTTATACGAAAATTAGAGCGCTGTTTTTATATTATAATTATTATGATTTAGACTCTTAACATAGGTTTTTTAGGAGGATTGAAATGAAACGTGTGAAAAAGATTATTGCCGTGCTTCTCGCACTGGCGGTAGTCGCGAGCGTGGCTGTGGTAACGACGTCTGTTTCCGCCGCTGAGGTTAAGAAAAGCAAAACCTCGGCAGGCGGCATCACCGTCCACTACTACAGCGAGAAGGGCGCTCCGACTGTCTACTACTGGAACAGCCTTCCGCAGAACATCGAGACCCAGTACCCGGGTCCCGCTATGACAAGCGAGGGCAAAAACTGGTACAAGTACACCTTCTCTAACGTTACTAAGATCAATATGCTCTTTGTAACGGGCGGCGTACAGTCCGAAGAGCTCACCCGCGAGACGGGCGAGTGGTGGTACAAGGACGGCGACTGGTCGTCCGAGCTCCCCGGCACCAACACGGGCGTCAGCAAGCGCACCGATATGCGTGAGGACAGCATTTACTTCGTAATCACCACCCGCTTCTACGACGGCGACAAGGGCAACAACGCCCACTGCTCCGAGGATAAAAAGGCTAACAACCCCGACTCCGACCCCGCGTGGCGAGGCGATTTCAAGGGACTTATCCAGAAGCTCGACTATATCAAGGCGCTCGGCTTCTCCGCAATCTGGATCACTCCCGTTGTTGAGAACCGCTCGGGCTATGACTACCACGGCTACCACGCCTACGACTTCTCAAAGGTCGACTCCCGTTACGAGTCGAGCGGCGCGAGCTATCAGGATCTGATCAAGGCGGCTCACGCGAAGGGAATCAAGATTATTCAGGACGTCGTGTTCAACCACTCTTGCAACTGGGGTGAGAGAAACCTTCTCCAGCTCAATTCCGACAACTATCCCACCCGTAACCAGGTTGTTATGAACGGCAACGGCGACCCCGACAACATCTACCACCACACAGGCTTCTGCGGAGGCGGTGACTGGGATAACTTCGAGGCTCAGCGCAAGACGATCGCCGACGACTGCTTCGACTTCAACACCGAGAACCCCAAGGTAGCCGACTACCTCACAAAGTGCTACAACAAGTACATCAATATGGGCGTTGACGGCTTCCGTGTCGATACCGTCAAGCACATTTCAAGACTTACCCTCAACAAATACTACGTTCCGTCGTTCAGAAAAACAGGCGGCGACAACTTCTATATGTTCGGCGAGGTTTGTACAAAGGGTCACGACGTATGGTACCGTGACGCTCCGCCGATTTCCTGCGCGTTCTACACATGGGCTGACGATTCAACGTGGCTCAGCAAGTTCACGAACGACGCGAAGGCAAACGTGACCGTAACCGAAAATCACTACAACGCTCACCTCAGCACAGGCAACCAGCCCACAAGCTCCAACTACGCTCTCAAGAGCGGCCAGTACCACAAGCCCGACTACTCGAAGCGCTCGGGTCTCGACGTAATCGATTTCCAGATGCACTGGGCGTTCAACAACGCTAATCAGGCTTACGGCAAGGCGCTCGAGGAGGACAAGTACTTCAACGACTCCACATGGAACGTAACCTACGTCGACTCCCACGACTACGGCCCCGACGAAAGTCAGACAATGCGCTACAAGGGAGGCACCGAGGCTTGGGCTGAGAATATGGATCTCCTCTTTACGTTCAGAGGCGTTCCCTGTCTCTACTACGGCTCCGAGGTTGAGTTTATGGCGGGCGCTCCGATCGACGTCGGTCCCAACGCTCCGCTTTCAAAAACAGGCCGCGCGTACTTCGGCGACAACATCGAGGGCAGCGTCAGCGCCACCGACTTCGGCAAGTACACCGCATCGGGCACCGTTCAGACGACGCTCAACAAGCCGCTTTGTCAGCACGTAAGAAAGCTCAATATGATAAGAAGAGCTGTTCCCGCTCTCCAGAAGGGTCAGTATCAGACCGCGAGCGGCAATATGGCATATGTCCGCCGCTACACCGCGAACGGCGTTGACTCGCTCGCCTGCGTATGTGTCAGCGGCAGCGGAAACTTCTCGGGTATCCCGAACGGCAAGTACATCGACGCCGTCACAGGCGACGTAAAGAACGTTTCGGGCGGCTCGCTCTCAGTCAGCGCGAGCGGCAAGGGCAACCTCAGAGTTTATGTCTGCTGTGCCTCGGGCTTCAAGGGAATCTCAGGCAAAATAGGCGATTCCAGCCCGTATATGAAATAGTTAGAAAAATCAATAAAATAATTATGTGATTTTCTACATTAACACCGCCTCTATTTTCTTTATTGGAAAATAGAGGCGGATTTTTTATATTATAATTATAGTGATTAGGACTCTTTAGGAGGATTGAAATGAAACGTGTAAAAAAACTATTGGCAGTGCTTCTGGCACTGGCGGTTGTCGCGAGCGTCGCTGTTGTGACCACGTCGGTTTCCGCCGCGGAGGTCAAGAAAACCAAGACCTCGGCGGGCGGCATCGTCGTTCACTGTTACAGCGAAAAGGGCGTTCCGACAGTCTACTATTGGAACAGCCTTCCGCAGAACATCGAGACCCAGTACCCGGGTCCCGCAATGACGAGCGAGGGCGAAAACTGGTACAAATACACCTTTACAAACGTTACCAAAATCAATATGCTCTTTATCACCAACAACCAGCAGTCCGAAGAGCTCACTCAGGAGACGGGTGAGTGGTGGTACAAAAACGGCCGCTGGACAGCCAAAAAGCCCGGAGCGACAGGCTCGTGGGAGCGCACCGATATGCGTGAGGACAGTATCTACTTCGTTATCACCACGCGTTTCTTTGACGGAGATAAGGGCAACAACGTCCATTGCTGGGACGACAAAACAGCCAACAACCCCGACTCCGACCCCGCGTGGCGCGGCGACTTCAAGGGACTCATCGACAAGCTCGACTATATCAAGGCTCTCGGCTTCTCCGCAATCTGGATTACTCCCGTTGTAGAAAACGCCTCGGGCTATGACTACCACGGCTATCACGCGCTCGACTTCTCGAAGGTCGATCCTCGATACGAGTCGAAGAACGCGACCTATCAGGATTTGATTGACGCGGCACACGCGAAGGGAATGAAAATCGTTCAGGACGTTGTCTGGAACCACACGGGCAACTGGGGCGAAAACTTCCTCTGCCCGATATTCAAGAAGAACTACAAAAAGGATCTCGCCTCCGCCGACTGTATGGAGATCATCCCCGGCAGCGAAATGGAAAAGGGTTACCCCAACTACGCGAGCTTAAAGCCGGGCGATCAGTTCCAGGCTCGACTCGATATTATGCAGGCGACCAAAAACCCAAAGTATAACTCAAAGGGCTACTACCACGACCCCGAGAACGCGGGCTGGGGACAGTCCACCGAGCAGACAGGCTCGATCGAAGGCGACTGCCGTGACGTAAACACCGAGAACCAGCCCGTCGCGGATTACATCAACAAGTCGTACACTCAGTACGTCGATATGGGAGTTGACTGCTTCCGTCTCGATACGGAGAAACACATCAACCGCTGGACGCTGAACAGCGCGTACTTCCCGACTTATAACAAGTACAAGAACTTCTACATCTTCGGCGAGGTCTGCGCCCGCTGGAGCGAGTTCATCAACGAGGGCGGTCAGTCCGACTCACCCTTCTTCTATACATGGAAGGAAACAAACAGCAAGTGGCAGAACAACTGGAGCAAAACTCCGTTCACCGATTCTTCTCACAACGGCTCAAATATCAAGCTCTCCATGACCCACTACGGCGAGTATCAGTCAAAAACACTTTCCGAGACGAGTAACAACGCTTTCCTCAGCAGCGGTAATACCTACCACAAGCCCGACTACTCAAAGGCTAACGGCACAGGCGTTATCGACTTCACCATGCACTGGAACTTTGAGTCCGCGAACGGCGCTTACGGCACCGCTCTCGGCGAGGACAAGGCGTTCAACGATTCTACATGGAACGTAACCTACGTTGACTCTCACGACTATGCCCCCGACTTCTGTCAGAAGGTTCGTTACACGGGCGGCACCGACGCTTGGGCTGAGAATATGGATTTGATGTTTACCTTCCGCGGAATCCCCTGTCTCTACTACGGCTCCGAGGTTGAGTTCCAGAAGGGTATGGTCATCGACGTTGGCCCCAACTCTCCGCTTTCAAAGACAGGCCGAGCTTACTACGGCGACAACATCGAGGGCAAGGTCACTACCACCGACTTCGGCAAGTACACCGCCTCGGGCGCTGTGCAGTCAACTCTCAACAAGCCGCTTTGTCAGCATGTAAGAAAGCTCAATATGATAAGAAGAGCTGTTCCCGCTCTCCAAAAGGGTCAGTACGCCACTTCGGGAGGCGGAATGTCCTTTGTCCGCCGCTATACAGCGAACGGCGTTGATTCGCTCGCCTGCGTATGTATCAGCGGAAGCGGCAACTTCTCGGGTATTCCGAACGGCAAGTACATTGACGCCGTCACAGGCGACGTCAAGAACGTTTCGGGCGGCTCGCTTTCAGTCAGCGCGAACGGCAGAGGAAACCTCCGCGTCTACGTATGTTGCGCCTCGGGCTTCAAGGGAATCTCGGGCAAAATCGGCGATTCCAGCCCCTATATGAAGTAAGACTCAGAATAATACACAAAAAACTCAGTAAAAAATCTACACATACGGCGTCCTTATTTTTCTTAATTGGAAAATAAGGACGCTGATTTTATATTATACTTATAATGAATAGGTTTATGTTATTATTCGAGAATCAGGAGGAATGAAATGAAACGTGCAAGAAAGCTTATCGCGGCGCTTCTGGCGCTGGCGGTTGTCGCGAGCGTTATTGCGGTAACGACGTCCGTTTCCGCGGCTGAGGTAAAGAAAACAAAAACCTCGGCGGGCGGCATCACCGTTCACTGCTACAGCGAAAAGGGCGCTCCGACAATTTACTACTGGAACAGCCTTCCGCAGAACATTGAGACCCAGTACCCGGGTCCCGCAATGACAGGCGAGGGGGACAACTGGTACAAATACACCTTCTCAAATGTCACCAAAATAAATATGCTCTTTATCACTAAAAACGTCCAGTCCGACGAGCTTACTCAGGAGACGGGCGAGTGGTGGTACAAGGACGGCCGCTGGACATCCAAAAAGCCGGGCGAGGCGGGCTCGTGGGAGCGTACCGATATGCGCGAGGACAGCATATATTTTGTTATGACTACGCGCTTCTATGACGGCGACAAGGGCAACAACGTCCATTGCTGGGCAGACAAAACGGCTAACAACCCCGATTCCGACCCCGCGTGGCGAGGCGACTTCAAAGGACTTATCCAGAAGCTCGACTACATAAAGGCTCTCGGCTTCTCGGCGATCTGGATCACTCCCGTTGTTGAGAACGCCTCGGGCTACGACTACCACGGCTACCACGCCTTCGATTACGGTAAAGTTGACCCCCGCTACGAGTCGAGCGGCGCGAGCTATCAGGATTTGATTGACGCGGCTCACGCAAAGGGAATGAAGATCGTTCAGGACGTTGTCTGGAACCACACGGGCAACTTCGGCGAGACCTTCCTTGAGCCTATGTTCAAGAAAGAATATAAGAAGATTCAGGATTTGGGCTCTCTGAGCTGTATGAAGATCATCAAGGGCGGTAACCTCGACAAGGGCTACCCGAACTACTCGAGTCTCACGGGCGACGACCCGCCGTTTCAGGCTCGACTCGACATATTGAAGGCTCACAAGGGCTCGAAATACGGCAACACCAAGGAACACTACCACCGCGAGACCGATATGGGCTACGAGACCGAAATCGAGCAGACAGGCTCAATGGCGGGCGACTGCGTCGATATAAACACGGAGAACCCCGAGGTCGCGAAGTATGTCACAAACACATATATGAAATACGTCGATATGGGAGTCGACTGCTTCCGTCTCGATACAGAAAAGCACATCAACCGCTGGACATTGAACAACGCGTATTTCCCCGTGTTCAAGAAGGTCAAGAACTTCTACATCTTCGGTGAGGTCTGCTCCCGTGTGCGCGAGGTCTGGAACCACAACATTCCGTCCTCCTCGCCGCCCTTCTTCTCTTGGGTAGAGACCGAGAGCGCGTGGAAGAACAACTGGCTGTGGGATACCGCAAGCTGGTCAAAGAACCTCGAAAACTCAATCAAGCACTACAGAGCTCATTCCAGCTCTGCGGGAGCGCCGACCTCAAAGAACGCGTTCCTCGAAGGAACAAACTACCACAACCCCGACTACAGCAAGTGGAACGGCACAGGCGTTATCGACTTCGCTATGCACAGAAACTTCGCTCTCGCGTCAAAGGCGTGGTCTATCGGCTGCGCGGAGGATCAGTATATGAACGACGCGACGTGGAACGTAACCTACGTCGATTCCCACGACTACGGCCCCGAAAGAGAGGACGGCTCGGCTCACGGCGGCGAGGACTACCGCTTTGGAGGCGGCACGCAGGCGTGGAAGGAAAACCTCAACCTTATGTTTACATGGAGAGGAATCCCCTGCATTTACTACGGCTCTGAGGTTGAGTTCCAGAAGGGTCAGCTTATCGACGTCGGTTTTACCGCTCCGCTTTCAAAGACAGGCCGAGCCTACTTCGGCGACTAACTCGAGGGTAGCGTCACCGCGTCTGATTTCGGAAAATACACAGCCTCGGGTAAAGTCAAATCGACGCTCGACAACCAGCTTGCACAGCACATCAGAAAGCTCAATATGATTAGAAGAGCTGTTCCTGCTTTACAGAAGGGTCAGTACAAGTCCTGCGGCGATATGTGCTTTGTCCGACGCTACACAGCGGGCGGCAAGGACTCCGTCGCGTGCGTAGCCGTCACTAACGGCGCCACCTTCTCGGGAATCCCCAACGGAACCTACAGAGACGCCGTCACAGGCGACACCAAGCAGGTCTCGGGCGGCTCGCTTACGGTTTCCGCTCCCGGAAAGGGAAGTCTCAGGGTCTATGTCAAGGATCTGGCGGGCAAAATCGGCGACTGACAGTAAAAATCAAAAAATTTGCTTTTTGAAAATAAATATGTTATAATTGATTTCTGATAGGTTTTTGTATCCGAACTTTATGAATCAATTAATTAAGGGACGGTGCCGAGCCGTCCCTTTTTATATCAACAGAAGGAAGTGGTTTATATGCCAAGAGATTTAGCGAGATACGATACTAACAGAAAACTGAATAAGCTGTCTGATAAACTGCTTCGCAATTCCGTAATTGACAAGGATCTGTACCCCAAGTTTGATGTAAAGCGCGGTCTGCGCGACATCGACGGTAAGGGCGTGCGTACAGGTCTTACGAACATTTCCGAGATTCTGCAAAACAAGGTTGTCGACGGAAAAACAGTTCCCGCCGACGGTCAGCTCTATTACAGAGGCTATAATATCGAGGATATTGTCAAGGGCTTTGTCGACGATAACCGCTTCGGCTTCGAGGAGGTTGTGTATCTTCTGCTCTTCGGTGAAATGCCCTCCGCTAAGGCTCTCGCCGATTTTCAGGAAATGCTCGGCTCCTACAGAACCCTTCCCACAAATTTTGTGCGCGACGTTATTATGAAGGCGCCCTCAGCCGATATGATGAACACCCTCGCGCGTTCCGTTCTGACGCTGTACTGCTACGACTCGAACCCGAACGACACCTCGATCGAGAACGTTCTGCGCCAGTCGCTTCAGCTTATCTCCGTATTCCCCCTGCTTTCGGTCTACGGGTATCAGGCGTACAATCATTATCTGCGCAACAAGAGCCTCTACATCCACGTTCCCGACCCCGACAAGAGCACTGCCGAGGTCATTCTGGAGCTTCTGCGCCCCGACCGTCAGTACACCGAGCTCGAGGCTAAGGTGCTCGATATGTCCCTCGTGCTCCACGCCGAGCACGGCGGCGGTAACAACTCCTCGTTTACCACCCACGTTGTAACCTCCTCGGGAACAGACACCTACTCCGCGATCTCCGCGGCTCTCGGCTCCCTCAAGGGTCCGAAGCACGGCGGCGCCAACGTCCGCGTGAGCAAGATGTTCGAGGATTTGAAAATCAACGTAAGCGACTGGAAGGACGACGAGGAAATCGAAAAGTACCTCACAGCCCTTCTCGACAAAAACGCCTTTGACCGAAGCGGTCTCATCTACGGTATGGGACACGCGGTTTACACGATTTCCGACCCGAGAGCGAGGATCCTTAAGGAATTCACGGGCAGACTAGCGAACGCCAAGGGTCTAAGCGACGAGTACGAGCTTTACACAAGGGTCGAGCGTCTCGCGCCCGAGGTCATCGGCAAGAAAAAGCACATCTACAAGGGTGTTTCCGCAAACGTCGATTTCTACAGCGGCTTTATTTACAATATGCTCAACCTCCCGACCGAGCTCTATACTCCGCTCTTCGCGGTAGCCCGTATTGCGGGCTGGAGCGCTCACCGTATCGAGGAGCTCATAAACGGCAACAAGATCATAAGACCCGCGTATATGAGCATTTCCGAGCACAGAGAGTACAAAAAACTGAGTGACAGATAACATAAAACAGGCTGACTTCCTCGTCAGCCTGTTTTTTTACATTATAGCTTAGTCCTCGTACATTTTCTTCAAATCCTCGAGGTCGTACGGAGTCTGCTGATATACGTAGTAGTTCAGCCAGTTTGAAAACAGCAGGTTCGCTGTGCTCCTCCACACCATCGGTGGTGTTTTTGTCGGGTCGTCGTCGGGAAAGTAATTGTCGGGGATGTGCACGTCGATTCCCTTGTTTATATCGCGGAAGTACTCGTTCGCTATCGTGTCGCGGTCGTATTCGGCGTGACCGAGGATGTAAAATTCCCTGCCGTTGCGGCTGCACACGATCGAAACGCCCGCCTTGTCGCTGGCGGCGAGGATCTCGAGCCTTTTGTGCTTGTAGACCTCGGCGCTGTGCACGCCCGTATAGCGCGAGTGGGGGAGCTTGAACACGTCGTCAAAGCCCCTAAGCAGCGGGTGCAGCGGGTTGAGGGTTCGATGCTCGAACACTCCCGAGAGCTTTTCCGTGAACTCAAACTTTTGGATCCCGTAGCGGTGGTAAAGTCCCGCCTGAGCTCCCCAGCAGATGTGCAGAGTCGAGTACACGTGACGCTTTGCCCAGTTCATAATCGCGCAAAGCTCCTCCCAGTAGTCGACCTCCTCGAACTCGATTTGCTCGAGCGGAGCGCCCGTTATAATCATTCCGTCAAATCTTTTTTCTTTTATTTCGTCAAAGGTCTTGTAGAACGTCGTCAGATGACGGCGTGAGGTGTTCTTTGACTTGTGTGTAGCCGTCTGCAAAAGCTCGATGTCAACCTGAAGCGGACTGTTTCCGAGCAGCCTGAGAAGCTGGGTCTCGGTCTCGATTTTCGTCGGCATAAGGTTGAGAATTATGATTTTGAGCGGTCGGATATCCTGCGCCATCGCCCTTTCCTCGGGCATAACGAAGATATTCTCACTCTCGAGCACCTTAATCGCGGGCAGATTGCTCTGCACTTTAATCGGCATTTATTACACCACTTTCCGATTTAATAAGGCAATACCGCATAATTCAGGTGTGCGGATTGCGCAGTAAGATTTTTCGTCGGACTGCACAAACAATCGGTATGAACACTGACGTATGTATTCCGATTTTTGGGTAGTCTGACGGAACAATATTCAAGTAAGACGCGCGCCGCGAATTGTGCGGTGTCGCCTTAGTATTGTTTGCCCCAGTAAACCATATGCTTCGCGGGAGCGCCGCAGCACACGCAGGTGTCGGACAGCTTTTCCTCCTCAAAGGGGATACAACGGCTCTTGACGCCGCCTGTGACCTCCTTGAGCTTATCCTCGCACTCCGCGTTTCCGCACCACATCGCTTTGATAAAGCCGCCCTGCTCCTTGCCGAGAGCGACAAATTCGTCGAAGGTAAGGGCTGTGTGGGTCTTTTCCTTCATATTTTCGAGAGCTCTCTGATACATAGTCTCGTGAATGTCGTCAAGCGCCTTCTGAACAGCCTCCTCGAGGTTGTCTATGGGGGTGAAGATTTTTTCTCTTGTATCGCGTCTTACGACTACGCACTGACCGTTTTCGATGTCCTTGGGTCCGATTTCAACTCTTACGGGCACGCCCTTCATCTCGTACTCCGAGAACTTCCAGCCGGGAGCGTGGTCGGAATCGTCGAGCTTCACGCGGAAGGTCTTTTCAAGACGCTCTTTGAGCTCGTTTGCCTTGTCAAGCACGCCCTCCTTGTGCTGGGCTATGGGGATGATTGCGACCTGGATCGGGCTGATCTTCGGGGGAAGAATGAGTCCGTCGTCGTCGCCGTGAACCATAATGATCGCGCCGATCATTCTTGTCGAAACGCCCCACGAGGTCTGGTGAGGATAGTGGAGCTTGTTGTCGCGACCCTGGAACTTGATGTCAAAGCTCTTCGCGAAGCCGTCGCCGAAGTAGTGCGAGGTACCTCCCTGAAGCGCCACGCCGTTGTGCATCATCGGCTCGATCGTGTAGGTGATTTCCGCGCCCGCGAATTTTTCCTTCTCGGTCTTTTGACCTACGACAGCGGGGATTGCGAGCGTCTCACGGTAGAAATCCTCGTAAACCTTGAGCATACGAAGCGTTTCCTCCTTGGCTTCCTCGGCTGTCTCGTGTATCGTGTGACCCTCCTGCCAGAGAAACTCAGAGTTTCTGAGGAAGGGTCTTGTCGTCTTTTCCCATCTTACAACCGAGCACCACTGATTGTACAGCTTCGGCAAATCGCGGTAGGTCTCGACTACCTTCTTGTAGTGCTCGCAGAAGAGCGTTTCGGAGGTAGGTCTGACGCAAAGCCTTTCGGCGAGCTTTTCCTGACCGCCTACCGTTACCCACGCGCACTCGGGAGCAAAGCCCTCGACGTGATCCTTCTCCTTTTCGAGCAGGCTTTCGGGAATGAACATCGGCATATAAACGTTCTCTACGCCCGTTTCCTTAAAGCGCTTGTCCATATCCTTCTGGATATTCTCCCAGATAGCGTAGCCGTAGGGACGGAACACCATACAGCCCTTTACGCCCGAATAGTCAACCAGCTCAGCCTTTTTGACTATGTCCGTATACCATTTAGCGAAATCCTCGTCGCGGCTTGTGATAGCCTCGACCATCTTTTTATTTTTAGCCATAATATCCTCCATAAATTACTTGCATAATAATAACATTTC